>JAKFFL010000210.1:0-19789 GCA_036675225.1 Sphingomonas sp. | reverse complement strand
GCCTGCTCGACTATATCGCCGTCGACTATCGCGAGGCGGTGCGCGACGGCCGAATCGTCAACCCCCTCGAATATCGCGAAATGGAGGAATTCTCCGCCTCGGTCCGCGAGCGGCTGGCGGCGCTACCCGCCAATGCCGCCAGGGACCGCCTGCTCGCCGACGCCGCGGGCCTGGAAAAGGCCATCGCCGCCAAGGCCGAGCCGCAGGCCATCGCCACCGCTGCGCGCGCGCTCGCCGATGGCCTGCTCGCCGCTTATCCGGTGCCGCTGGCGCCGCCCTCTGCCCCCGACGTCACGCGCGGCGCCGCCCTTTACGCCAACAATTGCGCCTCCTGCCACGGCGCCAAGGGCGAAGGCCCGATTGCCGCCTTCGCCAGGCTCGATCCCCCGCCGATCGCCTTCGCCGACCGCGAACGCGCCGCCGAGCGCAGCCTGTTCGGCCTCTACCAGGTCGTCTCGCAGGGCCTCGAAGGCACGGCGATGCAAAGCTTCGCGCATTTGCCCGAGCAGGACCGCTGGGCACTGGCTTTTCATTCCGGGACGCTCGCCTGGCCCGACGTGGCGGAAGGCGAGCGCCTGTGGCAAAGCGATCCCGCCATCCGCGACCTCATCCCGGACCTGGCGGCGCTGGTCGCCATTACGCCGGCCGAACTCGGGCAGCGCATCGGGCCGGACAAAGCGGCGGCCGTCACCGCCTTCCTGCGCGCCAACCCCGGCGCGCTCGCCAATCAAGGCGGCGGCCAGCTCGACCTGGCGCGGAGCAAGCTCAAGCAAAGCCTCGACGCTTATGCCGCCGGCGATCGCGAGCAGGCGCGCGAGCTGGCTTTGTCGGCCTATCTCGATGGCTTCGAGCCGGTCGAGGCGGTGCTGGCGACCCGCGACGGCGCCCTGATGGCCGAGGTCGAGCAAGCGATGGCCGGCTTTCGCACCGCCATCGCCCGCGAAGATTCGGTCGATGCCCTGCGCGCCCGCTTCGCGCAGACCAATGCCCTGCTAGACCGGGCCGAGGCCGCGCTCGCGCCGGAATCGGCAACCGAGATTTCGACCTTCCTCGGCGCCTTCACCATATTGCTGCGCGAAGGGCTGGAGGCGCTGCTGGTGGTGATCGCCATGATCGCCTTCCTGCGCAAGGCGGACCGGCCCCAGGCTTTGCCTTATGTCCACGGCGGCTGGGTGGCGGCGCTCCTGGCCGGCGGCGTCACCTGGGCGATCGCTACCTATGCCATCGGAATCAGCGGCGCGAGCCGCGAGCTGACCGAGGGCTTCGGCTCGCTGCTCGCCGCCGTCATCCTGCTGTCGGTCGGCATCTGGATGCATGGCAAGGCCCAGGCCGAGGAATGGCGCCGCTACATCGCCACCAGGATGCAGGGCGCGCTCTCGAAGGGCTCGGCCTGGTTCCTGTTCGGCCTCGCCTTCATCGTCGTCTATCGCGAAGTGTTCGAGACGATCCTGTTCTACGCGGCGTTGTGGACGCCCGACAATGGCGCGACCATCCTCGCCGGCGCTGTGTCGGCGGTCGTCCTGCTGGCCGCGATCGCCTGGGCGATGCTGCGCTTCAGCAAGACTCTGCCGATCACCTTATTCTTCAAATATAGCGCGATCCTGATCGCCGTCCTCACCGTCGTCCTCGCCGGCAAGGGCATTGGCGCCCTGCAGGAAGCCGGCATGGTTTCGGTCACCCCGCTCCCGGGCGTGCCGCGGATCACTCTGCTCGGTCTGTTCCCGACCGCCGAGGCGGTCGGCGCCCAGCTGCTCGCGCTCGCCGCCATCCTGCTCGGTTTCCGCTCGGCCGGGCGCCGCACGGCGCAGCCGCTGCCGGCCGAATAAAGCATGCTTGGCATCGGCGCGCGCGCGTCCTAACGCTCGTCAGGACGGCAAATTTGAGGAGCGTGTCATGGCGGGCAGCATCAACAAGGTGATCCTGGTCGGCAATCTGGGCAAGGACCCGGAGTCGCGCACCTTTCAGAACGGCGGCAAGGTGGTCAGCTTCTCGGTCGCCACGTCGGAGAACTGGAAGGACAAGCAGAGCGGCGAGCGCAAGGAAAAGACCGAGTGGCATAACGTCTCGATCTTCAGCGAAGGCCTCGCCCGCGTCGCCGAGCAATATTTGAAGAAGGGCTCGAAAGTCTATCTCGAAGGCCAGCTCGAGACCCGCAAATGGCAGGACCAGTCGGGCAACGACCGTTATTCGACCGACGTCGTGCTGAGGAACTTCAATAGCGCCATGGTCCTGCTCGACAGCCGTGACGGCGGCGGCGGCTCACGCAGCAGCTTCAACGAGGATTTCGGCAGCGGCGATGCCGGCGGCTTCGGCGGCGGCTCCCGCCCCCAATCCCGCCCGCAGCCGGCCACCTTCGACAATGATCTGGATGACGACGTTCCGTTTTAAGGGCTGCGGGGCAGCACTTCAAAACGAACGTCCGTTCTAAGGCCCGTCCGGCCAGCCTATCGCTCGCAAGCCATTGCGAGTAGCGGCCACGTCATGACGCATTCCCAAGTCCACGCCACGCTCGCCGAAGCGCTGGCGGCGCGCGGTTACGACACCTTGACCCCAGTCCAGTCGGCGGTGATCGAGGACCAGGCGCGGGGCCGCGATCTGATCGTCTCCGCCAAGACCGGCTCGGGCAAGACGGTCGCGTTCGGCCTCGCCTTCGCCGACCAGCTGCTCGACGGCGACCGCGCCCCGTGGACCCGCCAGCCGCTCGGCCTCGTCATCGCCCCCACGCGCGAGCTGGCGATCCAGGTCAGCAAGGAGCTCGAATGGCTCTACGGCCTCGCCGGTGCCCGGGTCGTCACCTGCGTCGGCGGCATGGACCCGATGAAGGAGCGCCGCGCGCTGCACGGCGGCGCCCATATCGTCGTCGGCACGCCGGGCCGGCTGCGCGATCATCTCGAACGTGGCGCGCTCGACCTGTCGGCGCTGCGCGTCGCGGTCCTGGATGAAGCCGACGAGATGCTCGACATGGGCTTCCGCGAGGAGCTCGAGGAAATTCTCGACGCCACCCCGCCGGAACGCCGCACCCTGCTCTTCTCCGCGACCATGCCGCGCCCGATCGTCGCGCTTGCCAGGCGCTATCAGAAGGACGCGCTGCGCATCGAAACCTTGGGCGACCGCGAAGGCCATGCCGACATCGCCTATCAGGCGGTGGCCGTGTCGCCGACCGACATCGAGCATGCGGTCGTCAACCTCCTGCGCTTCCACGAAGCCGAGACCGCCATTTGCTTCTGCGCCACGCGCGACGCGGTCCGCCGCCTGCACGCCAGCCTGACCGAGCGCGGCTTTGGCTCCGTCGCGCTGTCCGGGGAGCATAGCCAGAACGAGCGCAATCAGGCGCTGCAGGCGCTGCGCGACCGGCGCGCCCGGGTGTGCGTCGCCACCGATGTCGCCGCGCGCGGCATCGATTTGCCGTCCGTCTCGCTGGTCATTCACGTCGAGCTGCCGCGCGATGCCGAGGCATTGCAGCATCGCTCCGGCCGCACGGGCCGGGCCGGGCGCAAGGGCACTGCCGTCCTGATCGTGCCCTTCCGCCGCCGCCGCAATGTCGAGACCATGCTGCGCAATGCCCGCATCAACGCCGAGTGGATCGCTCCGCCCGAGCCCGAGCAGATTCGCGCCAAGGACCGGCGGCGGCTGCTGGAGACCATCGCCGCCCCGGCCGAGCCCGACGAGGAGGACCGCCAGCTTGCGCGGCAATTGATGGCGCAGCTCGAACCCGAGGCGATCGCACTCGCTTTGGTCCGGTCAATGCGCAGCGATCTGCCCGCGCCCGAAGACATCATCGGTGCCGGCGCCCGCGAAGAAGGCATCGAAGCGGGGCCGCGCCCGGGCTTCGAAGGCTCGGTCTGGTTCCGGATGAACGCCGGCCGCCGCCACAATGCCGACCCGCGCTGGCTGCTGCCGCTCATCTGTCGCTACGGCCATGTCGGCCGCAACGACATCGGCGCCATTCGCGTCGCCGCTAACGAAAGCTATTTCGAAGTCGCCCGGCGCGCCGCGCCCGGCTTCATCAAGGCCCTGCGCCGCGCGACCATCGCTCCGGAAGACGAAGGCCTGGTCATGGAGCAGGCCGAGCCGCGCGCGGAGGCGGCGGCGCCAAGGCCGGGAAAACCCGCGAAGTCCGGCTCTCGCGCGAAGCCGACATGGCGGAAGACGAAGGGAACAAGGTAACGGCTTTCCGGCCGAACCCTACTTTCGACCCATTGCCGACGCACGCGCCGGGTGCAATCATCCTGGCCCAGAGTGAGGCGTACTTGCGAAGGCGGCGTGGGAGCCGTCAATTCACGGGGGGAATCCTGATGCTTCGTGCCTTGCTCATCGCCATGCTCGCACCCTGGTCGCTTGGCGTGGCCGCCCAGTCCCCGCCGACGGACAAGGCCGGCCATTTTCTGTTTGTCTGGAGCGGCGACCAGGAAAACAAGGGCAACGACTTCCTCGCCGTGCTCGACGCCGACGCGGCATCGCCGGGCTATGGCAAGGTGGTGGCAAGCGTTGCCACCGACCAGAAGAGCCTGCGGCCGCATCATACCGAATATGAAATGTCGGCGAGCGGCATGTTGTTCGCCAATGATCATGGCGCCAATCGCACGTTCGTCTTCGACCTGCGCGATCCGCTGAAGCCGCGGGTGGCGGGCTCGTTCGGAAGCCTGGGTGGCTTCGCCATGCCGCACAGCTTCGCCCGCCTGCCCAACGGCAATGTCCTCGCCTCCTTCCAATATCCGGACCACGGCAGCCATCATGGTGCCGTGATGGCCATGTCGGGCAAGAGCGGCGGCCTCGTCGAAATCGATGACAGCGGCAAGCTGGTACGATCGGTCAGCAACGCCGATCCGGCATATCCGGACGAAGGCTTGCTCCCCTACAGCCTGGCGGTCCTGCCCGGGATCGACCGCGTCATCGTCACCAATTCACCGATGGGCGACGATTATCTCCTGACCAGCAACACCTATCAATTGTTCCGCCTGTCGGACCTCAAGCTGCTCGGCACGCATCGGTTCGACCCCGGCGCGAAGCTCAGCGGCCATGTCTCCCCGGAGGAGCCGCGTATCGGTCCCGATGGCGCCGCCTACGTCCAGACCCTGTCGTGCGGAATCCAGCGGGTCACCGGGCTTGACGGCAGGCGGCCGGCCGCGCGGCTGGTCCACCAGTTTCCGGGAAGCTGGTGCGGCGTGCCGACGATCGTCGACCATTTCCTGGTTCAGAGCGTCCCGTCGATCCACGGTTTCATCGTTCTCGATATTGCCGATGGCGCCAGGCCGGTCGAAGTCTCGCGGCTGGTCATCAACGACACTTATTCGCCGCACTGGACGGCATGGGACCCGGCTTCGCGCCGCCTGGTCGTGACCTCGGGGCAGGCCGGCGACCGCATGTATCTGCTCAAGCTCGACGCCGCGACCGGCGCATTGAGCATCGACACGGCATTCCGCGACACCGACGGCCAGCCCGGCTTCAGTTTCGGAAAACGCAGTTGGCCCCATGACTGGACCGGAGAGGGCAAGCCCCACGGCGCCGTCTTCTCGCGTTGACCTTTGGCGGCTTAGCTGCCTTCCTTACCCTTCAGTTTCGCCAGCGCCGCGAACGGGCCGGCCTGCTCCTCATTGAGGACTCCGGCGGCCTTGAGCGCGGCGTCGGCGTTGGGGCCGCGCGGATAGGGGTCGAGGCCGAGCGCCAGCGTATCGGCGATCGCCGCGCCAAGCTCGATCCCGGCGCCATCGTGGAAGACGACGTCGAGATCCCCGGCGCCGAGCTCGACTTCCTCGTCGGGCTTGCCGGTCGGCGCGGGCAGGAACAGCAATTCGAACGGCTCGTCGACCCGGGCCGGCACCGGCTCGCCGCTGGCGGCGCAACATTGCGCCAGCCTTGCCTTGACCCGGCCGGTGGCCCGCACCTCGCCGCCCTTGCGCTCGAGCACCGCGTGCGCCTCCAGCCGGTCGAGCGAGACCAGGCCAAGCCTTTTGGCGATAGCCGCGCATTCCTTGTCGTCGGCGACCAGGTCGATTCGCGCGCCGTCGCGGATGCAGTCGAGGGCGAGCCGGTGGGCGAAGTCGGTGCTCATGCAATGTCCCCCGCGGCGATCGCCGAATCGCTGGCGCGCTGCAGCCGCTCCCACCAGGCGCGGGTGGCGGCGGTGCCGGTCTCGGCCGCCGCCGGCTCGGGCGGCGACTCGCGATAGAGGCTGAAGCGCGCCGCCGCCTCCCACGGCTCGACGGCCTCGACGGCCAGCCGCCATTTGTCGACGCGGGTGGCCAGCGCCCCGACCATCATCCGCACCTGCTTGCCCAGCGACGGGTCGCCGAACCCGGCCTGGCGCATCTGCGCGTCCATGTCGGCGATGAACGCTTCCGCCAGTCGCGGCCCCAGCGCCCGGGCCTCGCCGCCGCCGCGTTCCAGCCGGATGTCGGCCAGCGCCAGCAGGCTGGCCAGCACGGCGAAGCGCCCGTCCATCGTGTCGGGGACACCCGCCTCGCGGTACCAGTCGGGGCGGCGCGCCTCGGCGACCACGGCGGCATAGAGCGGGCCGGGGTCGGCGAGCGGCTTGGGTTTGAGGAACGGCAGGCGCATGCGGCTTCCTATTCAGCTTCCTTTAAGCGGCTCCGGCTTCTTCACTTGCGCGAGGGACGGCCGTCCGCATATTGAGGCCGCCCCGCCGATGCGCAAGCGGCGGCGGGAAGCAAAGGAGTTTTCAGTTTGATCATGTCCAGGTTGGCCGGCGTGGCTGCCGCAGTCGTTGGCGTCGCCTTGCTTGGCGGCTGCTCCAGCATCGGCATCAAGGAGCATAAGGGCTACGTCCTCGACAAGGAACTGGCCTCCACCGTCCAGGTCGGCGTCGACAATAAGGAATCGGTCGCCAAGACGCTCGGCCGGCCGAGCTTCACCGGCCAGTTCGACGCCAACGACTGGTATTATGTCGCCCGCGACACCCGCACCGTCGCCTTCCGCAGCCAGCGGGTGCTCGACCAGGACGTGCTCCACGTCCGCTTCGATGCCGCCGGTAACGTCGCCTCTGTCGACACCACCGACGAGACGTTGGTGGCGAAGATCGACCCGGTCGACGACAAGACCCCGACCCTGGGCCGCCGCCGCAGCTTCTTCGACGAGGTGTTCGGCAATATCGGCGTGTTGAATCAGGGCGCCCTCGGCCCGCAGCAGCCGACCCAGTAGGGTTTTGCAATAGCGGCGATTGCCGTAAGCCGACCCCATGACCGCCACCCCCGCCGGCATGAGCTATGCCGATTATCTGCACCTGGACGAGCTGCTGTCGGCCCAGCGGCCGCTGTCCGACCTGCACGACGAGATGCTGTTCATCATCATCCACCATTCCAAGGAATTGTGGCTGAAGCAGATGCTGCACGAGGTCGGCCTCGCCTGCGCGCTGGTCCGCGCGGGCAAGTTCGCCGAAGCCTATAAGGCGTTGTCGCGGGTCAGCCGCATCCAGTCGGTGATGACTTTGTCCTGGGACGTGCTCGCGACCCTGACCCCGGTCGATTATTCGGCGTTCCGCGACGTGCTCGGCACCTCGTCCGGCTTCCAGTCGGCGCAGTTTCGCGAGCTCGAGTACCGGCTCGGCATCAAGGACCCCAAATATCTCGAATATTACGAAGGCGGCACGGCCGGCCACGCGCGGCTGGTGGCGGCGCTCGACGAACCGAGCCTGTGGGACGAAGCCAATGCCGCGCTCGCGCGCGCCGGCGCCGAATCCTGGCTGGCCGTCTACCGGGATGCCGAACGCTGGTTCGAGCTGTACCAACTGGCCGAGAAGCTGGTCGACATCGACGACGCGCTTGCCGCCTGGCGCCACAAGCATGTGCTGACCGTCGAGCGCATCATCGGCTTCAAGCGCGGCACCGGCGGGTCGGACGGCGCCGCATATTTGCGCTCGACCCTCGACAAGCGGGCGTTTCCTGAATTGTGGTCGCTAAGGACCGATCTTTGAGCTTCAAGCGGCTGTTTTCAAGGTCGCTGTCCGCCGCGCCCGGCCGCCTGCACATGGCGGCGCACAGCCATCACCTGTGGCCCGACGCCAGCTTCGACGGCCACGCCCAATGCTGGCTCGACGCCGCCGCTCTGGCCGACGCCAAGTGGGACAAGGTGATGGGGGAGGTCTGGCCCGAGGCGCAGGGCCATGTCGCCGCCGAGCTGGGGGTCGCGCCCGACCGCATCGTCTTTGCCTCCAACACCCATGATTTCCTCATCCGCCTGTTCGCCGCCGCGCCCCGGCGTGGCGGCGGACCGCTGCGAATCCTGACCAGCGACGGCGAGTTCCACAGCGCCCGCCGGCAGTTGGCGCGCTGGGAGGAGGAGGGTCTCGTCTCGGCAATCCGTGTCGCCGCCGAGCCGTTCGGCTCCTTCTCCGATCGCTTCATGCAAGCGGCCCGGGCCGGCGGGCACGACCTGATCCTGGTCAGCCAGGTCCTGTTCGCCAGCGGTCGCATGTTCGATCGGCCGGCCGAGCTTGTCGCCTTGGCCAGTCCGGACGGCCCCTGGGTGGTCATCGACGGCTACCACGCCTTCATGGCGCTCGAGACTCCAGTCCTGGCAACCACGGCTCGATCCGCCTTTTACCTCGGCGGAGGCTATAAATATGCCATGGCTGGCGAGGGCATGGCGTTCATGCACTGCCCGCCGGGCTTCGGCCCGCGGCCTCCCATCACCGGCTGGTTCGCCGAGTTCGGCGAGCTGACCGCGCCGCCGGGAAGCACGGTCGGCTACACCGCCGATGCCATGCGCTTCATGGGCGCCACCTTCGATCCGTCCGCCCTCTACCGGTTCAACGCCATTCAGCGGATGCTGGCCGGGGAGGGACTGACCACCGCCGCGATCAGCGCCCATGTCGCGGCCTTGCAGGAACGACTGCTCGCCGCGCTCGCCGGAACCTTGCTGGCAGGCGCGGAACTGCTGAACCCGTTCGACGGCGGGCCGCACGCGCGCTTCCTCGCTTTCCGTTCGCCGAACGCGGCCGCCTGGAACGCCGGGCTGATGGCTCGCGACTGCGTCACCGACGTGCGCGGCGACGTCCTGCGCATTGGTTTCGCGCTTTATCATGACGACGTCGACATCGACGCCTTCGCCGCTTTGGCGAGCGAGCTTGCCTAGCGGCGCAGGCCGCGCGCGATCAAATCGTTGGCGATGGCCGCCACTCGCTCCGGATCCTCCTTGCTCCAGACCGCGAAGCGCAGGCCGAGGAAGACGTTCATGCCCATCGTTGCCCACGCACGCACTTCTTGCTCGAGCGCATCGCCGTCGCGAAGCACGCCCTTGTCGGCGCCGGCCCGGAGCCGCTCCGCTATACGGGCGGCGACCGTCTCGTAATGGCGGCGATAGGCGTCGGGGGCGACGAACTCGGACTCGTCGATGATCCGGTACACCTCCTTGTTTTGGGCGGCGAAGCCCAGGTAGGAAGCAAGGGCGCGGCGCTCCGCGTCCATCGCGTCCAAGCCTTCCGACAAAGCCGGGGCGACGCCTTCGCGGACCTTGGCCGACATGTCCTCGACCAGCGCCGCGAACAAGGCCTCCTTGCTGTCGAAATAGGTGTAGAAGGTCCCCAGCGCGACCTCGGCCCGTCCGGTGATCGAGACGATCGAGCTGTCGGAAAAGCCCTTGTCGCCGAACTCGGCGAGCGCCGCGTCGAGGATCTTGCGCATGGTCTTCGCCCCGCGCGCGGTGCGCGGCGCCTTGCCCGTTCCCGCCGGCAACGCCGGTCCGCCCGCCTGTTGCACCATTGCCGCTGTCCCCCGCCTTCGATTGCAACTAAGTTGAAACTCGGTTCAACTTTCATTATGCCGCCTGTGTGACGGGACGCAAGCCGGTTCGAAGAAGCCGGATCAGCCGTCCGTTCGAGGAGGGGATATAAATGACCAGTTTCGCTCGCGCCATTCTGCTGGGTTCGGCATCGGCATTCGCGCTCGTCGCGCCGGCTCAGGCGCAATCCGCCGAGGAAGTGACGCAGCAGACCGCCGACCAGCCGCCCGCCCCCGACGCAACCGCCGCCGCCAATGACGAAGGCGCCGATACGACCGGAGAGAGCATCACCGTCACGGCCCGGCGGACCGAGGAGCGGCTGCAGGACGTGCCAGCAGCCGTTTCGGCGTTCAACGAGCGCGCCCTGGATCGCCTCCAGGCGGTCGACCCGACCGGCCTGCAGGGCGCTGTTCCCAACCTCAACATCGTCCAAGGTCGCGGCTCATCGAATGCGATGAACATCTATATCCGCGGCGTCGGCCAGCCAGATGCGCTGCAGACGTTCGACCCGGCGGTCGGCGTCTATGTCGACGATGTCTATCTCTCGCGTATCCGCAGCACCCAGCTCGATTTGCTGGACATCGAGCGGATCGAGGTGCTGCGCGGCCCGCAGGGCACACTTTATGGCAAGAACACGATTGGGGGCGCGCTGAAGGTCGTCACTCGCCGCCCCGGGGACACCTTCCGCGCCAGCGGCTCGCTGGCAATCGGCAGCTACAACCAGTTCGAAGCGAAGGGCGCGGTCTCCGGCCCGATCAACAATAGCATCTCGATGGGCGTCGCGATGCTCAAGTCGGTGCGCGACGGCTATGTCGAGGACGAGCTCAGCGATCGCGAATATAACGACAAGGATACGACCGCGCTGCGCGGCGACATCGCCATCAGGCCCAATGACCGGCTGCGCATCGACCTGAGCGGGGACTACAGCTGGGACGATTCGGCCATGACCGTCGGCCAGCCGCTCAACGATCTCACGACCTTGTTCACGCCCGCCTTCGGGACCATCCTCCCGGTCGGCAACAAAGAGTCGGACGGGTACGGTTTCACGGCTCAGATCTCGCCGGATCTACCCAATTCGACCGAGCTCAGGCACCGCGGCATATCGGGGACGATCGCTTTTGATGTCACCGACGCGGTCACGCTCAAGTCGATCACTGCCTTGCGTAAGCTCGATACCGACGACTTCATCGATATCGACGCGTCGATCTGGAATAACGGCGACGTCTTCGTCGGCGTTGACCAGAAGCAGTTCAGCCAGGAATGGCAGTTGCTCTACAAGGGTGAGCGTCTGTCTGGCGTTGCCGGTCTTTATTACCTCCACGAGCGCGTCAAATCGCACCAGGAAGCCTATGGCTCCGATTTGCTGCGCTTCAGTCCCCTGGTCGCGCCGCCGGCATTCCTGCGCACGATCGATGATGATCTCAACACGAAAAGCTACGCAGCGTTCGCCAACGGCACGTTCGCGGTCACACCGGCGATCAACCTCTCGGCCGGGCTCCGTTACACGCACGAGACCAAGGACTATTTCCGCACGACCTCCCGGTTTCTCGGTGGCGCCTTCCTCGATATCTACAACTTTGAGCCGGAGGACAGCTGGGACGATTGGTCGCCGATGGCGAGCGCCGACTGGCATTTGACCGAAGATGTCATGGTCTACGCAAAAGTCGCCAAGGGCTTTAAGTCAGGCGGCTTCAATGGCCGCGCCAACGACCCGACCGGCCTTGAATCGACGACTTATGCTCCTGAGACGGTGTGGTCATACGAAGCGGGCGTGAAGAGCCGCCTGTTCGATCAACTGACCCTGAACGCCACCGTGTTCCACAGCGACTATAAGGATTTCCAGGCCCGCGTTGGCGGAACCGGCGAACCCGATCCCATCCTCAATCTGCCCACTCCACTGTTATCCGTGCTCAACGCCGGCAAGCTACGGATCCGTGGCGCCGAACTCGAAGCGGCCTGGACACCGGTTCGGGGCCTGCTCCTCGATGGCCAGATCGGCTATCTCGACGCCAAATATAAGGAGTTCGAGGACGAGCGCTTCCCGAACGACAGCCGCGCCTTCCAGACGCCGGCGTTCAGCCCGAAATGGACCTTGCGCGGCGGCGCACAGTACAGCTTCCCGGTGGGAAATGCCGGCCAGATCACGGTCGGCGGCCAGTCGAGGTACAAGAGCCGTACCGCGCTTGCCGTCGACAATACGGTGATCCTCTACCCGCCGACACCGGGCGCGCCGACCGCCGGCCTCGGCACTACGACCGAAGTCCGGGGTCTATTCCAGAAGGGCTATTGGGTCAGCGACGCGCGGATCGTCTGGGAGGATGTGGGCAAGCATTTCGCGTTCGGCCTCTATGGCAACAACCTGTTCGACAAGGAATATAAGACGGACGCGCAGGAGTTCTCGTCGGTCGGCAATATCCGTACCGTCTATTACGGCGCGCCGCGGACGTTCACCTTGCGGTTCACCGCTCGCTACTGAGGTCGATGATGGCCGCATTCAGCGAGCGGCGCTGGACGTCGGCGGACGGGCTTGCCCTGTTCGCACTCGACCATGCCGGCGGTGACGGAGAGGCGCGCCTCCCCGTCATCTGCCTGCACGGGCTGACCCGCAACTCGAAGGATTTCGCCGACATCGCCCCGCGCATCGCGGCGATGGGCAGGCGGGTGATCATCCCCGACGTGCGCGGGCGCGGCCTGTCCGCCCGGGACCCCAATCCGGCCAACTACCAACCCAGGGTCTATGCCGGCGACGTCCTCGCCTTGATGGATGCGCTGGGCATCGGGCGGGCGGTGTTCCTCGGCACGTCGATGGGCGGGCTGATCACCATGGCGGCTGCCGCCTTGCGGCCAAAGGCGGTCGTCGCGGCCATCCTCAACGACGCCGGGCCGGAAATCGCGCCGGAAGGAATCACCCGAATCCTCGGCTACACCGGCAAGAGCCCGGATATCGGCAACTGGAACGATGCGGCGGACTATTTGCGGCGCATCAATGGGCCGGCGCACCCCGGCTTCGCCCCGGCCGATTGGCAAGGCATGGCCAGGCGCACGTTCCGCGACGGTCCCGATGGACCCGAACTCGATTATGATCCGGCGATAGCCGGGACCCTGGCCATGCCGGGACGCATGGCCGGCATGATGGCGGGGCTGCTGTTCCGGCGGCTGGCGCGGCGGCGCCCGACCCTGCTGCTGCGCGGCGAGCTGTCCGACCTGATCACCGCCGATATCGCCGCGCGCATGGTCCGCTCGGCGCCGTCGATGCGCGTCGTGGTCGTGCCAGGCGTCGGCCACGCGCCGATGCTGGACGAGCCGGTGGCGGTTGACGCCGTCGCGCAATTCCTGCGAACGGTGCCCTGACGGATAGCCGGAAGGGCGCGTGATCATGGTACAGCCTGTCCCCAGCCGCGCCGTCCAGTCCCGGCTGCTCATCTTCCTGCTCCTCGCCTACATTCTTAATTTCCTCGATCGACAGATCCTCGGCATTCTCGCCGAGCCCATCAAGGCGGACCTCAAGCTGACCGATGCCCAGTTCGGAGCGGTCGGCGGCCTGGCCTTCGCGCTTCTTTATTCGGTATTGGGCGTGCCTCTGGCGCTGCTTGCCGACCGCACCCGGCGCAGTTGGGTGATCGCCGGTTCACTGGGAGTGTGGAGCGCGTTCACGGCCTTATGCGGCACGGCGGTCAGTTACGGCCAATTGTTCCTGTTCCGACTCGGCGTCGGTGTCGGCGAAGCCGGCGGGGTCGCCCCTTCCTACGCGCTGATTGCTGATTATTTCGAGCCGGCAAGACGGGCCCGGGCGCTAGCAATATATTCCCTCGGCATCCCGCTTGGCCTGGCCGGCGGGACTCTCGCCGGCGCCTACATCGCCTCGTGGATCGACTGGCGCGCCGCGTTCCTCGCCATGGGCTTCCTTGGCATCGCCTTGGCGCCCATCCTGTTGTTCTTCGTGCGCGATTTGCCGCGCCCCGCCGCCGAGCGCGAGGTCACCGCGCCATTGACTGGCGCCTTCTCGATGGTGGCGAAAAAGCCGACATTCTGGCTGATGGCGGCTGCCGCGTCGTGCAGCTCGCTGTGCGGCTACGGCCTGGCGCTGTGGACGCCTTCGATCCTCATCCGCAGTTTCCATCTCGATCTCCTCGACACCGCTCACTTCTTCGCCGCACTGCTGCTCATAGGCGGGACGGTGGGCGTGTTCGCCGGGGGCTGGCTCGCCGACCGCCTCGGCGTCACCGACCGCCGCTGGTATGCCTGGCTGCCGGCCATTGCCTGGCTGATCACGGCCCCGACCTTCGCGGCCGGCCTGTTGGTGTCGGATTTGCGCCTGTCCTGGCTGCTGCTGCTGATTCCCAACGCGCTTAACATCCTCTGGCTGGGACCGGTCGTGACGGCTGTCCAGCACCTGGTCCCGCGGCGCATGCGGTCAACCGCTTCGGCCAGCTTCCTTTTGATCAATAATCTGATCGGCCTCGGCGTCGGGCCCTTGCTGATGGGCGCCATCTCTGACTGGCTGACTGCCAGCCAGGGCGTCCATGCTCTTCGTTACGCCGCCATTTCCTGCCTTGGCTTTTATTTGCTTGCCGCTTTGCTGATGATGTTGGCCGCCAAGCGCTTGCGGGCCGATTGGGTTGAAGACGCCTGAATCCTCCTGTCCCACGCATGAACGGCGGAACGGGCGCGGATACCGACCGTTTTTGCAGCCCAGAAGGAGATTTCTCATGCGCAAGTGGATGCTCGCAGCAGGCGCCGCGGCGCTGGCGGTCACGGCTCCGGCGCTTGCCGACCCCAAGGGCGGCGGTAAGGACAAGGGTGGCCAGCAGGCCCATCAAGGCGGCAAGGCGAAGGCGGATCACGGCAAGCATGACGCCGATGCCAAGGTCCGCGGCAACGACCGGCAGAAAATGGTCGCTCGCGGTCAAAGTGGCGGCGACAAGGCTCGTGGCGACGACCGCGCCAAGGATCAGGGCAAGCGCGACAGCGACCGCAACCGGGCTCTGGTCCGCGACAAGGATGACCGCCGCGACCGAGTTCGCGTCGTCGACCTCGATGATGACCGCTTCGACCGCCGCTTCGGCGATCGCGGCTTTGCCCGCGGTTTCGTTGACGGCTGCCCGCCGGGCCTCGCCAAGAAGAACAATGGCTGCCTGCCGCCGGGCCAGGCGAAGAAATTGGTCGGATCGGTGCTGCCGGCGGCGTTGCGCGGTCAGTCGCTGGTCGGCCCCTATCGCGACTGGTATCGCGATGACGACCGCTTCATGTATCGGATGGGCCCGGACGGGCTGATCTACCGGGTCAACCGGACCAACAGCCTGATCGACGCGCTGATTCCGGGCCGTCTCAATGATTTTGGCTATTATCCGGTCGGCATGGCTTATCCGTCGGCGTACAATTTCTACAACGTGCCGATGCAATATGCGGGCTACTGGCCCGACAACGGCGACTATTCCTACCGTTACGGCAATGGCGCCATCTACCAGGTCGATCCGCAGACCAGCATGATCCGCTCGATCGTCGCCTTGCTCGCCGGCGACCTTTCGGTCGGACAGCCGCTGCCGCTCGGCTACAGCGCCTACAATGTGCCGTTCGCCTATCGCGACCAATATGCCGACACATCGGATCATTGGTACCGGTACAATGACGGCTACATTTACCAGGTCGACCCGACGACGCAGCTGATCACCGCGGTCATCCGTGCGCTGGTCTAGCCGGTGTCGCATAAGGACAAAAGGCGGGTCCGCCACGGCGCGGGCCCGCCACGCAGAAAAGAGGGAAACCCACGCATGCGCCTGACCAGATCGATCCCGTTCGGCTTCGCCGCCGCTTTCGCGCTCGCCGCCTGCGACCAGTCGGCCGGCAACGACACCAAGACCGCGCCGACGGCGAAGGAGGCCGCCGGCGACGAGACGCTCGCGGCGGGAATCGCCGGCGACAGCAAGATGGGCGCGGCGCTCAAGGCCGCCGGTCTCGACGCGACGCTGGCCGGCCCCGGTCCTTATACCGTGCTGGCACCCGACGACGCGGCGTTCGACAAGATGCCGGCCGGCGCGCTCGACACGCTCATGAAGCCGGAAGCGCGGGCCGATCTGACGGCCCTGCTGACCTATCACATCCTGCCCGGCGCCATCCTCGTCGAGGACATCGGCAAGGCGATCGATACCGGCAAGGGCAAGGCGGTGCTGGCGACCATGGGGGGCGGCACGCTGACCGCGACCAGGGAGGGCAACGCGATCGTCCTCAGCGATGCCGCCGGCGGCAAGGCGCGGATCGCCGGGGACGGCGACAAGCGCTCCAATGGCGTCATCCACCGCATCGATGCCGTGCTGATGCCTAGCTGATCCTTTTCTGACGCTTCCCACTGGCGGCGCGCAATCGGCTCGTTATAGTGATTGGCGCATGTCCGCGGCCGTGCTGCCGGGGCAAGGAACAGGGCAAGGGACAAGAGCGGCATGAAGGCGACGATCGAGCGGGCAACCCTGTTGAAGAGCCTCGGCCACGTCCAGTCGGTGGTCGAGCGCCGCAACACCATCCCCATCCTCTCCAACGTGCTGATCGAGGCGCGCGACGACGGTTCGCTGCGGCTGATGGCGACCGACCTCGACCTGCAGGTCGACGACAGCGTCCCCGCCCAGGTCGAGCAGGCCGGGGCGACCACCGTCCCCGCCCACACTTTCTTCGAGATCGTCCGCAAATTGCCCGAAGGCAGCCAGGTCGAGCTGACCGCGGCCGAAGGCAAGATGCAGGTCATCGCCGGCCGTTCGCGGTTCAATCTGTCGACCCTGCCGCGCGACGATTTCCCGGTCATTGCCGAGGGCGAGCTGCCGACCCGCTTCGAGCTGCCCGCCGCGACCCTGCGCCAGGTCATCGACAAGACCCGCTTCGCCATCTCCAGCGAGGAGACCCGTTACTATCTGATGGGCATCTTCCTCCACGTCGTCGACGACAAGTTGAAGGCGGCGGCGACCGATGGCCACCGGCTGGCGCGGGTTACCGTCGACCGGCCCGACGGCGCCGAGGGCATGCCCGACATCATCATCCCCAAGAAATGCGTCGGCGAGCTGCGCAAGTTGCTCGACGAAGTCGAAGGCACGGTCGAGGTGTCGCTGTCGGCGACCAAGGTTCGCTTCGGGCTTGGCAACGCGATTCTGACCAGCAAGCTGATCGACGGCACTTTCCCCGACTATAATCGGGTCATCCCGACCGCCAACGACAAGCTGTTGAAGCTCGACCCGAAGAGCTTCTCGGCCGGCGTCGACCGCGTCGCCACCATCGCCTCGGAAAAGACCCGCGCCGTCAAGATGAGCGTCGACCGCGACAAGGTGACCTTGTCGGTGACCTCGCCGGAAAGCGGCACGGCGACGGAGGAAATCGCCGCCGACTATGGCTCCGACAATATCGAGATCGGCTTCAACGCCCGCTACCTGCTCGACATATTGCACGAAATCGAGGGCGACACGGTCGAGGTCCACCTCGCCGACGCGGCGGCGCCGACGCTATTGCGGGAAAATGACGGCAGCCCGGCATTGTATGTCCTCATGCCGATGCGGGTCTGACACCCTTCTTCTGGATTGCTTCGTCGTTGCACTCCCCGCAATGACGAACGCGTGCCCGTCACCCGTCTCGCCATTACGGATTTCCGCAATCACGCCTCGGCGCTGATCGAGGCGGGGCCGGGCTTCGTCCTGCTCAGCGGCGACAATGGCGCCGGCAAGACCAATGTCCTCGAGGCCGTATCGCTGCTCGCGCCCGGGCGTGGGCTGCGCGGCGCGGCGCTGGGCGAAATGGCGCGCAACGAGGGGCTTGGCGGGTTTTCGGTGGCGGCGACCCTGTCCCCCCGCCCCTTCAGGGGCGGGGAAGAGGCGCGAAGCGCCGATGGGACGGGGGAGATAAGGATCGGCACCGGCACCATCGCCACCGCCCCCGAACGCCGGCAGGTGCGCATCAACGGCGCGCCGGCCTCGGTCAATTCGCTCGGTGAATGGCTGTCTGTCCTGTGGCTCACCCCGGCGATGGACCGCTTGTTCACCGGCGCGGCCAGCGATCGCCGCCGCTTCCTCGACCGGTTGGTGCTGGCGCTGGAGCCTGGTCACGCACATCACTCCGCGCGCTACGAAGCGGCGATGCGCGCCCGCAACAAATTGCTGGCCGAGCCGGACGCGGCCGATCCCGGCTGGCTGGGCGCGCTCGAAGCGCAGATGGCCGAACATGGCGCGGAAGTGTCGGCGGCCCGTGCCCGCACCATCGCCGATCTCGCCGACGCGCTCGACGGCGCGCCCGGCGATCGCTTCCCGCGCGCTGCCATCGCCCTCGACGGCTGGAAGGATTCGCACCTCGGCCAGGCTCTGCTCGCCAACCGCGCCCGCGATGCCGGCGCCGGCCGCGCCACCGAGGGCCCGCACCGCCAGGACCTTGCGGTCACTCATGCCGCCAAGCAACAGCCGGCGGCGCGCTCCTCGACCGGCGAGCAGAAGGCGCTGCTGCTCGGCCTGGTCCTCGCTTTTGCCGATCTGGTCGCGGACCGCCGCGGCGCGCCGCCGATCCTGCTCCTCGACGAGGTCGCCGCGCATCTCGATCCGGCCCGCCGCGACGTCTTGTTCGCCCGGCTCGGCGGGCGCGGCCAGGTGTGGATGACTGCCACCGAAAGCGCCTTGTTCGATGGCATTGCCGACGCCGCCCGATTCCACGTCGAGGCGGGCACGGTTTCCCCCGCCTGAGCCAAGGGTGGACTTTTAACACTTTCTCTCTATATTGCACTGCAACACGAGACGCCTTGCAAGCGGCGTGACGGTTTCGACCGGCCCGCGTCTCGATCCAGCTTTTCAAGCTCTCCATTCACGCGGGGTGCCAACCAAACCCCGGACGGACCGCGCCGACAGTCGGCTGCGGCCATTCGCATTGCAAATCGGATTTCATTTTGACCAAATTTACCGACCTTGGGCTCTCGCGGCCCCTGCTCGACGCGCTCGCCGCGAAGAATTATTCGCAGCCGACGCCAATCCAGGCGCAGGCCATCCCCACGGTTCTCGCCGGCCGCGACCTGCTGGGCATCGCCCAGACCGGCACCGGCAAGACCGCGGCCTTTGTCCTGCCGACGCTCGACCGGATGGCCGCCGACCGGCGCCAGCCGATGCCGGGCCGCATCCGCATGCTCGTACTTGCGCCGACCCGCGAGCTGGCGGCGCAGATCGCCGCTTCGGCCCGCGGCTATGGCGCCAACATGCGGCTTAGCGTCGGCACCGTTTTCGGCGGCGTCCCCAACCACAAGAGCGTGCGCGAAGTGTCGCGCGGGCTTGACCTGCTGGTCGCCACGCCCGGCCGCCTGCTCGACCTTGTCGACCAGCGCGCGCTCGACCTGTCGCACTTGGAAATCCTCGTCCTCGACGAGGCCGACCAGATGCTCGATCTGGGCTTCATCCATGCCTTGAAACGCATCGTCGGCCTGGTGCCCAGGAAGCGCCAGACCCTGTTCTTCTCGGCGACCATGCCCAAGGCGATCCGCCAGCTGGCCGACGCTTATTGCACCAATCCGGTGGAAGTCGCGGTCAAGCCGGCGGCGACCACCGCCGAGCGCATCGCCCAGACCGTCACTTATGTGAACCAGGCGGAGAAAGCCGCCTTGCTCACCATGCTGCTCAAGGAAAGCGGCGTCGAGCGGGCTTTGGTGTTCAGCCGCACCAAGCATGGCGCCGACAAGATCGTCCGCCAATTGGCGGCGGCCGGCATTAACAGCGGCGCCATCCACGGCAACAAGTCGCAGCCGCAGCGAGAGCGTGCCATCGCCGCTTTCAAGACCGGTCACATGCCGATCCTGGTGGCGACGGACATCGCCGCGCGCGGCATTGACATCCCGGGCGTCAGCCACGTCTTCAACTTCGACCTGCCGGACGTGCCGGAACAATATGTCCACCGCATCGGCCGCACCGCGCGCGCCGGCGCCGAGGGCATCGCGGTTGCCTTCTGCTCGCCCGACGAGCGCGGTAATCTGCGCGACATCGAGCGGCTGACCAGGCTGACCCTCGATACCAGGCCGCTGCCCGAAGGCTTCTTCGCGGCCGCCCAGGCGCTG
>JAKFFL010000069.1:0-19839 GCA_036675225.1 Sphingomonas sp. | reverse complement strand
GCCGGCGCTGATCCTCAAGGCCGACCGCATTTCGCCGGTCCACCGCAGGGTGCCGCTGGACGTCGTCATGGTTCGCCGCCCGGACGGCTGTGTCTCCGTCCATTGCGGCTTGTGGACCAGCGCCGCCCTGCGCGAGCCGGCCGAGGACGTGCCGGTGCTGCGCGGCCGCCTGGCGGCACTCGACCGCGAGCTTGGCTATTCGCCGTCGAGCCACGGCGGCAAGGCGCTGGCCCATGCGATTTCGACCTTGCCGCACGACTTGCTGATCTCGTTCGACGAGCATGAGGTGCGCGAAGCGGCGCTGACCGCCATGTCGCTCGCCGACCGGCCCCGGCCCAAGCTGCTGCTGCTGACCGGCGCATTGCAGCGCCATTTGTACGCCTTCGTCTGGATTCCGCGCGAGCAGCTAACCACCGCGCGGCGCCTGGCCGTCGGCAACATGATCGCCGACGCGGTCGGGGCCAGCATCGGCAATTGGTCGATCGAGCTCGGCGACGATGAGCTGGCGTTGCTTCGCTTCACCTTCGCGGTCGATCCGGCGAGCAGCATCCCGGACGTCGACACGCTCGATTCACGGCTCGAGGAGATGGTCCGCGGCTGGGGACCATTGGTCGAAGCCGAGCTGGTCGAGCAGGCCGGGTCGGGCCGGGGCGCGCGCCTGGCGCTCACCTACCTCGACGTCATGCCCGACGATTATCGGTCGCGCACCGATGCGGCGGAAGCCGCTCGTGATATCATCCGCCTGTCCGCGCTCGGCACCACCGAAGACCGCGAGGTCCGGATGGTGTCCTGCGACACCGAAGGTGACATGCGCCTGAAAATTTATCGCCGCGGCGGCTACGTGTCGCTGTCCGAGGCGGTGCCGGTGCTCGAGAACTTCGGCTTCCGTGTGCTGGAGGAACTTCCGACGCGGCTCCACGACAGCGGGCTCGGCCATATCCACGACTTCGACGTCGAAATGCCGTCCGGCGTCGATTGCGAGTCCTCCGTCGAGCGCGACGCAACCATCGAACGCGCCATCGCCTCGGTCCTGCGCGGCGAGGCCGAGAATGACGATTTCAACCGGCTGATCCTGTCCGCGGGCCTGAAGCCGCGAGCAGTCGTCTGGCTGCGCGCCTGGTTCCGCTACCTGCGCCAGACCGGCGTCACCTACGGCCTGGCCACGGTCGTCGATGCGCTCGCCCGGGCGCCGGCGGCGACCAGCGCCTTGGTCGACCTGTTCACCGCCGCGCACGACCCGCTGCTCAAGGGCGATCGCGACAGCGAAATGAAGCGCGCCCGCGCCGCCTTCGACGATTCTCTAAGGGCCGTAAAATCCATCGACGACGACCGGATCTTGCGGCTGATGCGGTCCGTCGCCGACGCGACGGTAAGGACCAACGCCTTCGCCCCGATGAGCAGCGTCGCGTTGGCGCTAAAGATCGATTCGAGCCTGATTCCCGGCCTTCCGGCACCGGTGCCGTGGCGCGAGATCTGGGTCTACAGCCCGCGCGTCGAGGGCACCCATTTGCGCTTCGGGCCCGTCGCCCGCGGCGGCCTGCGCTGGTCCGACCGCCGCGACGATTTCCGCACCGAGGTGCTCGGCCTGTTGAAGGCCCAGATCGTCAAGAACGCGGTCATCGTCCCGACCGGCGCCAAGGGCGGCTTCTATCCCAAGCAGCTGCCGCCAATCGCCAATCGCGACGCCTGGCTGGCGGAAGGCAAGGAAAGCTACCGGATCTTCATCCGCGCCTTATTGTCGGTGACCGACAACATCATCGACGACAAGGTGGTCCACCCCGACAGCGTCGTCGTCCACGATGGCGACGATCCTTATTTCGTGGTCGCCGCCGACAAGGGCACGGCGAGCTTCTCCGACGTCGCCAATGCCATTGCGGCAAGCCATGACTTCTGGCTTGGCGACGCCTTCGCCAGCGGCGGATCGAATGGCTACGACCACAAGGCGATGGGCATTACCGCGCGCGGCGCCTGGGTGTCCGTCCAGCGCCATTTCCTGGAAATGGGCATCGACGTCCAGACCGACCCGGTGCGGGTCGTCGGCTGCGGCGACATGTCGGGCGACGTATTTGGCAACGGCATGCTGCTGTCGAAGGCGATCAAGCTGGTCGCCGCCTTCGACCACCGTCACATCTTCATCGACCCCGATCCCGACCCGGCGGCGAGCTGGGCCGAGCGCAAGCGCCTGTTCGACCTGCCGCGATCCAGCTGGGACGATTACGATCGCGGCTTGCTGTCGAAGGGGGCAATGATCGTCCCGCGGTCGCAAAAATCGATCACATTGACCACCGAGGCCATGGCAGCACTCGGCGTCGACGCCGCCGAGATCGATCCGGCCGGCCTGATCGGCGCCATCCTCAAGAGCCCCGCCGACCTCATCTGGTTCGGCGGCATCGGCACCTATTTGAAGGCCTCGACCCAGTCGCACGCCGATGTCGGCGACCCGGGCAACGATGCCTTGCGGGTCGATGCCAAAGACCTGCGCGCGCGGGTGGTCGGCGAAGGCGCCAACCTTGGCGTCACCCAGGCGGCGCGAATCGAATTCGCCGAGAAGGGTGGCCGCATCAATACCGACTTCATCGACAATTCGGCCGGGGTCGACTGCTCCGATAATGAAGTGAACATCAAGATCCCGCTGAACCGCGAGATGCGCGAGGGACGGTTGAGCGAGGACAAGCGCAACGCATTGCTGGCCCGGATGACCGACGAGGTCGCCGAGCTGGTGCTTGAAGACAACCGGCTGCAGAGCCTGGCCTTGTCGGTTTCCGAGGCCGGCGGCGCCAAGTACCTACCCGGGCTGGTCCGCACCATCGACATGCTCGAACGCAGCGGCCGGCTCGACCGCAAGGTCGAGGGCCTGGCGTCCAGCGAGCTGCTGCTGCGCCGTGGCGGCGAGGGCAAGGGCCTGACCCGGCCGGAGCTGGCGGTGATCCAGGCGTTGGCCAAGATGGAGCTTCAGGACGCCATCGAGAAGAACGCACCGGCCGACGACCCGTTGCTCGAACCGCAATTGTTCGCCGCATTCCCCAAGCCGATGCAGAAGGCTCATGCCGACGCCATTCGCGCCCATCGCCTGCGCCACGAAATCCTCGCCACCAAGATCGCCAATCGCATGGTCAACCGGCTCGGCCCGAGCATCTCGATCGGGCTGGCGGAGGAAGAGGGGGCTTCGCTTGGCCAGGTGGCGACCGCGTTTTTGGTCGCCGAGCATTTGCTTGGCCTGCCCAAGCTGTGGCGGCGGGTCGAGGAGGCCGAAATCCCCGAGGCGCTGCGCATCGAATTGTTCCAGGTCGCCGCACGGTCGGTCCGCAGCCACGTTTCCGACATCCTCCGCTCGACCGGGGTCGAAACCAGCGTCAGCGATCTCGTCGCCTTGCTCGGCGACAGTGTGAAGAAGGTTTCGGCGGCTGCGACTCGGCTGATTCGCGCCGAAGTGCGCAATGAAGCGGCGGCGCGCCGCGAACGACTGATCGGCCTTGGCACCGACGAGGACATCGTCGACGGGCTGGTGCGGCTATTCGAGCTGGACGGCGTGTTCGGGATTGCTGCTCTATCCGCGCGCAAACAGGCCGACGAGCTGGCCATCACCAAGGCCTATACGACCTTGGGCGAGGCGCTCGGGCTGGACTGGGCGCAGCAGCAGGTCGCGCGGTTCGTGCCCGCCGACCCGTGGGAGCGGCTGCTGATCGCGGGGCTGGAGCGGGACTTCGAACAATTGCGGCTCGATTTCCTCGGCCGGCTGCGTGACCCGGATGTGGTCACCTCGACCCAGCGCTGGATCGAGCGCCACACGTCGCGCATCGAGCAGTTCCGCCGCTTTGTCGTCGAGGCCCATGCCGCTGGCGCGGTGACGGCGCCGATGCTGGCGCAAATCGCCAGCCAGGCGCGAATCCTGCTGGGCCGATGATCCCGTCATCGACCGTCAGAATGCCCCTGCTTGGCCGCTGACCCGCCGCACGTCCTGATCCTGGTTCCGGACCCGCTCTTCCCGGAACCTTGGGCCTGGGCGTTCCATGTCGAAGCCGAGGCGCTGCGCGCGAGCGGTTTGACTGTCAGCGCCCGGCCGTGGACGGCGCCGGGCGATCTCGATGCGTTCGATGCCGTCCTGCCGCTGGTCGCCTGGGGCTATCACGAGCTTTATGCCGAATGGCTGGCGTTGCTCGACACGATCGAATCGAGCCGGACGAAATGCATCAACCCACCCGCCTTGCTGCGCTGGAACGGCGACAAGGCCTATCTCGCCGAGCTGGACGCGATGGGCGTTCCGACCGTCCATACGCTCGCCGTCGATGCGCTCGACGAGCAAGCATTGCTCGAGGCGCGCGACCGGTTCCGCTGCGAACAACTGGTGGTCAAGCCGCCGGTTTCCGCGGCGGCGACGGGCACGTTCCGGCTGGGGCCCGATGATCCCCTTCCCGCCGAGGCCGCTGGCCGGCGGATGCTGGTCCAGCCGTTCATGGCGTCGATCGCGCGCGAGGGCGAATATTCGCTGATGCTGTTCGGCGGCGCCTTCAGTCACGCCATCGTCAAGACGCCCAAGCCCGGCGACTTTCGCGTCCAGCCGCACCTAGGCGGGAGCGAGCACCTTAGCCCGGCGCCGACCGGAGGCGAGGCCCTGGCGCGCGCCGCTCTCGCCGTGACCCCGGCCGAGGCAACTTATGCCCGAGTCGACATGGTCGCCGACGATTGCGGAACACTACGGATCATGGAGCTAGAGCTGATCGAGCCGGCCCTGTGGCTGCAGCACGCGCCCGACGGCGGCGCCGCCTTCGCCTCAGCCGTTCGCCGCGCGATCGAACAACCACTGGCGTAGCGCCGACGTCAGGTTCGGCGGGGGCGCCGCGTCCAGCCGCTCGGCATCGATCCGCGCCACCAGCGCATTGACCGGCAAGTGGAGGTCCCACGCCGCCTTTTCCAATGCCAGCCAAAACATCGGCTCGAGGCTGATCGAGGTCTGGTGCCCGGCAATCGTCACCGAGCGCTTCATCGGTGGGTGGAAGGCCGGCTCCATCAATACATGTGCTGGCCGCCGTTGATCGACAAAGTCGAGCCGGTGATGAAGCCGGCGTTCTCGTCGACCAGGAAGGCCACCCCGCGGGCGATTTCCTGCGCCTTGCCGAGGCGGTTGACCGGGATTCGGGCGACGATCTTGGCGAGCACGTCCTCGGGCACGGCGGCGACCATGTCGGTGTCGATATAGCCGGGCGCGATGGCGTTGACGGTGACGTTGCTGCGCGCGCCTTCCTGCGCCAGCGCCTTGGTGAAGCCGTGGATGCCGGACTTGGCGGCGGCATAATTGACCTGGCCGTACTGGCCGGCCTGGCCGTTGATCGAGCCGATGTTGACGATCCGCCCGTAGCCGCGCGCGGCCATGCCCTCGAACACAGCCTTGGCCATATTGAAGCAGCCGCCGAGATTGGTGTCGATGACGTCCTGCCACTTCTGGTGGTCCATGCGTTTCATCGTCGCGTCGCGGGTAATCCCGGCATTGTTGACGAGGACGGCGACCGGGCCAAGGTCGGCCTCGACCTGGGCGACCCCGGCCATGCAGGCGTCGAAGTCGGAGACGTCCCATTTATAAGCCTGGATGCCGGTGCGGTCGGTGAAGGCGCGCGCGCGCTCGTCATTGCCGGCATAATTGGCGGCGACGGTCATCCCCTTGTCGCTCAAGGCGACGCTGATCGCCTCGCCGATTCCGCGCGTTCCGCCCGTGACGATTGCCACCCGTGCCATCAAGCCTCTCCCTGTCGTTCGAGGAGCCCGCTTATGCGTGGGCGAGCCAGCCTGCAAGTTCGCGGCGGACCAGGGCCTCGAGCAAGTCCATGCCTTCCACGCTGTCGTTCAAACATTCGAGCAGTGCGAATTGTTCGCCGCCGGCGCCGAGAAATGTCTCGCGGCCGCGGATGCCGAGCTCCTCCAGCGTTTCCAGGCAATCGGCGGAAAAACCGGGCGCGGCGACGGCGAGTCGCCTGACCCCCTGGCCGGGATAGCCGGCCAGCACATTGTCGGTCGCCGGCCCCAGCCATTTGGCGCGACCGAAGCGCGATTGAAAGGCAATGTCGACGGGGACGGCCAGCTCGGCGGCCAGCAACCGCGCGGTTTCACGACAATGATCGTGATAGGGGTCACCCAGGTCGCGGGTCCGCTCGGGCATGCCGTGAAAGCTGAGCAACAGCCGCTCCGGGGCGAAGTCGAGCGCGGCCAATTGTCGTTCGAGACTGACCTTGAGCGCGCCAATATAGGCCGGGTCGTCATAATAAGGGGGCAAGGTGCGGATGGCCGGCTGGTGGCGCATGGCCGTCAAGGCATCGAATGCCTTGTCGTTGGCGCTCGCCGTCGTCGCCGCGCAATATTGCGGATAGAGCGGCGCCAGCAGGATGCGGTCGCAGCCGTCGGCGATGAGTCTCTGCAGTTCGGCGGCAATGGCCGGGCTGCCATAGCGCATGGCGTAGCGGACGACGGCTGCATCGCCGAGCCGATCCTGCATCGCCGCCGACGTGCGGCGCGTGATGGCGGCGAGCGGCGAACCCTCTGCCGTCCAGATTTGCTTGTAGGCCCGCGCGGATTTGCGCGGCCGCGTGCGCAGGATGATCCCGCGCAGGATCGGCTGCCAGGCGATCGGCGGAATCTCGATCACGCGGCGGTCGGACAGGAACTCGGAGAGATAGGCGCGCACGGCGCCCGGCTCGGGCGCTTGCGGCGTGCCGAGATTGATCAGCAGGACCCCGATGCCGTTCATCACGCCGCCATCAGGTCAAACGGCAGGCGGCGCAAGCGGCGGCCGGTGGCCGAGGCGAGCGCATTCGCCACCGCCGCGGCACAGACGAGATGGCCAAGGCCGCTGACCCCACCCGGTAACTCGCCGCTGGCGATCAGCTCGATCTCGATGCTGGGCATGGGTCCGAGCCGGCGCAAGCCAAGCGCGCCCAGCGGCCGCGCGAAGGGCATTCCGGCGATGAATTCGGGCACTGGGGTCGTCGCCAGGTCGAGCGCGTGGAGCAGCGAGCCCTCGATCTGCTGGCGGACCAGATTGGGATTGACGATACGGCCGCAATCGACGGCCGCGACCATGCGCTCGACGGCGATGCGCTGGTCGGCGCCGACCCCGGCCTGGACCAGCAAGGCGAAATGCGAACCGAACGCGGACGCCGCGGCGACCCCCATGGAAGAACCGGGGCCGCCCCCGTCCCAGCCGCCAATTGCGGTCACCGCCGTCAGCGTCCGCGCCAGCCGGACGTTGCCACTTAGCATGCCCATGCGGAAAGTGAACGGATCGGCCTGAAGCACGCGCGCCATTTCGTCGATGAAGCTTTCGGTGGCGAAGCCGGTCAGCGCCTCGCTGCCGCCGCGCATATAGCCGGTGGCGATGGGCACATCGGCGTCGACCGCATCGATCCGGATCGACGGGATGGCGTAAGGCGGCGCGGCCCCGGGCAGATCGGTTCCGGCGGCGGTGACCAGCCGCGCGCTCCACGCCTCGATCGCGCCCGCCGGCGACGGCAGCGCCGCCATCTTCGCCACGAGCGGCGCGCGGACCCGATCCTGATTCCGGGAGACGGTGGCGGAAACGGTGAGCTGGACCGGCTTGCCGGTGCGGCGGGCAAGTTCGACGGCGATGGGGATCGCATCGGCCTGCATCGCCCGTCCGCCGCCATCGCCGATCGGCATCGGGTAGAGGATGACCGCCCCGCGATCGAGGCCCGCCGCTGCCACCGCCTCCCGATGCGCCGAATCATAGTCCTGGACCGGCGCCCAGACTTCCAGCCGGCCATTGGCCAGCCGCGCCGTCGCCACCAAAGGCTCCAGCGACAGGTGCTCGGCAGGGGCGAGGCGGTAGGTCGCGCCAAGCGCGCGCGCCGAGCCGACGGCGGCATCGAAATCACCCTGGTCGAACAGGCGATCGGCGCTGCCAGTAGCCATAGCCATGTCCAGGGCGGCATCGATGGCGTCAGTGCCGGCGTCCGCCGACCCGATGAAGCGCGGCCGGGCCGCGGCCAGCGCTTGCTCCGCTGCCCACCAGGTCTCGCCGATCGCCGCCAGCCAGCGGTCGGTGACGACCAGCTGTCTGAGTCCTGGCTGGCGCTCGGCGGCGGCACGGGCAAAGCCGCGCAGGGCACCACGCGGCGGCGCCATACGCACCGCTGCGAACACCATATGCGGCAGCCGGACGTCACCGGCGAAACGCAGAGAACCATCTGATTTCGCTGGCAAATCCAGTCGCGGTAGAGGGTGGCCGAGGAGACCGCCCGTTGCCCAGCGGCGAAGCGGGGTGTCGTCATCGGGGCGTAAGCCGGCGGCCTCGGCGGCGAGCTCGCCGAAACCGAGTCTTTTGCCTTCATGGGCGACGAAGCCGCCGGCGGCGGTGCATTCGGCGGCGGCGACCCGCCAGCGCTCCGCCGCCGCGCGCACCAGCAGGTCGCGCGCCGTGGCCCCGGCCTGGCGCAAAGGCTCCGCGAAAGCGCGCACCGAAGTCGCACCGGCCGTTACCCGGTCGTCCAGCAAGGGATTGGCATAGACCGGCGAGTCGGGCGCGGGCACGACGGCGACCGTTTCCCAAGCCGCGCCCAGTTCATCGCCCAGGATTTGCGCCAGGCCCGTCCAGATGCCCTGCCCGGTTTCGGCCTGGGGCAGGGCAACCGTCACCTGCCCGTCCTCGCCGATTTTCAGATAATGGCCGAAGACCTGCTCGCCATTCTCGGCGACCAGCGCGCTGCCGAGCTGGCGTGGCCACAGCGAAAAAGCAACGATCAAGCCAACGCCGGCGCCACCGCCGATCAGCAAAGAGCGGCGTGTCAGGCGGGTCAACGGCCGTATTTTTCCTTGAGCTCGACCCGGTCGATCTTGCCGGTGCCGAGCCGCGGCAAGGGCTCGGTCGCGAAGATCATCCGCGCCGGGACCTTGAACGCCGACAGCTTGCCCTTCAGGAACTCGCGCAAACGGGCCTCGTCGAGGCCGCTGCCGGCGCGCGGCAGGACGATCGCGATCGGCACCTCGCCCAGCCGCTCGTCCGCCGCCCCGAACACCGAGGCCTCGGCGACGTCGGGACAGTCATAGAGCGCCGCCTCGACCTCCGCCGCGCTGATATTCTCGCCGCCGCGGATGATGATGTCCTTCTTGCGGTCGACGATGAACAGATAGCCGTCCTCGTCGAGGTAGCCGATATCGCCGCTGCGGGCATAGAAATCGGCAGTGAAGAGCGCCCTGGTCGCATCCGGGTTGCGCCAGTAGCTCTTGATGTTGGCGGCCGAGCGGATGGCGATCTCGCCTGTCTCGCCGGGGCCGAGGTGGCGGTCGCCCTCGCCGAGGATGGCGATCTCGACATAAGGCGGTTGGGCGCGGCCTGTCGAGGCCGGCTTGGCGGCGTAATTGCCCCAGAAATTGGAGGCGCCGACGGCATTGGTTTCGGTCAGGCCGTAGCCGAGCGCCGGCTGCGCGTGCGGGAAGTCCTGCTTCAGCCGCTCGACATGGGCGATCGGCCGCGGCGCGCCCCCCGCCGTGATATCGGTCAGCGACGAGAGATCATATTTGCCGCGCTCGGGATGATTCATCAGCTCGAGGCTCATGGTCGGCACGCCGACGAAATAGGTGATCCGCTCCTGCTCGATCAGGCGCATAGCCTCGGCCGCGTCCCATTTGGGCATGATCACCATGCCGCGCCCGACGACGAAGCTGTTGAGCATCACCGGCACCTCGCCGGTGACGTGGAACAGAGGCACGCTGAGCAGGGTGCGCGGGCTAGGCGGGGGACGGCCCTCTCCGATCAAAATTTCCTTCAGCACCATCAGCCCGGTGGCATAGGCATAGACGCCGGTGGTGACGGCGCGGTGGGTCGACAGCGCCCCCTTGGCCTCGCCGGTCGAGCCCGAAGTGAAGAGAATGGTGGCGTCGTCCTCGGCCGCGACCGACGGCAATGCGGCACCCTCGACTGAAATATCGAGCAACGGCGCCAGCGCCTCGTCGAGCGGACGGTCGATGGCGAGGGTGACCAGGTCCCAGTCGCCCGCCGCCGCGATGCGCTTCGCCCGGGGCGCGTCGGCAAGGATCAGCGCCGGCTTGGTCAATTCCAGCGCCTGGGCGAGCTCGCGAGGCTCCCACCAGCCGTTGAGCAAGGTGGCGACGGCGCCGGCCTTCAACGCCGCCATATAACCGACGATCCAGACGGGGCAGTTGCGCATGGCGATGCCGACACGGTCGCCCTTGGCGATGCCGCGCGCGACGAGTGCCGGCGCTAGTCGGTCCGACCAGCGGTCGAGGTCGGCGAAGGTCAGCCGCTCGTCGCCGGCGACAACCGCCTCGACGGCACCGTTCAAGGCGCTGAAGACGCGGAAGAAATCGGGCAAAGTGGCGGGGAAGTTGGCGACGAAGGCGCGGCCCAGCTCGTCGTGCTCGATGACGAGGCGTCCGCCCGGCCCGATGATCCCGGCGAGGATCTCGTCGAACTTGCGGTCGAGCTCGCTTCTCACCTTCGCAACTCCTTTGCCTTTCACCTTCGCCACCTTATGAGGCGGCAAACCCAGGGGGAAGTCCATGGCGGTGCCGTCGATGAATAATCAAGATGCGATTGCCTGGACCGATCTCGGCCTGTCACCGATCGCACTCGACCTCGGCTTCTTCGAACTCAGGTGGTACAGCCTCGCTTACCTGGCCGGCATCTTCATCGGCTATTGGTATTTGCTCAAGCTGATCCGTGAGCCGGGCGCGCCGATGGCGCGCCGCCATGCCGACGACATGGTGTTCTACGCCGCGCTCGGAATCATCCTCGGCGGGCGCCTGGGCTATGTCCTGTTCTACAATCTGCCCTATTATCTCGCCCATCCGATCGACATTTTGAAGCTGTGGGACGGCGGCATGTCGTTCCACGGCGGCGTCATCGGGACCACGCTCGGCATCCTCTATCTGGCCCGCAAGGAAGGCCTGCCGTGGCTGCGAATTCACGATTATGTCGCCTGCTGCGTGCCCTTCGGCCTGTTCTTCGGCCGGCTCGCCAATTTCGTGAACCATGAATTGTGGGGGGCGCCGACCAACGTGCCATGGGCGGTCCGCTTTCCCGAGGTGGTCGCCGGCCTGACCGCGCTCGGGCCGCCGCGCCATCCCAGCCAGATTTACGAAGCGCTGCTGGAAGGCGCCGTCCTGTTCGGCATATTGTGGTGGATGTTCTGGAAGACGCAGGCCCGCTACGAGCCGGGCAAGCTCGTCGGCGCCTTCATCTTCTTCTACGGCCTGTTTCGCTTCGGCATCGAGTTCGTGCGCGAGCCCGATACGCAATTGGTCGAGTTCGCCCAGGCGACCGGGCTGCATATGGGCCAGTGGCTGTCGCTGCCGATGATCCTGGGCGGCGCCTGGCTGATGGCGACGGCGAAGAAGCGGCGCGTGCGGGTCGAGCCGATCGCCGGGCCGGCCAGCGTCGCCTGAGCTTATGGCGTCGCTCGCCGAGCGACTGCGCGAGCGCATCCGGGCCGAGGGGCCGATTACGGTCGAAGATTACATGGCCGCCTGCAACACGCATTATTATGCGACCCGCGACCCGCTGGGCGCGGCTGGCGACTTCACGACGGCGCCGGAAATCAGCCAGATGTTCGGTGAGCTGGCCGGCGCCTGCCTGGCCGATTGCTGGCGACGGGCGGGCGCGCCGGTCAATGCCATCTATGCCGAATTGGGGCCGGGACGTGGGACGTTGGCGGCCGACGCCCTGCGGGTGATGCGCAAGGCGGGGTTCGGTGGCGCCGTGCATCTGGTTGAAACGAGCGCAACCCTTCGCCAGGCTCAGGGCGAACAGCTGGCGGGCGCGCACTGGCATGACAGCATCGCCGACTTGCCGGCGGTGCCGTTGCTGGTGGCGGCGAACGAGTTCCTCGATGCCTTGCCGGTGCGGCAATGGGTTGACGACGAGCAGCGTCGAATCGCAGCAGAAGACGAGCAATTCGTCTTCACGGCGCACGGCCAAATCCAGGAAGATTCGCCGGCACGCGACGCCGCCGTATCGGCCGTCGCCAGTCACCTCGCCCGCCACGGCGGGGTGGCGCTGATCATCGACTATGGCCATGCGGTGGGCGCGCGGGGGGATACGCTGCAGGCCGTGAAGCGGCACCAATTCGCCGATCCGCTTGCTGAGCCGGGCGAGCAGGACTTGACCGCCCATGTCGATTTCGAGGCCGTGGCGAAGGCCGCCATGGACGCCGGGACGCTGGTCACCGGCCCCGTCGACCAGGGCGACTGGCTGACGCGGCTGGGCATCGCCCAGCGCGCGCAAAGCCTGATTGCCAGCAACCCCGGCAAGCGCCACGATATCGAGCAGGCGATCGGCCGGCTGTGCGGCAGGGACGAGATGGGCGAGTTGTTCAAGGTGGTGGCGATGCGGGCGCCCGGCTGGCCCGAGCCGGCGGGGTTCGCGCCATGAGCGCGGCCTTCCGCCCGGCCGGCGCCGATGACGCGCCGGCTCTGTCGCGGCTCGGCGCCGAAACCTTCACCGAGACTTTCGGCCATCTCTACCAGCCGGCCGACCTCGCCGCTTTCCTGGTCAGCCACGGCGAAGAGGAATGGCGCAAGGAGCTGGCCGATCCCGAGTTCGCGGTACTGATCGTCGAGGCGGACGGCGAGGCGATCGGCTACGCCAAGGTGGGACCGCCGCATCTGCCGTTCGAGCCGCGCGGCACGGCGGTCGAGCTTCGGCAATTCTATCTGCTGGAGCCCTGGCAGGGCCGCGGCCTGGCCGACCGCATGATGCAATGGGTGATCGACGAAGCCGAGCGGCGCGGCGGCGACGATCTGTATCTGTCGGTGTTCGTCGACAACCACCGCGCGCGCAAATTCTACGAACGCTGGGGCTTCGTCGCCGAGGGGCGCTACGCCTTCATGGTCGGCAGTCATGCCGACGAAGATGTGGTCATGCGGCGGCCGCTGTGAGCGGCGTCGAGGTGATTCGGGCGACCGCGCTGGCTGGCGTCCCGCATGGGTTTTTCGGGCGGCGCGGCGGGGTGTCGGAAGGCGTGGTCGCCGGCCTTAATGTCGGCTGGGGCAGCGGCGACGACCGCGCGGCCATCGCCGAGAACCGACGGCGCGCGGTCGAGGCGGTCATGCGTCTTTCGCGTTCTGGCGTGCGGCTGGTCACCGTCCACCAGGTGCATTCGGCAACGGTCGTCGAGGCCGGCGGCTGGCCCGACGACGACCGGCCGCATGCCGACGCTCTGGTCACCGACAAGCCGGGAATCCTGATCGGCATCCTTACCGCCGATTGCGCGCCGATTCTGCTGGCCGACGTCGATGCCGGGATCGTCGGCGCCGCCCATGCCGGCTGGCGCGGGGCGCTGGCAGGAATCGGCGAGGCGACGGTCGCGGCGATGGAGGAGCTCGGCGCCCGGCGCGAGCGGATCGCGGCGGCGATCGGGCCGTGCATCGCCAAGGCGAGCTATGAAGTCGACATTGCCTTCCGCGACCGGTTCATCGCCGAGGATTCGGCCAACGAGCGATTCTTCGGCGAAGGCTCGGCGGGAAAGCCGCATTTCGACCTGGAAGCCTTTGCCGCGTCGCGGCTTGCCATGGCCGGCATCCGGACCATCGAGGCGCTAGGGATCGACACTTATGCCGACGCCGGGCGCTTCTACAGCTATCGCCGCGCCAGCCATCGCGGCGAGCCGGCCTATGGCCGGCAAATCAGCCTGATCGGTGTTCCCGCCTAGGGGCCGACAATTGTGCCTTTGCGGGACAGCGTCGGATCGGCGCTCGTTGCCACCCCCTCCCCCACGCTATTCGGGCTGGAACATGAGGGGAGCCGATCCGATGATTCTTCTCCGCAAGCTTTTCACGTGCCGGCGCGGTGTCACCAGCATCGAATATGCGCTGATCGCGTCCTTGATCTCGGTCGCTGCCATCACCGGCTACCAGACGCTTGGCGACAAGGTCGGGACTTCGTTCAACACAACCGCCGAGAAGATCTGAAGCGCGGGCGAGTGATCGGGGCCGGACGCATAACCTCCGGCCCCGCCGAGCCCAGCTTGTCGCTTTCCCCTTCCGTTCGATTGGCCTCTTGGCGCGCTTGGCGCTAGGAGCCGCCCCAGAACGGGAGAATTGCGTGTCCGACGATTTTGATCCGATGCCGTCCACCAGGCGGCCGCCCAAGCAGACCCCCACCACCATCGGCAACCACAAGCTGAAACCGGCGACCTTGATGATGGGCTATGGCTTCGACCCGGCCTTGTCGGAAGGATCGCTGAAGCCGCCGATCTTCCTCACCTCGACCTTCGTTTTCGAGAAAGCCGCCGACGGCAAGCGTTTCTTCGAGGGCATCACCGGCAAAAGGCCGGGCGGCGGCACCGCCGAAGGGCTGGTCTATTCGCGCTTCAACGGCCCCAACCAGGAAATCCTCGAGGACCGGCTGCAGCTCTGGGAAGAAGCCGAAGCGGCGCTGACCTTCTCCAGCGGCATGACCGCCATCGCCACTCTGTTCTTCGCGCTCGCCCGGCCCGGCGACGTCATCGTCCATTCCGGCCCGCTCTATGCGGCGACCGAAACCATCCTCAACAAGATCCTGCCGCAGTTCGGCATGCATTATGTCGACTTCCCCGCCGGCGCGACCCGCGAAGAATTGGACGAAGTCATGGCCAAGGCGAAAGCCAAGGGCCGGGTGGCGCTGATCTACCTCGAAAGTCCGGCCAACCCGACCAATGCCCTGGTCGACGTCGAGGCGGTCCACGCCGCCCGCGCCGCCGCCTTCAGGCAAGAGGCCGAGCTGCCGCCGATCGCCATCGACAACACGTTCCTGGGGCCGCTCTGGGCCAAGCCGCTGGCGCAGGGCGCCGACCTTAGCGTCTACAGCCTGACCAAATATGCCGGCGGCCACAGCGACCTCGTCGCCGGCGCCTTGGTCGGCAAACGGGCGGTGATCGACAAGGTGCGGATGATGCGCAATGTCATGGGCGGCATCTGCGACCCGAACACCGCGTGGATGCTGCTGAGGAGCCTGGAGACGCTGGAGCTGCGCATGACCCGGGCCGGCGAGAATGCGGCCAAGGTCTGCGCTTTTCTCCGCGACCATCCCAAGGTGGAGAGCGTCGGCTATCTGGGCTTCCTCGCCGAAGGCTCGCGCCAGGCCGACATCTACAACCGCCATTGCAGCGGCGCCGGATCGACCTTCTCGCTCTATGTGAAGGGGGGCGAGAAAGAGGCGTTCGCCTTCCTCGACAATCTGTCGATCGCCCATCTCGCGGTCAGCCTCGGCGGCACCGAGACCCTGTGCAGCCTGCCGGCGGCGATGACCCATTTGTCGGTGCCCGACGAGCGCAAGGCGGCGCTGGGCATCACCGACAATCTGGTGCGAATCTCGATCGGGGTGGAGGACGCCGACGATCTGATCGCCGATTTCGACAATGCGTTGCGGGCGGTTTAGCCTAGCTCCAGTCCTCGACGCGCCATCCACGCTCCGCCGCCAGCCGCGCGAGACGCGCGTGCGGGTTCACCGCGACTGCTTCGTCGGCCCATTCGAACACTGGCGCGTCGCTGGCGTGGTCGGAATAGAAGCGCACGTGGCCACGTTCCAGGCCGCTCCTGGCGAGCCAGTCGGCAACCATGCGGAGCTTGGCGGGTCCGTAGCAATTCTCGCCGTCGATTTTTGCGTGGACGCGCTCGTCGAGGCCGATGATCGAGCCGGTGCCGATGACATCGTCGAAGCCGAGGGCGGTGCCGATGGCGTCGGCGTAGAGGCGGTAGCTGGCGGTCGCCATTACCACTCGGCGGCCTTCCGCTTTGTCGCGGGCGATGGCGGTGCGGGCGCCGGGGCGGATGTTGCTGGCGATTGTTCTCGCGGCGAAGCTATCGACCAACGGCTGCAGCTGGCGCGGATGGCGCTTGTGGCCGAGCAGCAGGCGGTGATTGATTTCCTTGAGGCGCCCGCGGTCGATGAGCTTGGCGACATAGGCGAGCATCGAGACGATCACGAACGGGATCAGCAGCAGCCGCCACGGCGCCCGGCGCAGCGCGCAATGCAGCAGGAACGGCGTGTACGTCGCGTGGCGAGTCACCGTCCGGTCCATATCGTAGATGGCGAGGTCGGTCTTCATGCACGGCGCTCCAGGATGGCGGTGACCAGCTCGTGATCCTGAGGCTTGTCGACATCAACGGCGGCGAGCGGGTCGTCGAGACGAACGGCGCACAGGGTGAGGCCGAGCCGCCGGCCCATGGCGGCCAGGGTCTGGTCGAGCGTGCGAATGCGCAGCAGGCCGAGCAGCCCCGGCCAGCCGAGCGCCAGCAGCAACCTCCAGCCCTTCTTGCGGTCCTGCTCGACGTCGCGCCAGAGTGCGATGGCGGCAAGCGCTTTGGGCGAGCCGAAGGCGAACAAATTGGCGCCGGTATATTTGCCGCGGCGGAGGCCAATCCAGGTGCGGCGAGACTGCGGCAGGCGCTTCTGCAGCGCGCTTTTCGCCACCACGCCGATGGCGAGGTCGGCGCCTTCGGCTACACGGCAGAACTGGTCGATCATCGCGGCATCGAGCAAGGCATGGTCGGCGGTCGTCACCAGCATCGGCCAGCGCGCGGACGGCCCCTTGCAAAGGGCTTCGAGCGTCTCGGCGATGGTCCCACTCGACGGCTCGCAGGACCAGCCTGGCTGATCGGGCAGCACCGGCGCCAGCAAATCCGGCTCCTGAGTCAGGATCCGAACCGCTTCGACGCGCTCGCTCGCCAGCAAGGCACGCAGCGGGCGCAGCACCATCGGCTCGCCGGCGATCGGGATCAGCGCCTTCATCGCCGCCCCATAGCGCGCCGCGAAGTGGTCGCCGCCCGGCCGCGAGCCGGCTAGCAGCAGCGCGGTAAAACGGGTCATGCCAGCCAGCTGACCGGGGCCCGGCCGCGTTCGGCGGCGGCATTGGCCTGGGCGAGGCGGACCGCGTGGAAGTTGAGCGAGATGAGGGTCCACAAGGCCACGACCTCGAGGCCCATGTCCATCCTGCCAAGCACCAAGGAGGCGACCAGGATGACCATGTTCGGGTTGCGGCGGGCGGTGATCAGCCGGAACTTGCTGTCGAGCGGCCGCCAGACGTGGATGTGCATCCCGTAACGGCGCATGAAAATGCCTTCGATGACGCGCTGGACGACATAGCCGCCGACGATCGCCAGGACGATCAGCCCCTCATAGACCGGCTCGAACGGGTCGCCGTGATAATTGAGCCCCTCCGCCCAGGCGTACCACCAGAAGGGCGGATGGACGAGGTCGAGGCCGTGGTCGAAGATATTGCCCCAATACGACGACTGGCCGGTGCAGCGGGCCAGCTTGCCGTCGACCGTGTCGAGCACCATGAAGCCGAGGGCGGTGGCGACGCCCGACCAGTAGAGGCCGTTGATCCAAAGAAAAAAGGTCGCGAAGCACAGGATGGCGCCAACCAGGGTGACCTGGTTGGGCGTCATCCCTGCCTGCGCCGCCCAGCGAGTCAGGTGAAAGGCGAGCCGGCGCCATAGATAGAGCGTCAGCAAATCGGTGACACCCTTGTAGCTGGCGTCATAAGCGGCGCGCTCGACCGGGACCGGGTCGGCGGGATCGAGCGGCATGACGAATGGCCGGTCGCGCTTGCGCAGCTCGGTATAGCTCAATTCCGCCGTGTCGGCGTCGATGCGCTCATATCCCGCACCGGTCCATGGCACCGCCGCGGCCATGGCATCAGCCACCGCCGAGGGGTCCTGGCCGACAGGAACATGCGCCAGCACGGCCCGGTCGCCGAGCATCAGCACGGTCCCGGGCCGGTCGCGGATGGCCGCCAGCCAGGCGGGGTCCCAGGCAAAGCCGAGGTCGGCAAGCACGGCCGCCCGGCCCGCTTCCGTCGCCGAGCGGCAGTCCAATCCAGCCTTGTCCGCCAGCCGGCAAGCGCGCGTTTCGGCGTCCAGGCCGAAGACGCGCGCCGGGTTCGCGCCGACCGGCACGAACAAAAGATCAGCCCGGGTCGGTTCGAGCGCCATTGGGGCCAGCGTATAAGGCACAAAGTTCGGCAGGAAAGTGGCGAGTTAACGCAGACTTGCCGCTGGCCATGAATTCGCGCAGTCTCCGCCGCGCATGGCGACCCGGGGCTACAGGAAAGGTGACGAAGAGGCGGCGGACCGCACCTATCGGTGCGTCGGCACGCTGACCATTACCCGCGCCGCGACCACCGAGCGCGAGATCGACCTGATGCCGGACGGCATGACCATCGACGTTTCGGGCGTCGAGAAGATGGACACGGTCGGGGCCTGGCTGATCTATCGCGCCGTCCGCGACCGCGGCGCCAAGGTCGTCGGTGCCGACGAGGACGTCGAAGGCCTGCTGGAGCAGGTCCGGCAGGCGGACAAGCCGGCCCGGGTCATTCCCGAGCAGGAAGGCGGCGGTTTCAAGCGGACGGTGGCCGAGCTTGGCGAATATGTCATCGAGGCCGGCCAGATCATGCACGGGCTGCTCGGCTTCTTCGGCGCGACGCTGATCGGCTTCTGGAACCTGATCAAGCGGCCGCAGCGCTTCAGGGTCAATGCGGTCGTCCAACGATTCGACTTGGTCGGCGTCCGCGCACTGGCGATCATCGGCCTGATGAGCTTCCTGATCGGCGTCGTCATCGGCCAACAGGGCGCGGTCCAGCTGCGCCAGTTCGGCGCCGAGATCTACACCATCAACCTCATTGGCCGGATCACGGTGCGCGAACTAGGCACGCTGATGACGGCGATCATGGTCGCCGGCCGCTCCGGAAGCGCTTTTGCGGCACAACTCGGGACGATGAAGCTGACCGAGGAAATCGACGCCATGCGCACGATCGGCGTGTCGCCGATCGAGGCATTGGTCATCCCGCGCATGATGGCGGCGGTGATCATGATGCCGCTGTTGTCGTTCTACGCGATGATCATGGCAATCCTCGGCGGCGGCATTTATGTCTGGATCGACCTTGGGATTCCGCCGCTCACCTTCGTGCAGCGGCTGCAAGAGGTGGTCCCGCTCACCGATTTGTGGATTGGCCTCATTAAGGCGCCGGTGTTCGGCTTCATCATCGGCCTGGTCGGTTGCTTCCAGGGCATGCTGGTCGAAGGCGATGCCGAGCAGGTCGGCCTCCGAACCACCGCCGCCGTTGTCCAGGCGATCTTCCTGGTCATCGTCCTCGACGCGGTGTTCGCGGTCTTCTTCAGCTCGGTGGGCTGGCTGTGAGCATTTCGCCAACGCTGCCCCCAGGCGAAAAGGCGGTCATCTGCATCCGCGGGCTGCGCAACGCCTTTGGCGAGCAGGTGATCCACGACAATCTCGACCTCGATGTCAGGCGCGGTGAGATCATCGGCGTCGTCGGCGGCTCCGGCACCGGCAAATCGGTGCTGATGCGCTCGGTCATCGGGCTCCAGACCCCGGACGCGGGCGAGGTCAAGGTGTTCGGCGAGAACATGATCGGGCGCGACGAGGATGAAGCCAAGAACATCCGCCGCCGCTGGGGAATCCTGTTCCAGGCCGGCGCCTTGTTCTCGACCCTGACGGTTGCCGAGAACGTCGAGGTGCCGCTGCGCGAATATTTCCATTTGACGACCAGGCTGATGGACGAGATCGCCAGCTACAAGATCGCCATGTCCGGCCTGCCGCCCGATGCCGGGCCGAAATATCCGTCCGAGCTGTCGGGCGGCATGGTCAAGCGCGCTGGTTTGGCACGGGCGCTCGCGCTCGATCCGGAATTGCTGTTCCTCGATGAGCCGACCGCGGGCCTCGACCCGATCGCCGCACAGAATTTCGACGAGCTGATCCTGACCCTCCGCGACAATCTGGACCTGACCGTCTTCCTCATCACTCACGACCTCGACACGCTGTACGCCATCTGCGACCGGGTCGCGGTGCTGGCCGACAAGAAGGTCGTCGCGGTCGGG
>JAKFFL010000155.1:0-3550 GCA_036675225.1 Sphingomonas sp. | reverse complement strand
TAGGCGAGGCCGAGCGTGGTGCTGCGGCTGACGCGCCAGTCGAGCCCGGCCTCGGCGACCAGGGCATTGCGGTCGATCGAGGCTGCGTAGACCCGGGCCGGGGTGGTGCCGGCGATGAAGGCGGTCATCGCCTGCGGGGTCAGCTCGCCAAAGCCATAGCGCCAGCCGAGCAGGCCGCGGGCGAAGAGCGGCATCGCGCCGAGCTGCGCCTCGGCGCGCAGGCCGAGCGTGGTGAAGCCGAGGTTCTGCTCGCCGGAGAAGACCCGCAGGGCCGCCGCGCCGCCCTGCTCGAGATCAGAACCGCTCGAGACCTGCAGCAGCGCGAGCTGGGCAAAGGGCTCGATGGCGAAACGCTCATAGGTGAAGGCATAGCCGAGCTCGGCAAAGGCCTGCACCACCTGCGTGTCGCGATCCGAGCGCAGCGTGTCGCCAAAGCCGCGGATCCGGACCTGGCGGGTCAGGCTGGTCTCGCCGAAGGAATAGCCGACGCCGCCATCGAGCCTGAAGGCGCCGAAGCGCGCCCCGGCATAGAGCAGGGCGTGGCCGCTTTCGAGCCTGCCGGAGGACAGCCTGGCGTCGACATCGAAGTTCGACTGGGTGTAGCCGCCGGCGATACCGACCCGCAGCGAGCTGGCGCCGCTGTCGTAGAGCTTGAGATCGGCGCCGAGGATGGCGCCGCCGGTGCGGCGCGACAGCCCGGCGGCATTGCCGTCGCTATCGGTGTTGGCCTGCGCCCCGACCGCCTCGCCCCAGATGGCGAAGCGCTCGTCGAGCCGCGGCGCCGGCATCTCGACCGCGCCCTTGCGGCCGGGAAGGTCGGCCGAGAAGGCGCCCGCCACCGGCGCACCCGGCAGCGTCAGCAACGACCCGCGCAGGCGGCCGAGGATCGCCTCGCGGACCAGCCGGCTCTCGCCGATCGCCACCGCAACGCCCTGGGCATGGGCCTCGCCGGAGAGGAGGTCGAAACCGGCCCGCGCCTCGGCGGCCGTCGCCGAGACCAGCGCGTCATAGACCGGGTTGCCGAAACCGAGCCGCTCGGCCGCGACCGCGATCCCGCCCTGGTTGCGCGTCTGGGCGATATAATTGCCGCTGCCGGCGTTGCCGCCATTGCCGCCATTGCCGCCGTCCGGCCCGAACGAGATGTCGTTGCGGGTCATCGTCAGAGTGACGTTCTGCGCGCTGTAGCTCAGCGACGGCGTCAGGAAGGCAAGGTTGGAGGTGACCGTGGCGAACTGGCCGCTGACCCCGCCGCTCGCGGTCAGGATGGTGTAATTGGTCGCCGCCGCATAGTTGCCGTTCTCAGCCAGCACCTGGACGGTGCCGCCACTGATCGTCGCCAGGCCGGAGGCGACGATGCGGTCGCCCTGGCCGGCGGCGTTGACCTCGACCTGGTAGGTCGAGCCCGCCGCGAAGGAGACGTTGCCGCTGACGCTCAGCGTGCCGATCGAGTTGCCCGGCGCGACCGTGCCGCCGCTCGCGATCGCGATGCCGCCGAGCGTGCCCGAGCCGCCGAGCGAACCCCCATTCACGGTCACCGCGCTGGCGAGCGAGCCGTTGACCACCAGCCTGCCCGCGTTGACCTTCGTGCTGCCGGTATAGGTGTTGGCACCCGACAAGGTCAGCGTGCCCGCCCCGGTCTTGACCAGCGAACCGCCGGCGCCGCTGATCACGCCGCTGACCGTCGTCGAGGCTCCGTTGCCGCCGACCGTCAGTTCGTTGGTCCCAAGCACATAGGAGCCGGCACCGGCAATCGAGCCGGCGCTCAGCTTGCCGTCATTGTTCGGCCCGGTACTGAAGGAAAAATTGGTGGTCGCCCCGCTATTGGTCACCAGGGTCGCATTGCCGCCCGTCGCGTTCTGGACGAAATTCAGGCCACCATTGTTGACGATAACGGCGTTTCCCGCCGTACTGCGGTCGCGAAACGCAACAGTTTGACCGGCATTATTGGTTATCGTTGAATTTCCGGCAGTACTATCATCAAAGAAAGTGGTCAGGAAATTATTCGTAATCGTGGCATTGCCAGCCGTGCTGACACCAAGGAAATTCAAATCTCCATTATTATTTATAACAGAATTTGATGCAGAGCTGTTGTTCTGAAAATGGACCTTGGCGCCAGCGCCGTTATTGATGGTCGCATTTCCAGAATTACTGTTGAAATAGAAAAACACCTCGTTTGTGTTCGTTATCGAGGCACTGCCAGCCGTGCTCGAGCCGACGAAGACGACATGGAAGTTATTCGTGATCGTCGCATTCCCGGCCGTGGCCGAATCGTAAAAAGCCAGCTCGTTGTTGTTCGTGATGAGCGCGCTTCCAGCAGAGCTCGAAACGCGAAAATCGAACTGCCCCGCGTTGACGAAGCTCTGCGGCTGGCCGGAATTGTTGACGATGCCCGCGCCGTTGAAGGTCAGCGTGTTGCCCGCGGTATTGGTGAAGGTGTAGGCATCGGCGCCGGCGTTGAAGGTGAAGCCCCCCAGCGAGGTGTTGGCGGAATTGGTGATCGCCGTGGTGGCCGAGGTATCGAAGAAGGCGGTGCCGGTCGGGACGCCATTCGGGTTCCAGTTCGTCCCGGTGCTGAGTTCCGCCGTTCCCGGATTGGCCAGCCAGGTCGCGTCCTGAGCGAGGGCGCCTGTCATCGGCGTCAGGCTCAGCATCGTCCCCGCCAGTAGCAAGAGCCGCAGACGTGCGCGACGAAGCATGCAATCCGACTTGACCAAAACCATGGGCGGCCCTCCTCGAACTTACTTCTCCGACAGCGCCCGGCCTCGACGCAACCACAAAAACAGCCAGGCGAGCACTTGCTTGCGCAGTGTTGCGAATTGCCCGCACGCCAAGGGAGAAGCGACGCCGAGAACCGGGAGTTTCATGCAGAAACAAATCAAGCCACGCTCCGGAGTACCGGTGACTATTCATGGTAATAGCATAATCGATTATCCGAAACTCCCTCATTGGAGGTAGCTGACGGGAAATATATTTCCCCCAAAGGATAGCGCGCATGCCTCTTAAATTTTGACCGCTTCTGCATTACCGAGGCATGGACACGGAGCAAGAGGACATTTCTCGCTGGTTTTATCCAATACGCATGCCGCGCCGCTGGCGTATTCTCGATTGGCAAGAATGAGGTAGCGCCGTATCGCCTGGTGGAAGAGTGGCTACCCCGCCGCAGTCGCAGGAGCGGCTACCGGGACGGATGTCCGGGCAAAGCGACCGCCCGACAGCCAATTCTGTCGATGGGCTGGATCTCCACCGTCATTGCGAGGCGCGCAGCGACGACGCAATCCAGGGCCGTCGCGCGAGCCCCCCTGGATTGCGTCGCTTACGCCCGCAATGACGGGGGATCGGCGCCCGCCTGCGCCCCTGCTTTCAGAACCTGACCTCGAAACGTCCCTTGAGGGCGTGGTCGCGGGTGCGCTCGCCGATGGCGGCGGAGTAGGCGAGGCCGAGCGTGGTGCTGCGGCTGACGCGCCAGTCGAGCCCGGCCTCGGCGACCAGGGCATTGCGGTCGATCGAGGCTGCGTAGACCCGGGCCGGGGTGGTGCCGGCGATGAAGGCG
>JAKFFL010000103.1:0-3580 GCA_036675225.1 Sphingomonas sp. | reverse complement strand
GCGGCAGCGGTCGAAGCCGCACGCGAGCGGGCCACGGTGGGCGAGATCTCGGATGCGATGCGCCAGGCCTTCGGCGATCACGAAGCCACGCCCGAGGTCATCAAGGACGTCTACGGCGAGGCCTATCGCGGCGAGCCGGAGCTGGCGGTGCTGCGGACGCGCATGTCCGGCATATCAGAGGCGCTTGGCCACCCGCCGAAGATCATGGTCGCCAAGCTCGGCCAGGACGGGCACGACCGGGGCGCCAAGGTGATCGCGTCGGCGTTCGGCGACATCGGCTTCGACGTGCTGGCCGGGCCGCTGTTCCAGACGCCGGAAGAAGCTGCCGCGATGGCGCTTTCGGAGGCGGTCAACGTGATCGGCGTGTCCTCGCTGGCCGCCGGCCACAAGACGCTGCTGCCGCAGCTCATCGACGACCTGAAGAAGAGGGGCGGCGGCGAGGTGATCGTCGTCTGCGGCGGCGTCATCCCGCGGCAGGACTACCAGTTCCTGCAGGATCACGGCGTGGCTGCCGTGTTCGGTCCGGGCACCAACGTGATCGAGGCCGCCAATTCCGTGCTGGACCTTCTGGAAGGGCGGCGGCGGAATATCTGACGCAGCCGCCCGTGTGCGCCGTTCCTTAGCCGGCTTTCGAATACGCGACCCCGCGGGCGAGCCAGCAGCCGAGCGTGAGCCCGGCCACCTCTCCGCTGTCGTTTCGGCGGACGGTCAGGGTCCAGTCGCCGGGGGCGGGCGCATCCATGGAGCGGCGGCAGGAGAGCCGCCAGACGTCCTCGCCGACCGGGTGGACCGGATGCATCGCGCCCCTGCCGAGAAAACCCTCGAAGGCGCCGAACCAGGCGCCGCCGGCGGAGACGATCTCGAAGGAGGCGTCCAGTTCCGCCGAAACGTAGCGGCCGGCGATGTCGTCGCGCAGGCCCGGCCGGATGCGGGTGGCAACCGTTGCGAGGTTCTCGCCGGGACGCTCCATGCGCACCGCATCGCCGTCGCGCGCCAGCGTCATCGTCGACGAACGGGCGATGCCATCCGCACCGAGCGAAAGGGTTTCGGCCGAGGTCGCAAAGCGCGCCCTCAGCCCGTCATGCACGGTGGAGATGCGCAGCAGCAGGCCGGTCGACGGCTCCAGATAGCTGCCTGCCCATTCCGGCGCCGGCCTCGTCTTCTCGACCGGCGCCTCCGGGCGGCCGATGGCTGCTCGCAGCACGGCGTTTGCCGCGGCATGGGCGTCGGCCTCGTGGTTGAACATCACCACGACGGAGAGGCGCTCGGCCGCCGCATGCAGGCGCCTGGCGCGAAAGCCGCGCAACGCGCCGCCGTGGCCGGTCAGCGCGATACCGTCGACCGTCTCGCGGGCGAGGCCGAAGCCGTAGCGGGACAGCCTGCCGTCGGAAAACGGCTGCGGCGCGGAAATGCGGTTGTAGAGACCGTCCGGCTCGTCGCGGCTGCGGTCGATGAAGGTCTCCCAGGCCAGCATGTCGTCCAGCGAGGCGGCGATGCCGGCATCACCGGACCAGAAGACGCGATTGACGGCGGGGAAATAACCGAGGTTCGCATTGCCCTCATAGCCGACCACGCCGTTCAGCGGCTCTGCCGTATCGGCGGCGAGGATCGCCGTCTCCATGCCGGCCGGGGTAAACACGCGCTCGCGATAGACCTCCGCCAGCGGCCGGCCGGCCGCCTCCTCGACGAGGTCGCCGAGGATCCGGAAATTGCCATTGGAATAGGAATAGCGGCTGCCGGGCTCGAAATGCGTGCGGCGCATGCGCGTAAACAGCCTGGCCGCATCGTCACGGGCAAAGACGCCATCGGCGAGCGCGCCGTGCAGCACCGTCAGCGCCCAGTAGTCGCGCAGGCCCGACTGGTTGGCGCAAAGCTCCGCCACCGTCGGCCGTCGCCCCTCGAGGTTCGGCAGGTGGCGGGCAAGGGCGCCGTCGAGCTTCGCCGGATCGCCCACGACATCGAGCAGGGCGGCACAGGTGAACTGCTTGCTGATCGAGCAGATCGGCAAAAGGGTCTCCGCCGTCATCTGCAGGCGTCGGTCGAGATCGGCAAAGCCCCAGGCATGGCGCACGATGATCTCGCCATCGCGGACCACGCCGACGACGCCTCCGGGCCCGGGATAGCGGTCCGGCAGCGACTGGACGGCGGCTTGGAGGGCGGCGGGATCGATCTGGGTCATGGGAGATGGCTTCGCAGAAAGGGGACGAAAGGGCATGCGCGGCCGGGCGCCGCGCCGGCGGACCGTATCGCGCCGGGCTGGTGCAGGCAACTGGGACCGGCAAGCCGTCATGACCGGCAGCGTCGCCGCGCGGGTTCTTTTCCTTGCGGGCCGCAGCCGGTAGGCTTATGGGCTCTTCCCGACCGACCGCTCTTCGAAAGGACCACCCATGGATCGCGCCCATGACCCCAGCCAGCTCGAAATGGTGGTGCTGATGACGCCGGACATGGCGAATTTTTCCGGCAAGGTGCACGGCGGCGCGCTGCTGAACCTGCTCGACCGCGTGGCCTATTCCTGCGCCTCGCGCTTCTCCCAGCAATATGCGGTGACGCTCTCGGTGGACCAGGTCGTGTTCCGCCAGCCGATCCATGTCGGCGAACTCGTCACCTTCCGCGCCTCGGTGAACCATGCCGGCCGCACCTCGATGGAGATCGGCATCCGGGTCGAGGCGGAAAACATCCGCACCGGCGAGCGCCGTCACACCAATTCCTGCTATTTCACCATGGTGGCAGTCGATGCAGAGGGCAAACCGACCGCGGTGCCGACGCTGGCGCTGGACACGGAGACCAAGCTGCGACGCGCCAAGGCCGCCGAGGGCCGCCGCGCGCTGCGGCATGAGTTCGAGGCACGGCACCGGGAGGTGACGGTGGGGACGGAGTGAGGTGCAAGCAGTGTCGCGCTGAAGGGAAAGTGAAGTCCCATCGTTGGGCCCAGAACGGACGATAGAGCCTGGCCGGATTGCGCCGGAAGCGGAAGACAGAAGTCTCAATGCGACGAGCGGGCGGACAGTCGTACATGAGATCAAGCGTACATGAGATCAAGCCGAGATAGGGTCCTGATGCTCCGTGTCGCGGTCTCTCTCGGCGGAATCGACCATGTGCGGCTGCGGCCATCGCCGCAGCGCTTCATGACCGGCATCCGTCAAGCCGTAGACGCCCCTGTCGAGCCGCTCAAACCATCCGTACACATTCGAAAGCAAGATCTTTCCTGCCTCCGGTATGCCGGTTCTCACATCGCGAACGCGCGACGGTCCCGCTGCCAGCACCGCCGCGCATCCCAGCGCCTGCTGGCGATAGGCCGTCATGACGGGCGCGCGCGTGCCGCCGCCAAGTGCGGGATCGCCACGTCGATTGCGGTGCTCGCGCATGAGCCTCGAACGCCGTTTCGGATTGGTCCGCGGCATGGGTGATACGGAACCAACGATGACGCTGACGTCACCGGCATCGGAAACACCAAGCATGCCGATGCCAAGCCTGCGGCAGAGGTCGCGGTAACGCCTGTCGGATTCCCGCCCTCTTCCCTTCGCCGAGATTCTGGCGGCGATCCACACCTCATCCGAAACAGCCGCCCGGTCGACGGCCT
>JAKFFL010000170.1:0-20114 GCA_036675225.1 Sphingomonas sp. | reverse complement strand
GAGCCTGCGATACATGGACGAGGCGTTCGTCGACGCCAAGAAGGACGGCTGGGCGCCAAAGCCGATCATCGAAATGCTGATCCCCTCGACGCTCGACAAGACGCTGGCGCCCAAGGGCAAGCACGTCGCGAGCCTGTTCTGCCAGCATTTCCGCTTCGACCTCGGGCCGGGGCGCAGCTGGGATAAGGAAAAGGACAAGGCCGCCGACCAGATCATCGCCACGGTCGATTCCCATGCGCCGGGCTTCGCCGCCTCGGTGCTCGGCCGCCAGATCCACTCGCCGCTCGACCTCGAACGGCGCTTCGGGCTTATCGGCGGCGACATTTTCCACGGAAAGATGGGCCTCGACCAATTGTTCAGCGCCCGGCCGATGATCGGCCATGCCGACTATCGCATGCCGCTGCCTGGGCTCTATCTGTGCGGGTCGGGCGCCCATCCCGGCGGCGGGGTTACCGGCGCGCCTGGGCATAACGCCGCCCGCGCCATCCTCGCCGACCGCAGGCCATGGCGGCGGCGACGGCGATGAAGCCGCTCGAAGGAATCCGCGTCCTCGACTTGAGCCGGGTGCTGGCCGGACCGTGGTGCACGCAATTGCTGGCCGATCTCGGCGCCGAAGTGATCAAGATCGAGCGGCCCGGTGCCGGCGACGACACCCGCCACTGGGGGCCGCCTTGGCACGTGCATGAGGGGGAGAAGGTCGCCGCCTATTTCCTCGCCGCCAACCGGGGCAAACAATCGGCGGCGATTGATATCGCCCGGCCCGAGGGCGCTGACCTGGTGCGGAAGCTGGCGGCGAAAAGCGACGTTGTCGTCGAGAACTTCAGGGTCGGCGGGCTCGCCAAATTCGGCCTCGACGCCGCCAGTCTGCGCGCCGCCAACCCGCGGCTGATCTATGCCTCGATCACCGGCTTCGGCCAGGACGGCCCCTATGCCAACCGCGCCGGATATGACTACATGATCCAGGGCATGGGCGGGCTGATGAGCGTCACTGGCTTGCCCGACGGAGAGCCGGGCGGCCAGGCAATGAAGGTCGGGGTCGCGGTCGTCGATTTGTTCACCGGCCTGTATTGCGCCAACGCCATACTGGCGGCGCTGCATCGCCGTGACGCGGCCGGCGACGGCTGCACGATCGATTCCGCTCTGTTCGACACGGCGCTCGCGATGCTGGCCAACCAGGCGTCGAACGCGCTGGTTTCGGGCCGCGACCCGGTCCGCCAGGGGAACAGCCATCCCAATATCGTGCCCTACCAGCCGTTCGTGACCGCCGACCAGCCGATCATCATCGCCGTCGGCAATGACCGTCAGTTCTCGCGCCTGGCGGAATTGTGCGGGTCGCCCGAATGGATGGCGGACCCGCGCTTCGCCAGCAACGGCGCCCGGGTCGCCAATCGCGACGCGCTGGTGCCGCTGATCGCCGAGCGGATCGCGATGCGGCCGGCCGCGGACTGGCTGGAGCGGCTTGAGGCGGCCGGCATTCCCGCCGGGCCGATCAATGGCATTCGCCAAGCATTGCACGACCCGCAGGCTGAATTCCGCGAGGTGGTGAGCGAGATCGGTTCGGGCCGGCTGGGCGCGGTGCCGACGGTCGGCGCGCCGCTGCGGTTCGACGGGAAGCGGACCGATGCCGAACTGCCGCCGCCGGCGTTAGGCGAACATACCGACAAGGTGCTGGCGGGCCTTGGCCTCGAGACGGAGGAAATCCGACGCCTGCGCGAGGCCGGCGTTATCGGCTGATCATTCGTCCCTGGCGCCAGCCGGCGGCGCGGGCAGCAGCTCGCCGTCCTCGCCGTAGCGCGACTTGATGAAGCGGCCCTGGGTTTCGAACGCCATCATGTCGGCCTTGGCCAGCCGCTCGTTGATGTCGCCGAGCGCGTGCCGGCCGGCGCTGAGCGCGTCGACCAGCCTTTGGTCGACGGTGACTCCTTCGCCGTCTTCCTTGTCGCGGTACGCCGAAGGCACGTGCAGATAGCGGTCGATGAGGCCGGGCAGATGGATCGACATCAGCCGCCGCGCGTCCTGGGCATTGGGATCGAGCGTGTCGATCCGCTCGAGCGTCTTTTTAAGCGGTGGCAATTGCGCCGACAACTGGTCGATCTCGGCCTGGGCGGGGGCCGGCAGAGCGGCGCGGGTCCGATAGATGTAGGAATCGAATCGCTGCACCATCTCGCCATTGGGCAGATCGGGCGTCACCGCCGGCACCGCGATCTCGCGGCCGCCGGAAAAAGCGATGACCGCGGCAAGACCGATCGCCAGGCCGACGGCGGCGAGGAAGCCGAACATGCCGATCGGGACGATGAGGCCGATGGCGATCGTCGCCAGGCTGATGACGCCGACGGCGATGCCGATGCGGACCAGCGTTCGCACCAGGCCCTCGTTCAGCCGCTTGAGCTCGCGCTTGCGGGCGTCGCGGACGAGGCCGCTGCGGCTGTCCAATTGGCGCGTGACCCGGTCGAAACGGGCCAGCGCGGAGTCCACCTTCGTCGTCAGGTTCGTTGTCATTTGCTCTCGATGGGGGTGAAAGGCGATGACGAGTTCTCGAGCCTGCCCTGGGCGACGCCCTCGGCGCGGGCGATATAGCCCTTCGATTTTTCGACCTCGTTGCCCAACGTGTCGACCGTCTGCTTCATGTTGGCGAGCGCGGCGAGCTTGAACTGGTCGATCTGATCCATGGTGTCGTAAATGTTCTGGAAGGCGCGCTGCAGCGTCTCCAGCGGGATGGTCGAGCTCGCCGCCTGCTCGTGGATGGCGCCGGTCTGGGTCTTGAGCAACTCGCCGGTGGCATCGATCATGTTGGCGGTCGTGGTGTTGAGCGCCGTGACCTGTTCCAGCACCAGTTTCTGGTTGGTCATCGCCTGGGCGACGGTGACGGCGGTGCGCAACGCCGAGACGGTGGTGGTCGAGGCGCGGTCGACGCCCTTCACGAGCTCGACATTGTTCTTCTTGACCAGGTCGAGGGCGAGATAGCCCTGCACCGTCACCGCCATCTGGGTTAGCAGGTCGGTGGTCCGCTGGCGGGTGTAGAACAAGGCCGTTTCGCGGATCGCCTTGGCCTTGGCCGGCTCGGTCGCGTCGAGGTCGTTGGCCTTGTCCTCGAGGCTCTTGTCGAGCGTCTTGGAGATGTGGATCATCTGCTCGAGCCTGTGCATCGTCTTCCACAGGCCGGCGCGCTCGGTGTCGATGGCGGCATTGTCCATCAGCAGCTCGTCCTTGCCATTGGCGAGGCGCGACAGGATTGCCGAAATGTGGCTCTGCGAACTGCGGTACTTGTCGAAATAATGATTGATGCGGCGCCCGAATGGGATGATGCCGAGGAACTTGCGGGTGGTCAGCGACTTGCTGTTCTCGCGCGGGTCCAAATCCTCGACGGTGCGGCGAAGCTCGGTCAGATCGGCGCCGATGCCGGTGTCGGCGTCGATCGCCTTGACCGGGCGGTCGAGGAAGCGGTTCGAGGCGCCGGCGGCCTCGGCGATCTCCTTGCGGCCCATCGCCGTCAGCTGATCGACCTTCTTGCCGAAGTCCGGGCTGTTGCTGTCCAGGGCAGCCAGCTCGTCGACGAACTTGGCGACCTTGCCGTCGAGCTCGCTGGTCTCGGCGCTTTTGAGCGGTACCAGCCCCGCCGCCTCCTGTACGGCGAGCGGCTGCAGCGCCTCCGGAGGGTCCAGCTTTAGCTTGGTTGCGGTCTTGGTCTCGCTTGCCGGTTCGCTGGCCATTCTCTTCCCTTCCTGCCCGCCAATTGCGCGTCGCCAGCGATGAACCAGCCGGAGCCGCCGTGCAAGGCTACTGTATTATAAGTATAATACGCAACAGCTTCAAGCGCGCGGATATCGTTCGGCTTGCGCAATGTTAACCATGGGCCTGAACGCTTTGCACACCTTACCCGCGCTAGATGGGCCGCCAAACAGTTCGGGCTGGGTGAGGAACGCATGCGCAAGCTCCTTCGCAAACTATGGAATGACGATCGCGGCAATGCGCTGATCATCGCCGGCGCGGCGCTGCCACTGCTGGTCGGATCGGCCGGTCTGGCGACCGACACCATCCACTGGACCTTGTGGAAGCGCGAGCTTCAGCGCGCCGCCGATTCGGCCGCGATCGCCGGCGTCTATGAGCGCCTGGCCACCAACACGACCACCGGCGTCACCACCGTCGTCAGCCATGACCTTTCCCTCAACCACCACACCGGCGAAATTGGCGGCGTCGCTTTGGCGATGCAGGCCACCTATCCGAAGGTCGACTTCCCGGCGGACGACGGCGACAAGGTCGACCAGGTCCATGTCGAGCTGGCGGTGCGCAAAGTGCTGCCTTTCAGTTCCCTGTTCATGAGCGAGGCGCCGCTGATCCACGCCGAGGCGACGGCGGCGAGCGTTCCCGGCTCCGACGAATTCTGCGTCGTCAGCCTGGAGAGCAACCCCAAGAACAGCGGCATCATCATCAGCGGCAATGCCGGCATCAACATGGATTGCTCGTTCATGAGTAATTCGCCGTCGCCGAACTCCGCATATGCCAAGGGCAGCGCCGAGGTTTTTGCCAAGTCCGTGGCCGCGGTCGGCGGCATCCAGGAATCGGTCAACTGGCACGTCGAGCATTACGACCCCTATTCGCCGGCGGTCGACGATCCGTTCGAAAACGTCACGCCGGCGCCAAGCGACATGAAGTGCGCCGGCAAGTGGAAAGCCCAGGGCAACACCACCGTCTGGGAAAACGACGTTCTTGACAGCCCCGACGACGTCGCGAACGGCGTGGATTCCAACGGCAACAAGGCCAATTGCTGGGCTTCGATGTCGGTCGGCTCCGGCAACACGCTGAGCCTACCGAGCGGAACCTATTACATCAACGGCGGCGACGCCTTCATCCAGGGCAATTTGAGCTGCACCGGCTGCACGTTTGTGTTGACCAACAAGAGCACCTCGCCGACCGCGACTATCGGCCAGTTCAAGGTCAATGCCTCGTCGGAAATCAACATCTCCGCGCCGACCGGCGACGGCGACTATTACAAGGGCATCGCCATTTACCAGGACCGGCGAGCCGTCGACGGCGCCTCGGCCGTCAACAAGATCAACGGCAATTCCAATTCGACGGTCACCGGCGCGCTCTACTTCCCCAATCAGGAGCTGCAGTACAACGGCACCGGCAATACCACGGCCAGCTGCACTTTGTTCGTGTCGCGGCGGATCAACTTTACCGGCAACAGCGCCACGCTCAACCGATTCAAAAAGAGCAGCGACTGCAAGCTCGCGGGCCTGCCCGAGGTCGAGGGCGGGCGCCTGGTGAGGCTGGTCGGATGAACAAGCTGTCCCTGAGGCGAATCGCCGACGACCGCGGCGCCGCCGTCATCGAGCTGGCGCTGCTGGCGCCGATCCTGGCGCTGATGACGATTGGTATCATCGACGTCAGCCAGGCCTTCGGCCGCAAGCTGGCGCTCGAGCAGGCCGCGCAGCGCGCCGTCGAGAAGGTCATGCAGACGACCGGTAACACCACGCCGGAAGGGACCATCAAGGCCGAGGCCGCCAGCCAGGCCGGAATCAGCCAGGACGATGTGACCGTCGTCTATCGCCTGGAGTGCAATGGCACGGCGGAAGCGGATTTCAATACCGAGTGCGATCCGGCCGAGACCGAGGCGCGCTATTTGATGGTAACCGTCGCCGGCTCCTACACGCCGATGTTTCCGACCCACTATTTCGGCAGCAGCGCCGACGGCATCTTTCACATGTCCGCCACTGCCGGGGTGAGGACGCAATGATGCGCCGACTGCTCAAGACCAACGAGCGCGGCGCGGCCGCCATCGAGATGGCGTTTGCGCTGCCGGCGCTCATCATTCTCATCTGGATGATCGTCCAGCTGGGCATGGCGTTTCGGGCGGTGGCCGGCATCCAGCACTCGCTTGGCGAGGGCGCCCGCCTGGCGACCATCTGGCCGCAGCCGACCGACGACCAGATCGAAACGCGGATGGAGGAAATGGTCTACGGCATCCAGCCGGGCACCTTCACCATCCACCCGCCCGCCCCGGGACTGACAGCGGCCGGCGAGGCCTATCTGGACCTGCAGGTGTCCTACACGCAGCCGACGAGCCTACTGCTCTTGCCCGGGCCGACCATCAGCGTCACTCGCCAAAAACGCGTCTGGGTCGCCGAATAACCTAGCTTGCCGGCGCCGGTTTCGCCCTTGTCGCGAAAAACGCGGCTATGGCCTGGCGGACCTCGTCGGAGGTCAGGCGCTCGGCGAAATGGCTGTTCTCGAACTCCATTCGATCGAGGATCTCCTGCGTTGGGCCGCGGCGCAGCAGGCGCTGGGTGAGGCGCAATGCCTCGGCCGGCTTGGCGAGAACGGCGGCGGCGAGGGTCTCCAGCGCCTCGTCCAGTCCGCCCTTGGCGACGACATGGCTGACTAGCCCGAATTCGCGCGCTTCCTCCGGGCCGAAGCTCTCGCCGAGCAGCAGATAGCGCGCGGCGCGGCGACGGCCGGCGATCCGAGGAAGGATCAGCGAACTGGCGGCTTCGGGCACCAGGCCCAGATCGACGAACGGCATGACAAACCGCGTGCCGTCCTCGGCGATGACCAGGTCACAGTGCAGCAGCAAGGTCGTGCCAATGCCGACCGCATTGCCGTGGACAGCGGCGAGGATCGGCACCTGATTCGTCGCCAGCGCCCTGAGCAGCCGCCAAACCGGAATGTCGGCCGTTCCCGGCGGCGGCATTTCGGCGAGGAAATCGGCCAGATCGTTGCCGGCGGTGAAATCCTCGCCGGCGCCTTCGAGCGTGATCAGTCGGACGGTCTCGTCGCCCGCCGCGCTTTCGATCGCATCGGCCAGCGCCGCATACATGGCGACGGTGATCGCATTGCGGCGATCGGGCCGATTCATGCGGATCCGCATCCGGCCGCTCGTTCGTTCGACCAGGATATGTTCGCTCATCACCCGCCCTTTCTCGAATCAACTTACGCCGCTATCGCCGGCGAAACCGCCAGCCAAGGGCCATCCCACATGAAATTCTTCGCCGACACCGCCGAAATCGCCGAAATCCGGGAGCTTGCCGAGGAAGGGCTGCTAGACGGAGTCACCACCAACCCGAGCCTGATCCACAAGTCCGGCCGCGAGTTCCTGGACGTGGTCAGGGAGATCGCCGGCGTTGTGAAAGGTCCAGTTTCCGCCGAGGTCGTCGCCCTCGACCACGAGGGGATGATGCGCGAGGCCGAGGTGCTGCGCAAAATCGCCGACAATATCGCCATCAAGGTGCCGCTGACCCCCGACGGCCTCAAGACCTGCCGCAAGCTGACGGGCGACGGGACGATGGTCAACGTCACGCTTTGCTTCTCGGCGGCACAGGCGTTGCTCGCCGCCAAGGCCGGCGCCAGCTTCGTCTCGCCGTTCGTCGGCCGCCACGACGACAATGGCTTCGACGGCATGGCGCTGATCGCCGACATCCGCCTGATCTACGACAATTATGATTTCCCGACCGAGATCCTGGTCGCCTCGGTGCGCCATCCGATGCACGTCGTCGAGGCGGCCAAGATCGGCGCCGACGTCATGACGGCACCGCCCAAGATCATTCGCATGCTCTTCAACCACCCGCTCACCGACTCCGGCATCAAAAGTTTCCTCGCCGACTGGGAGAAGACGGGGCAGCGCATCGGCTGACGTCGCCGCCACGACAGGGCGGACGGGCTATGGTATCGAAATTGGCGGGAGGATCCTGCCGATGAACCCGCTTCTTGTCCTGTCCGCCCTCGCTTTTGTCCAGGCGGCGGCCCACGACCATCACCAGCATTCCGAGCAACTGGGCAAGGTCGCTTTCGAGACCAGCTGCAGTCCCGCCGCCCATGCCGTGTTCTTGCGGGGCGTCGCCTGGCTGCATTCGTTCGAATATGAGCAGGCCGAAACCACCTTCAACGAGGCCGCGGCCGCCGATCCATCCTGCTCGATGGCGCATTGGGGCGCGGCCATGAGCAATTATCATCCGTTATGGGCGCCGCCGACCGGGGCGGAGCTGGAACGGGGGCGAACAGCCGTCGCGAAGGCCCTGGCGGTGGGCGCGAAAACTCCGCGCGAGCGTGATTATGTCGCGGCGATCGCCAGCTTCTACAAGGACTCGGACAAGCTCGACCACAAGGCCCGGGCGATGGCCTACAATGCGGCCATGGCGGACCTGCATCGGCGATACCCTGCCGATCAGGAAGCGGCTGTTTTCTACGCGCTTTCCCAGGCGGCGGCCGGGACGCTCGACACGGATCCGGATTTCGCGCGCGAGAAGGATGCCGCGGCCATCCTCAACCGGGTCCTCGAGCAGGAGCCGGACCATCCGGGCGTCGCCCATTATCTAATCCACAGCTTCGACTATCCGTCGCTCGCGCATCTCGCGGTGCCGGCGGCGCGGCGCTATGCGAACATCGCGCCGGCATCGCCCCATGCGCAGCACATGCCATCGCATATCTTTACCCGGCTCGGCATGTGGGATGAATCGATCCAGTCGAACCTGAAATCCGCACAGGCGGCGCGCGATCTGGCCAAGGCCAGGGGTTTTGCGGGCGCGTCGCGCGAGGAACTGCACGCGATGGACTATCTCGCCTACGCCTATCTCCAGATCGGCCAGGACGCGAAAGCGCAGGAGGTTCTCGCCCAATTGCGCGCGATGCAGCGCGTCGATGAACCGATTTTCTCGGTCGCTTATGCGGCGACAGCCATTCCCGCCCGGCTGTTGCTCGAGCGACGTCAATGGAAGGAGGCCGCGACCCTGCGGCTGAGCGGCAATGTCAGCGGCCTCGCGCCATTGGCGAACTTCCAGTGGGCCGAGGCGCACATCCCGTTCGCGCGGGCGGTCGGCGCCGCACGAAGCGGCGACATGACCGGCGCGCGGTCGGCGCTCGCGCAACTCGAGGCGATCGAGAACGCATTGACTGTTCCGCCGGGGACTTATGACTGGCGGACGCAGGTGTCGATCGAGCGGCAGGTCGCCGAGGGCTGGTTGGCTCAGGCCGAAGGCCGCAAGGAGGATGCGGTCCGGCTGATGCGCGCAGCGGCCGAGACGGAGGATTCAACCGAGAAGCATCCGGTGACCCCGGGCGCGATCCTGCCGGCGCGGGAGCAGCTCGGAGAGCTGTTGTTCGAGCTTGGCCGGCCGGACGAGGCGCTGGCCGCGTTCGAATCGTCGTTGAAGCGCGCGCCGCGCCGGTTGGGCGGGGTCTATGGCGCCGCCCGCGCCGCCAAAGCGGCTGGCGATGCGGCCAGGGCCGGCCGCTATTATGCCGAACTGATCGAGCTGACCAAGGCCGGCGACGAAACCCGTCCGGAGATCCGCGAGGCGAGGAGCTTCCTGCGGGCCCACGTCAGCCGCTGAAGTTCGTTACGGCGGCAAGTAGGAAATTAACCGTCGCGGGCGTAATAAGCCGCGATGGGCATGGTCATTTCCTTTGAGGAACGGGCGGTGGCGCGGCTGCGCGAGCGGCTGGGCGCGGTCGAGGAGGCGAACCAGGACCTGCTCGCCTTCGCCCGCGGCCATAGCGGCGCGGTGGCGTCCATCCACGAGGCGATGCTGGCGGCGCTTGACGCCGATGGGCCGGAGGGCCTGTTCCATGTCGTCACCCAGGAATGGCCGTTGATCCTCGGTCTCGATTCGGTGGCGCTGGCCCTGGTCGTCGGCAGCCAGGGGTTTCGCGCCGATGCCGACGGCGTCCAGTTCGTCGCACCGAAGATGGTCGAGCGGGCGATGCAGGGCATCGACGGCGTCGAAATGCGCAATGTCGGGCGCGGCCATCCCTTGTTCGGCCCGGCCTGCGCATTGATCCGTTCCGAGGCCCTGATCCGCATCGAATCCGACCGGCCGATGCCTTACGGCCTGCTCGCGCTCGGCCAGCGCGCCGAGCAGCCGCTCGATGGCCGCCATGGCTCGGATTTACTGCTGTTCCTTGGCCGCGGCCTGGCGGCTATGATTCGCCGGTGGCTGATCGACACCCAGACGAACCCGTCCTAGGCCAGCCGGCGCTCGCAACCGCCGCGCGCTGGGCGAGCTTCCTCGCCCATGACCGCCGCCGATCGCCGCATACGGTGCGCGCCTACGTCGCTACCGCCCATCGCTTCCTCGCGTTCCTGGTCCGCCACCGCGGAGAGGAGGTCGGCCGCTTCGGCCTGTTGACGGTGCCGGCGGCGGACCTGCGCGCCTTCCTCGCCGACCGTCGGGCGAGCGGCCTCGGCGCCTCCTCGGCGGCGCGCGAGATGTCGGCGGTGCGCGCCTTCCTGACCTTCGCCGCCGAGGACGCCGGCAATGTCGCGCAATTGCCACGGACACGCGCGCCAAAGCGCCCGCGCACCCTGCCGCGGCCGGCGAGCCCGGCCGACGCCATGGCTTTGGCCGAGGAAGCCGGCGCCGCGACCGACGGCTGGGTCGGCGCGCGCGACATGGCGATCCTGCTGCTGCTCTACGGATCCGGCCTGCGGATCGCCGAGGCAATGTCACTGACCGCCGGGATCCTGCCGGTCGGGCCGACGCTGCGGGTCACCGGCAAGCGCGGCAAGACCCGGGTGGTGCCGGTGGTCGAGGCGGTGCGCGAGGCGATCGCCGCTTATGCCGCCGCTTGTCCCTGGCCGTTGGCCGGCCCTTCGCCGTTGTTCGTCGGTGTGCGCGGCGGGCCGCTCAACGCTGATCTGGTGCGCCGCGCGGTGCGTTCGGCCCGGCACCGGCTGGGTCTGCCCGACAGCCTGACGCCGCATGCGCTGCGGCACAGTTTCGCGACTCACTTGCTGGCTGGTGGCGCCGACCTCAGGTCGCTGCAGGAATTGCTCGGCCATGCCAGCCTGTCGTCGACCCAGATCTACACCCAGGTCGACGCGGCGCAGCTGCTCGACATCTACCGCCACGCCCATCCGCGGGCCTGACCTCGCTATTGCTGGGACGGCGGCCGGTAGTTGCGGTGGGTCCACATGCGCCAGGCATAGCCGATGGCGAGCGTCGCAAGGATGGCGTTGGAGGCGGGGCCGATGAAATCGTCGATCCGCTCGTACTTCTCGCCGAGCTTGAAGCCGGCGCCGGCGAGTAGCGCCGTCCAGCCGGCGGTGCCGAGGATCGAGGCGGCAAGGAAGCGGCGAAACTGCATGTGCAGCAGGCCGGCCGGCACCGACACCAGGGAGCGCACCGTCGGCAGCATCCGGCCGAGAAATACAAACCAGGTCCCGTGCTCCCGAAACCAGCGGTCGGCGCGCTGCACCTCCGGCCAGGTAATGGTCAGCCAGCGGCCCCAGCGGTCGATGATTGGGTGCAGCCGGTCGAGGCCGAGTGCGCGGGCGGCGAGGTACCAGACGATATTGCCGAGCATTGCGCCGGCCGTACCGCTGGCGACGACCAGCCCGTAATGAAGCTTGCCCTGGCCGGCGGCGACTCCGGCGACGGGCATGATCACTTCCGACGGGATCGGCGGGAAGATGGTTTCGAGGAACATCAGGAAGCCGATGCCGAGATAGCCGGACTGGTCGATCAGCCGGACGACCCAGTCGCTCATCTGGTGGCGACTTTCGCTTCAATCGCATCCCAGATGCGGCCAGCGGTGTCGGTGCCGTTGAACCTGTCGATGGCGACAATCCCGGTCGGCGAGGTGACGTTGATCTCGGTCAGCCACTTACCGCCGATGACGTCTATGCCAACGAATAGAAGGCCGCGCCGCTTGAGCTCGGGCCCGAGCGCGGCACAAATCTCGCGCTCCGTTTCGGTCAGTTCGGTGGCCTCGGCGGTGCCGCCGGCGGCGAGGTTCGATCGGATCTCCCCGCTTCCCGGCCGGCGGTTGATGGCGCCGGCGACCTCGCCGTCGACGAGGATGATGCGCTTGTCGCCCTCGGCCACTTGCGGAAGGAAGGCCTGGAGGACGTGCGGCTCGTGGTAAGTGGCGTTGAACAGCTCCAGCAGCGGGGCGAGGTTGGCGCCGTCACCGCCGATCTTGAACACCGCGCCGCCGGCAAAGCCGTGCAACGGCTTGAGGACGATGTCGCCGTGCGCCTTCAGGAACTCGCGCGCGGCGCCGAGCGAGCGGGTCAGCATGGTCGGCGGCATGAAGCGGGCGAAATCGAGCACCCACAGCTTTTCGGGTGCATTGCGGACCGCCTCGGGATCGTTGACCACCAGGGTTTCGCCCCGGATGCGCTCGAGCAGATGCGTCGCCGTAATGTAGCCGAGGTCGAACGGCGGGTCCTGCCGCATCAGCACGACATCCACCTCGCGGCCGAGGTCGAGGATCGAGAATTCGCCGATGCTGAAATGGTCGCCGGCGACGGCCTTGACGTTGACCTTGTGCGCGCCGGCGAAGAGGCGGCCGTTCTGCCAGGTCAGGGCATCGGCCAGATAATGGAACAGGCGGTGTCCGCGTTGCTGCGCCGCGAGCATCAAGGCGAAGGTCGAATCGCCGGCGATGTTGATCGCTTCCAGCGGGTCCATCTGCACGGCGACGGTCAACGTCATGGCAGCGTCCTAGATTGGCCGCGCGGCGCTGTCACCCGTGCCAGACATTGGCGAGATGGCGCGGCAGCCGGCCCGGCAGCAGGAAAATGGCGTCGATGCGGACGTCGTCGCCGGGGCGGGCGTAGCGCGGCGCCAGCCGCTCGGCGGCGACCGCGACGCGCCGCAGCCGGTAACGGTCGAGCGCCATGGCCGCGCCTTCCTCGGTGGCCCTCGCCTTGACTTCGACAAAGGCCAGCATGCGTCCGCGGCGCGCGATCAGGTCGACCTCGCCGCCCGGCACGCGGGCCCGTTGGGCAAGAATCCGCCAGCCATGCAGGCGCAGCCACCAGGCCGCCAGCCGCTCGGCGCCGCGCCCGCGCTGTTCGGCGACGGCCCGCCGGTTCATTTGCAGCTGAGCTCCAGTGCCCGGGCGTAAGCGCGCTTGCGGGGAATGCCGAGCCGCTCGGCGACTTCGGCCGCCGCCCGCGACGGCGTCAAGGTCGACAAGGAATCGGTCAGCGCCGCATCGAGTTCCGCGTCGCTGGTCACGCTTTCCGGCGGCGGTCCGACGACGATCACGATCTCGCCTTTTGGCGGGGCGTCGGCGAAACGATCGGCAAGTTCGGCCAGGGTGCCGGTGATGCATTCCTCGTGGAGTTTGGAGATTTCGCGGACGACGGCGGCGTCGCGCGTGCCGAGGCCGGCGGCAAGCTCGGCGAGGGATTCGCCGAGGCGCGGCCCGGATTCGTAGAGGATCAGGCTCGCCTTGATGGCGCCAAGCTCGGCGATGGCATCGTGGCGGGCCTTGGCCTTGGCCGGCAGGAAACCGGCGAACAGGAAGCGATCGGTCGGCAGGCCGGCAAGGGTCAGCGCCGCGATCGCCGCGCACGGGCCGGGGATGGTGAAGACGGCGTGGCCGGCGGCCCTGGCCGCGCGCACCAGTTTATAGCCGGGATCGGAGATCAAGGGCGTGCCGGCATCGCTGACGAGCGCGACGGCTCCGCCGGCCATCATGTCGAGCGCCCGTCGGCGGTCCGCGTCGCTGCTGTGGTCGTGATAGGTCGACATCGGCGCCCGTGCGCCGACCTTGGCGAGCAGCTTGGCGGTGACTCGTTTATCCTCGGCGAGGATGAGATTTGCTCGGCACAAGGTTTCCGCCGCTCGCGGGCTCAAGTCGGATAGATTGCCGATTGGCGTCGCGACGATATAGAGGCCAGGGGGGAGCAACGGTTCCATAGGCGTGAAGCGACCCATGACAGCATCCCTCGACCCGCGGCAAGCGCGGCGCGCATTCATATTCGGCCTGGGCTGCGCCATGCTCGCCCTGGCGGCCTGCCAGTCTGGCGCTCCGGTCCGGCCGCTGCCGGGAGAGCCTGGCCCGCGGCCGACGACCCGCCATCAGGTCGCGCTGATCGTGCCGCTGACCGGCGAGGACGGCCCGATCGGAACCTCGCTCGGCAACGCCGCCAGATTGGCCTTGCTTGACACCGGCAACCAGTCGATCGCGCTCACGGTCTATGACAGCACGCAAGGCGGGGCGGCGGCCGTCGCCGCGCGGGCGATCGCCGATGGCAACCGGCTGATCCTCGGGCCGCTGCTGGCCGAGGAGGTTATGGCGGCGGCGCCGGTCGCCCGCCGGGCGCGGGTCCCGGTCATCGCTTTCTCCAACGACGAGAGGGTCGCAGGCAACGGCGTCTACATATTGGGGCTAACGCCGCGCCAGTCGATCGGCCGGGTGGTCGGCTATGCGACGGCCCGTGGCGCGCGGCGTTACGGGGCGCTGGTCCCGACTGGTGTCTATGGGCAAAGGGCGGCCCAGGCGCTGCTGGCAACACTGCAAGCACCATCTGGTTCGCTGGGCGCGGTCGAGACTTTCAACCGCACCGGCGCGAGTGTGCGCACCGCCGCTAACACCTTGAATACAAAGGGTCAATTTGACGCGGTGCTGATCGCCGACAGCGGCCGGATCGCGGCCCTGGCGGCGGCGGCGATCAAGCCCGGGCCGCGCCTGCTCGGCACTGAATTGTGGGCCAATGACCGGGCGCTGGGCAATACGCCGCGGCTGCGCGGCGGCTGGTTCGCGGCGGCGCCCGATGCGCGCTTCGACCAGCTCGTCAGCCGCTATCGCGCGCGCTACGGCAAGACGCCCTATCGGCTCGGCAGCCTCGGCTATGACGCGGTTCTGCTGACGGTGCGGGCGGCGCGCGGCTGGCCGCTGGGACGACCGTTCCCGCAGCGGCTGCTGTCCGACAGGGATGGCTTTGCCGGCGTCGACGGGATTTTCCGCTTCGGCGGCGACGGAGTCGCCGAGCGGGCGCTGGAAGTGCGCGAGGTCACCGCCACGGGATCGAAACTGGTTTCGCCGGCGGCGACCGCCTTCACCGACTAAGCCCTTCACACTCCGGCCTAAAAGGTTCATGATTGGCGACGGAAGCCAATGCGTGGGATCGTGTCATGATACCGTTCGCAATTGGGGTGGTGGCTGGTCTGTCCTTCCTGCAGGCGTCGATCGCGGCGCCTCGGCAGGATTTCACGGATTGCCTGAAGAAGGCCAGCCAACAGGCAGTGGCGCAGCAGGTCTCCCCGGACCAATATAGCGCCTTTGCGAGCCAGCAGTGCGCGGCATCCGCCGCCGGCCTGAGATCAGCCTTGATCGCCTTCGATACCAAGAATGGCATCAAACGGGCGAAGGCGGCGGAGGATGCGCAGCTGCAGCTGGACGATTATCTCGCCATGTCGGCCGAGAAATATGAGGCCAAGGCGCCGAGGCCGAAAGCAACCGTGACCCCGCCGCCAGTCCAGGCCGCGGCGCCGGTATTGCCCGAGAAGTCGAACTAGGCGGCGATTTCGGCGAGGATCGAGTCGAGCAGCAGGCGCCCGGCCCGGGTGGTCGCCAGGCGGCCGTCCCGCCGTTGCAGCAATCCCAATGCCTCGACTCGCGCGACCGCCCGCGCATCGACGATCTCATCGACCTGCAGGCGGGCGGCGAGCGCGCCTGGATCGATCCCCTCGGCAAGACGCAGGCCCATGACCAGGGCCTCCCGCGCTGCTTCGCGGGCTTCAAGCGGTTCCTCCTCGACCAGGCCGTGGCCGTTGCGGGCAACCCCGGCGAGGAAATTCTCGGGCTTCTTGTGGCGAACGGTGCGCATGCCGAGCCGGCGGCCGTGCGCGCCGGGGCCGATGCCGGCGTAATCGCGGTAGCGCCAGTAAGCGAGGTTGTGGCGGCTTTCCTGGCCAAAGCGGGCATGGTTGGAGACTTCATAGGCGGGCAGGCCGGCCGCTTCGGTGCGCGCCTGGGTCCATTCGAACATGTCGGCGGCCTCGTCGATGGCGAGCGGCTCGAACTCGTGGCGAGCGACCATGGTGGCGAAGCGCGTGCCGGGTTCGATGGTCAATTGGTAGAGCGATAGATGGCCGGTCCCGAGGCCGAGCGCGCGATCGAGCATTGCTCGCCAATCGTCGAGGCGCTGGCCGGGGAGGGCATAGATCAAGTCGAAGCTGACGCGGCCGAAGTGGCGCTGCGCGGTGTCGAGCGCGGCCAGGCCTTCGGCGACGCCGTGCGCGCGCCCGAGGAAGGCGAGGGCGGCATCGTCGAGGCTTTGCAAGCCGAGGCTGACCCGGTTGACGCCGGCCGCCGCCAGGTCGGCGAAACGCGCCGCCTCGACCGAGGAGGGGTTGGCCTCGAGCGTGATCTCGATCGAATCCTCGACCGGCCAATGGCGCCGCGCGGCGGCGATGACCGCCTCGGCGGTCGCCGGCTCCATCAGCGAGGGCGTGCCACCGCCGAAAAAGATCGAGGCCAGGCGCCGGCCGGGAAGCAGGGCTGCTTCAAAAGCGAGGTCGGCGAGCAACGCCTCGCGCCACGCCATCTGGTCGACGGAATCGCGGACGTGGCTGTTGAAATCGCAATAGGGGCATTTGGAGACGCAGAACGGCCAGTGGACATAAAGCGCGAGCGCCTGGTCGCCAGCGCCAACCGACGCGACTGCGGGATCGATTGCGATGCTGGCCATGGCGCCGCGGGCTTAGTGGCTTCCTCGATATTTACCAAGCCGGGACAGAGGCTTGTTAACCAGGGCGAGGCACAATCGCGTCATGAAGCACCTGGCTGTCCTTGCCTTGCTAGCCGCCGCGCCATCGGCGGCGGCCAACCTGCCCAGTCCCAACTGGCCGGGGCCGGCCGACCGCGGGCCAGCGTTGCTGCGCGACACGGTGCTCGGCGCCCATAACGACGCCCGAACCCGCTTCGGCGTGGCGCCGGTGCGCTGGAACGAGGCCCTGGCCGCGGGGGCCATGGCGCATGCCCAATATATGGCGGCGACCGGCATCTACGGCCACGACCGCACCCCCGGCCGCCGCAAGATTGCCGGCGAGAATCTGTGGCGCGGCACACGCGGCGTGTTTTCCTATGACATCATGGTCGGCGTGATGATCGACGAGGCCCGGCATTTCCGCGCCGGCGCCTTCCCCAACAACAGCCGCACCGGCAATTGGAACGACGTCGCCCATTACACCCAGATCGTCTGGCCGACGACGACCGAGGTTGGCTGCGCGCTGGCGTCATCGCCAACCACCGATTATTTCGTCTGCCGCTATGCCCCGACCGGCAACAAGGACGGCGTCTTCCTGGCGAATGGGCGCGACCCGCTGGCGCCGGTGGCGGCGAGTCAGCAGCTAGCGCAGAGCGGCAACTAGCTTCCTGAACGCGTCGGCACGGTGGCTGATGCGGTGCTTGGCCTCCGGGCCCATCTCGCCGAAGCTCTGGTCGTGGCCGGCGGGGATGAACATCGGATCATAGCCGAAACCCTTGTCGCCGCGCGGCGGCCAGGTGAGGGTTCCGTCGACCCGGCCCTCGAAGCTTTGCACCTGGCCGTCGTCGGGCCAGGCCAGCGACAAAGCGCAGACAAAATGGGCGCCGCGGCCCGCTTCCTCGCCGGCAGCTTGGATCTCGCTCCAGACGCGCTCCATGGCGCGGCCGAAGTCGCGGTTGCCGGCCTCGTCCTCGGCCCAGCGCGCCGAGAAGATGCCGGGCAGGCCGTGCAGGGCATCGACCGCGAGGCCGCTGTCGTCGGCAAGGGCGGGCAGGCCCGACAGGTCCGCGGCCTCGCGCGCTTTCAAATCGGCATTGTCGATGAAGCTGTTGCCGATCTCCTCGGGCTCCGGCAGCCCAAGCTCGGCGGCGCCGACGCAGGCGATACCGAGCGGCGCCAGCAGGTCGCGGATTTCACCGAGCTTGCCGGGATTGTGGGTGGCGATGACCAGTTTCTCGATGCGGGTCATCGGCCGGCGGCCTTCAACTGCGCCGCGAAGATCTGGTCGCAGCCGATGCGCGCCAGCCGGAGAAGGCGCAGGAGGCCTTCCTCGTCGTAACATTCGCCCTCGGCGGTGACCTGCGCCTCGACGATATTGCCATCGGACGTGAGCACGAAATTGCCGTCGCAGCCAGCGGCCGAATCCTCGATATAATCGAGGTCGAGCACCGCCTGGCCGTCGTGGATGCCGCAGCTGACCGCCGCCACCTGTTTGGCGATCGGGTCCTTGGCGAGCTTGAGGCCGTCGACCGCCAGCCGAAGCGCCACCCAGGCGCCGGAGATGGCGGCGGTGCGGGTGCCGCCGTCGGCCTGGATGACGTCGCAATCGACGGTGATCTGGCGCTCGCCGAGTGTCTTGAGGTCGACGACGGCGCGCAAGCTGCGGCCGATGAGCCGCTGGATTTCCTGGGTGCGGCCCGATTGCTTGCCGCGCGCCGCCTCGCGGTTGCCGCGGGTGTGGGTGGCGCGGGGCAGCATGCCATATTCGGCGGTGACCCAGCCCTGGCCCTTGCCGCGCAGGAAGGGCGGGACCTTCTCCTCGACGCTGGCGGTGACCAAAACGCGCGTGTCGCCGAAGCTGACCAGGCAGGAGCCCTCGGCATGTTTGGTGAAGCCGGGTTCGAAAATGACGGTGCGAAGCTGGTCGGGTGCGCGTCCGGACGGGCGCATGGGGATCTCCTGAGACTGGTGCCGTGGCTCCCTAGACCGAGCGGCACCGCAATCCTAGATGCAAGCGCGAGATGAACACCCCCATCCCCGAGCTGACCGACCGCATGCGCCAGATATTCGGCCTGGTGGTCGAGGCCTATCTCGACCGGGGCGCGCCGGTGGGGTCGAAGATCCTCGCCGGCAGCGTTAGCCTGTCTCCGGCCTCGATCCGTGGCGTCATGCAGGAGCTGGAGGAGCGCGGCCTGCTCACTCATCCACATACCTCGGCCGGGCGGATGCCGACCGAGAGCGGTCTCAGGCTGTTCGTCGACGGCATCATGCAGGCGTCGCTGCCCAACCCGGCGGAACGGGCCGCGATCGAGGCGCAGATGGAGCGGACCGGGTCGATCGAGGAGGCGCTGGAGGCGGCGACGGCGACCTTGTCGGGCCTGTCGGCCTGCGCCGGGGTCATCCTCGCGCCCAAGCAGGAATTGCGCCTGCGGCAGCTGAGCTTCGTCCCCCTGTCACCCGGCCGCGCGCTGGCGGTGCTGGTCGGCACCGACGGATCGGTCGAGAACCGGGTCGTCGAGCTGCCGTCGGGAACCAGCGCGATGGCACTGGCCGAGGTCGGCAATTATGTCAGCGCGCGCCTCGCCGGCTTGACCCTGGGCCAGGCCGAGGTCCGACTGCGCGCCGAGATTTCCGAGCGGCGGGAGGCGATCGACGCGGCGGCCGCCGAGCTGGTCGCGTCCGGCCTTGCCGCCTGGAGCCAGGACGCGGCGCAGCGGCCGGTGCTGATCGTGCGCGGCCAGGCCAACCTGCTCGACGATGCCGCCGCCGCCGACCTCGAGCGCGTGCGCCGGCTGCTCGAAGAGCTCGAGGACCGCCAGGAAATCGCCCGGCTGCTGGAAGGCGCGCGGGAAGGCGAGGGCTGCCGGATCTTCATCGGAAGCGAGAACCGGATGTTCGCCTTGTCCGGTTCCAGCGTCATCGCCGCGCCCTATCGCGGGAGCGAAGGGCAAGTGGTCGGCGTTGTCGGGGTTATCGGCCCGACGCGATTGAACTATGCGCGCGTGGTCCCCATGGTGGATTTCACCGCCCAGGCGCTGACGAGATGGATGGCATGAACGACAAGGACGAGAAGCTGGAAGACGAGGCCGAGGAGATTCGCGCGGAAACCGCCGCGGAGGCACCAGAGCTTGCCGAGCACGACCAGCTGGTCGAGCTGCAGAAGCAGCTGGAGGATGCCAACGCCAAGACGCTCTATGCCGCCGCCGAGTTGCAGAACACGCGTCGGCGGATGGAAAAGGAGATGGCCGACGCCAGGACCTATGCCGCCGCCGGCTTCGCCCGTGACATGCTGGCGATCAAGGACCATCTCGACCGCGCCTTGGTCGCGGTGTCGGATGAGCTTCGCGCCGACAAGGTGGCGAGCAACTTCCTGGCCGGCATCGAGGCGACGGCGCGCGAGCTTGAGGCCGCCTTCGCGCGCAACGGCATCACCCGCATCAAGTCGATCGGCGAGCGGCTCGACCCGCACCAGCACCAGGCGATGATGGAAATCCCCAGCGAAGAGGCCGAGCCCGGCACCATCGTCGAGGAAATGCAGGCCGGCTATGTCATGAAGGACCGGCTGCTAAGGCCGGCGCTGGTCGGCGTGGCGAAGAAGCCCTAGTCGGCCTCGTCCGGCTTCATCCGCGCCAGCAGCATGTCGAACACCGGCGGGTAGATCGTCCTCAAAAAC
>JAKFFL010000108.1:0-20200 GCA_036675225.1 Sphingomonas sp. | reverse complement strand
GCAGCGGCAGATGGAAACGCTTGGCGATGAAGTGACGTCGGCCCGCATCGGCGAGGCGGTGATGGCCGGGCTGCGGGCGCTCGACCATGTCGCCTACATCCGCTTCGCCAGCATCTACAAGGATTTCAGCGAACCAGGCGACTTCGCCGAAATCGCGGAACGCGTCGAAAAGGAAGGCCCGCCGCCGCCAGGCGCGCCCAAGCTTTTGTGAGCGTGCCGGCGCCAATCATCGTCCTCGTCCGGCCGCAACTCGGCCAGAACATCGGCAAGGCGGCGCGGGCGATGCTCAATTTCGGGCTGACCGAGCTGCGGCTGGTCGCCCCGCGCGATGGCTGGCCGAACCCCGATGCCGGCCCGGCGGCGAGCGGCGCCGATGCGGTTCTCGGCGCAGCTCGACTCTTCGACACGGCCGCCGAAGCCATCGCCGACTGCGCCCAGGTCTATGCCGCGACGGTCCGCCGCCGCGACCTCATGCTGCCGGTGGTTGATCCCGCGGGCATGGCGCGGGGCATCGCCGAGAGCGTGGGTCGCACCGCCATCCTGTTCGGCCCCGAACGGTCGGGGCTGGAGACCGAGGACGTGGCGCTGGCCAAGGCCATCGTCACCGTGCCGATCAACCCCAGGTTCGGTTCCCTCAACCTGGCCCAGGCCGTGATTCTGCTCGCCTACGAATGGTCGAGGCAGGCCGAGCTGGCGGTACCGACGGCACGCGAGGCCGAGCCGCCGGCGACCCATTCCGAGCTCGAAGGCCTGATCGGCCAGATCGACGCCGAACTGGACGCGATCGGATACTTCCACCCGCCCGAGCGCACACAGGCCACCCGCAATACCCTGCGCACTATCCTCACCAAGCCGGGATGGTCGAACCGGGAAGTCCAGGCGTTGCGCGGCGTCATCCGCGCGCTAAGCACACCGTCACGGCGTTAATTTTGCTCTAAACGAGATTATTGATTATTGCAGTGGCAGTCACGAGGCTTAGGAAATCGCCATGTTGATTTTGCTCTCCGCATTGCTTCTCCAGGGCGCAGCCGCGACGCCGGCGACCGAGGCCGAGAGCCCGGCTACTCCCACGGAAAGCAAGACCTGCCGCGACATGCTGATCAGCAGCAGCCGCCTCGGCGCCGTCAAGGTCTGCAAGACCAGGGCGCAATGGCAGCGCTGGCAAAAATGCCACAGCGCAACCCGTTATTGCGCGCCGCCGCGTCAGCAGACGGTGACAGTTGCTTCCTATCCCGACGAAAAGCTCATCTGTAAGTATCTCAAGACGACCGGCAGCCGGCTCGAGCAGCAGAAGGTTTGCGCGACCAAGCGCCAATGGGACGTCGCCGAGCAGGAAACCCAGGAAACGGTCCGTGATCGGCAGAACCGGTCCAGCCTGACGTCGGAGTCGCCGGCACTGCCGGGTGGCGGCGGACCCCGCTAGCCGGCCTTTTCCTTGACCTTGTCGCGCCTCTCGGCTAGGCGCGCCGCTCGCAATTGGCCCCGCACTCCGGTGAAGCGGTGGCCCTGCCCTTCGCAATGAAGTGGTGGCGCGGCTCCGGAAGACTGACGCAACGCAATTGAAGGAAGTTTTCATGTCGAAGCGCAAAAGCGCCAAGTACAAGCTCGACCGCCGCATGGGCGAGAACGTCTTCGGACGGCCCAAGAGCCCGGTCAACCGCCGCGAATATGGCCCCGGCCAGCATGGCCAGCGCCGCAAGGGCAAGGTGTCGGACTTCGGCATCCAGCTGCGCGCCAAGCAGAAGCTGAAAGGCTATTACGGCGACGTCACCGAAAAGCAGTTCAAGCAGACTTTCCAGCAGGCCAGCCGGATGAAGGGCGACGCCAGCCAGAATTTGATCGGCCTGCTCGAACGGCGGCTGGATATGATCGTCTATCGCGCCAAGTTCGCGCCGACCATCTGGGCGGCCCGCCAGCTGGTCAGCCACGGCCATGTCCGCGTCAACGGCACCAAGTGCAACATCGCCTCGCGCCGCGTCGATGTCGGCGACGTCATCGAGCTTGGCCCCAAGGCCCAGGACATGGCGCTGGTCATCGAAGCGCAGAGCCTGGCCGAGCGCGACGTGCCGGAATATGTGGTTCCCGACGGCACCGCCAAGGTGACTTTCAACCGCGTGCCGACGCTCGACGAAGTCCCCTATCCGGTCCGCATGGAGCCGAATCTGGTCGTCGAATTCTATTCGCGTTAAGCCGGCGGCCAGCCAAGTGCAGACGGGGCGGCCTTGCGGGGCCGCCCTTTTTGTTTGGAGCACGAATTGACCCGACCTCCCCTTCCCGAATGGGTGCTGCATAAGGCAGTGTGGATCGGCTTTCCCAGCGACCCCGGCTTATGGGAGGCCGACCTTGCGCAGGCCCAGGCCGAAGTCGCGGCGTTCGCTGAGGCGGTGCACGCCGGCGGCAGGGGCGAAGGGGCGTGGCTGGTGGCCGCGGACGAGGCCGCTGCAGCCCAGGCACGCCGGCTGGCGCCCTTCGCCAAAGTGATCGTCGAGCCGTTCGGCGACATCTGGCTGCGGGACACCGGGCCGATCGTGCTTGGCAGCGGCCAGGACCGCGCCGCCATGGACTTCGCCTTCAACGGCTGGGGCGGCAAGTATGACCTGCCCGGCGACGACAGCATCGGCGCTCGGCTGGCGCTGGCCGCCGGCCTTGCAACGACGAAATCCGACTGGATTTTGGAAGGCGGCGCCATCGACGGCGACGGGTCGGGCATGGTTATCACCACCGAGCAGTGCCTACTCAACCCCAATCGCAACCCGAGCATGGACCGCGCGGCGGTCGAGGCGGCCCTGGCCCGCGACCTCGGTTTCAACCGAGTCATCTGGCTCGGCGAGGGGCTGCTCAATGATCATACCGACGGCCACATCGACAATCTGGCGCGTTTCGTGGCGCCGGGCCGTGTCGCCATTCCGACGGCGACCAACGACGATCCCAATGCGGCCGTCTACCGGGATGCGGCCCGGCGCCTGGCCGATGCAGGGCTCGACATCGTCACGCTGCCGTCCCCAGGCGAGGTGATCCGCGACGGCGAGATCATCCCGGCAAGCTACATGAACTTCTATATCGGCAATGCGGCGGTGGTCGTGCCGATATATGGCGCGACCAACGACGACGCGGCCGTGCAGGCCGTCCAGGCCTTGTTCCCGGACCGACAGGCGGTCGGCCTGCGCGCCGATCATGTCCTCACTGGCGGCGGCAGCTTCCATTGCATCAGCCAGCAACTGCCGCTTTAAGGCCCGCGCCATGACCAAGCTCACCGTCGCCGCCCTCCAGCTCGCCTTCAGCGAGGACACGGTCGCCAACATCAAGGCGGTCGCCGATCTGGTGCGCGAGGCGGCGAGCCAAGGCGCCGAGGTGGTGCTGCCCCCGGAATTGTTCGAAGGCCCCTATTTCTGCCGGATCGAGGACGAGGCCTTGTTCGCCAACGCCCGCGCCACCGCCGAGCATCCGTCGGTGCTGGCGATGCAGGAGCTGGCGAAGGAACTGAAGATCTGGATCCCGACCAGCTTCTTCGAGGCCGACGGCCCGCATCACTACAACAGCCTCGCCATGGTCGGGCCCGATGGCAAGGTCGCCGGCGTGTATCGCAAGAGCCACATCCCCGACGGGCCGGGCTATGAGGAAAAATTCTATTTCCGCCCCGGCAACACCGGCTTCAAGGTGTGGAACGGCCCGCGCGCGGTAACGCTGGGCGTCGGCGTCTGCTGGGACCAGTGGTACCCAGAGACGGCGCGGGCGATGATGCTGATGGGCGCCGATATTCTTTTCTACCCGACCGCCATCGGCACCGAGCCGCACGACCCGGACCTCGACACCAGCCGGCTATGGCGGCGGGCGATGATCGGCCATGCGGTGTCGAACGTCGTCCCCATCGTCGCCGCCAACCGCATCGGCAGCGAAGGCGGCCAGCGTTTCTACGGCCACAGCTTCATCTGCGATGAGCGCGGCGACATCCTCGCCGAGTTCGGGGCCGACGAGACCGGTGTGCTGGTGGCGACCCTCGACCTCGCGGCGGCCAAAAAGCACCGGGCCGCCTTCGGCTTCTTCCGAGACCGACGGCCGGAGCTTTACGGGCGGCTCACCCAGGACGTCTGAGGGCCAGCGCCCGCTCGAACACGCTTTCGAACATCGCCGCGGTCAGCCGGCCGGTGTTGGTGTTGTAGCGCGAGCAATGATAGGTCCCGAGCAGGATGCGCCCGTCCGGCGTGACATGCTCGGAGCCGTGGCCGAACTTGGCCGCCGACGGCTTTATCCCAAGCGCCCGGCAGGCGGCGACGTGGCCGATCTGCCCGAGCCCGATGAGCACCCGCACGCTGGGAAGCAACGCGAGTCCCGCCTCGAGATAGCGGCGACAATTGCGGATTTCGCTCGGCTCCGGCTTGTTCTGGGGCGGCAGGCATTTGACCGAATTGAGGATGATGGCGCCCTTGAGGCTCAGGCTGTCGGTCGGATCGGCGCGATATTCGCCGGTCGCCAGGCCGAACTTGAGCAAGGTGGCGAACATCAAATCGCCGGCATAGTCGCCGGTGAACGGCCGGCCGGTGCGGTTGGCGCCGTGCTTGCCGGGCGCCAGGCCGACGATCGCCAGCCAGGCATCGGGGTCGCCGAACGCCGGCACCGGCGCATTCCACCAGTCGTGATGTTCCCGGCGAAGCTCTTCGCGGAAGCAGACCAGCCGCGGGCAAAGGGGGCAATCACGTGGGGCTTCGGCCTCGGGGATTGGAGAAAGGTCGGCGGGGCTCTTCATCAACTCGTCATTGCGAGAAGCGAAGCAGCGAAGCAATCCAGCCGCCATCACTGGATTGCTTCGCTGCGCTCGCAATGACAGGGCGGGCCAGTGATCCACCACTACGCCATCGCCATCGGCTCGAACCGCATGCACGGCCGCCACCGGCGTCCGTCCGGCGTGGTCGAGGCGGCGATCGCCGAGCTCGACCGGCGGTTCGAATTGTTCGACGCCTCGCCGATCCTGCTCAATCCCGCCAGCGGTGGCGCCGGGCGCGACTTCGCCAATTCGGTGGCGCTGGTCGAAAGCGATCTGGAGCCGCTCGATTTGCTGGCCGCGCTCAAGGCCATCGAGCGGGCCTTCGGCCGGCGGTCCGGCAAGCGCTGGGGGCCGCGCGTCCTCGACCTCGACATCCTCGCCTGGGATGGCGGCAAGGTTCGATCGCTCCAGCTGACCGTCCCCCACGCCGGGCTCGAGCGGCGCGCCTTCATGCTACAGCCGCTGGCGGCCATCGCGCCGGGCTGGCGCATCCGCGGGGCATTGACCGCGCGCCATCTCGCCCATCGCCTTGCCCGTCGGCCCCCACGCGGCTAAGCGCACCCCCGCGTGGGCCCTTAGCTCAGTTGGTAGAGCAACTGACTTTTAATCAGTAGGTCGCTGGTTCGAATCCAGCAGGGCTCACGCTTTTCACCTCGCTCCCACCACCTCGGACCTACGGTCAACCATCTGGTAATCCTCTGGCTTTACGCCGTTTTTCGTGGAGCCGATGGAGAGAGAATTGGACGAGCAGCCGGTAGAGACGACCCTGTATTCGCTGTCCGACACTCCGCCCGAGCCTGGCGAACGCCGCGACGGCGACCGTCACCTGACCTTGTTCCGCGTCGGCTCGATCACCATCGGCGAACGGCGCGAACTGTGCCTGATCAAGAATATCTCGGCCGGCGGGATGATGATCCGCGCCTACTGCCCGATCCCCGAAGGCTCCGCATTGTCGATCGAGCTGAAAAGCGGCCAGCCGGTCACCGGGCGCGCGACCTGGATCAAGGACCATAATGTCGGCGTCGCGTTCGACGAGGCCGTCGACGTGATCGAAATCCTGTCCGCTTCCGCCGGCGGGCCGCGGCCGCGCATGCCGCGGATCGAGGTCGATTGCCTGGCTACGGTTCGCGATGGCGCCAACATTTATCGCCTGCCAGTCTGCGATGTCTCGCAAGGCGGGATCAAGGTCAAAGGCGATCCACTGCTGGAGCATGGCTGCGACCTTTCGGTGTCGCTCCCGGGCCTGCGACCGCAACCGGCTGCCTTGCGCTGGCGGGAGGACGGCCATCTGGGCATAAGCTTCAACCGCCTGATTCCGCTCGCCGAGCTGGTCGCCTGGCTGCAAGGCGTGCGCGACCAGCTGCGCGCGGCGAGCTGAGTCGCCGGAACCAGCTCGACCTCCGTCCCGTTTGAGAAGGCAGGAGGCCCGCCATGACCGACCGCACCCGCGACAATGACAACGACCTGATTGACGAACTGACCGATTTGCCGACTCCAAGCCAAGGCAACGCCAGCGGCGGCGACCTCGCCCGCGAGATCGGCCAGCGCGACGAGCTTCAGTCGGCCGAGGGCGACGACCCCAGCATCACTCGCGTCCAGAAAGGCGACAAGCCGCGCCAGGGCGACGAGCCGACGCTTCCCAACCGCGACCGCACTAGCGACGCATAAACAGCAGCATTCGATTGTTGGCAGGCATTTCGCGCTGATCGGTAAGCGCAAGACCCCGCCGTGTCGCCTCGGCCGCGAAATCCTTCACCCGGCGCAGGCCCCAGGCCGGATTGCGGCGCCTCAAGTCGGCGTCGAACGCCAGATTCGACGGCGCCGTTTCGACATCCTCGGCGATCCACGGCCCGTAAAGGATCAGCGGCGCGCCTGCCGCCAGCACCCGCGCCGCGCCGTCGAGCAGGCCGAGCGCCGCATCCCACGGGCTGATGTGGACCATGTTGATGTTAACCAGCGCATCCGCTTCGTCGACCGGCCAGGTCACGGCGGCCGCGTCGAGGATCACCGGCTCACGCAAATTGGGCAGGCGGGAATCGGCCCGCCAGGCCTCGATCGACGCCAGCGCCGACGAATCCGGATCGCTCGGCTGCCATGCAAGATCGGGGAATCGCCGCGCGAAATGGACCGCATGCTCGCCCAACCCGCTCGCCACTTCCAGCACCAGCCCCTGGCGCGGCAGCCAGTCGGCCAGCACCGCCGCGATCGGCTCCCGGTTGCGCTCCGCCGCTGGCGAGCCGAGCTTCATGCCGCGCGCGGGCCCGACCAATTGTGCCGGCGGGTGTAGATGCCGATGCTGATCGGCAAGGTGGCGTACAGCATGGCCGCCCAGACGCCATAGCGAGTCATCGACACCAGGATCGAGGCAAGTCCGGTCGCCGCCAGAATTATCCAGATGCCGCGCTCGCCCATCGCCTCGGCGCGTTCAGCGGGGTTCATCGCCTCGCTGCGCAGCGATTCCCAATAGAGCGCGGTCATGGTCGCGGCCATGGCAACGAAACCTGTGCCATAGACCGTGAACAGGCCCGGCAGACTGCCGCCGAACATCCTGCCTTGGCCGGTGAAAAACAGGCCGGTGGCGCTGGCCATGGCGCGCAGCGGCTGGACATAGATCAGCGTCAGGAAAATCAAAATTAGGGTCAGCAGGGTCGACAGGAAATCCCCTTCACCGCGCAGCCGGCGCCAGCGGACGTGCCCAAGCCAGAACATCGCCATCAGCGCAAAGCCGAAAGCGAACGCCGGAATATCGCCGAGCGACAGCATCAAGGCGTCGAAATTGTCCGGCGCCCGCGCGCCCCCGATGACCAGCAGCGAGACTGCGAAGGCAAAGGCCGCGTCGGTGAAATTGTCGATCCGTTCGGTCATCCGCGCCCCTCCTCCGCCAATCAGCCGCCGCCGATATGCGCGCCCAGCCCGCTTCCGGCCCCATCCGGCGCCGGTGTCTTGTAAGCCAGAATCGGCTTCCTCGCCGCCAGTGTCTCGTCCAGCCGTCGGCGCGGCGCGAAGACCGGCGCGGCCTTCAGGCTCTCGTCGCCGGCCCGCGCCCGCGCCGCGATCGAGCGCAAGGCAGCGATGAACTGGTCGAGGCCGGCCTTGGATTCGGTCTCCGTAGGCTCGACCAGCATCGCGCCATGGACGACCAATGGGAAATACATGGTCATCGGGTGGAAGCCCTCGTCGATCAGTGCCTTGGCGACGTCGATGGTCGAAATGCCCTCGGCGAAGTCACGATCGCTGAAGATCGCCTCGTGCATGCACGGCCCCGAAAAAGCGAAGGGCGCGTCGAGCACGTCCTCGAGGCTGCGCAGGACGTAATTGGCGTTCAAGACGCTGTCCTCGGCAACCTGGACAAGGCCGTCGGCGCCGTGGCTGAGGATATAGGCCAAGGCCCGGGTGAACATGCCCATCTGGCCGTGGAAGGCGGTCATGCGGCCAAAGCTGCGGGGATGCTCCTGCCCGGCGCTCTCCTCTTCGACCAGCTTGTAGGTACCGTCCGGATAGCGCGCCGCATAGGGCAGCGGCCCGAACGGCGCGAGCGCTTCCGACAGGACGACCGGCCCGGACCCCGGCCCGCCACCGCCGTGCGGGGTCGAGAAGGTCTTGTGCAAATTGATGTGCATGGCGTCGATGCCGAGGTCGCCCGGCCGCACCTTGCCGACGATGGCGTTGAAGTTGGCGCCGTCGCAATAGACGAAGCCGCCGGCGGCATGGACCGCGTCGCTGATCGCCTTCATGTCGGGCTCGAACAGGCCGCAGGTGTTGGGGTTGGTGATCATCACCGCGGCGACGTCGGGCCCGAGCCGGCCTTTAAGCGCCTCTAGGTCGACCCGGCCGTCCTTGTTGGCCGGAATGTCCTCGACCCGATAGCCGCAGAAAGCCGCCGTTGCCGGGTTGGTGCCGTGGGCGCTTTCTGGCACCAGCACGACCTCGCGCGCGTCGCCGCGGGCTTCCAGGGCCGAGCGGATGCAGAGCAGCCCGCACAATTCGCCGTGAGCGCCTGCTTTGGGGCTCATCGCCACGCCGTGCATGCCGGTCAGCTCAATCAGCCAGAAGGCGAGACGGTTGATCACCTCCAGCGCCCCCTGGACGGTTTCCTGCGGCTGCAGCGGATGGATGTCGGCGAACCCAGGCAGCCGCGCCACCTTCTCGTTGAGGCGCGGGTTGTGCTTCATGGTGCATGAGCCAAGCGGGAACAGCCCAAGGTCGATGGCGTAATTCTGCCGCGACAGGCGCGTGTAGTGGCGGACAGCCTCGGGCTCGCTCAATCCAGGCAGGTCGAGGCCGCTGCGTTCGAGCCCGGCGAGACGGGATCCACCGCTTTCCACTGCCTCGAAATCCACGCCCGTCTGGTCACGGCCGCCGATCTCGAACAGGAGAGGCTCTTCGAGCATCAGCGCGCGGTTGCCGGTGACGGTCGGCGGCGCGGCGCCGTCGCCGGCGGCGGGCGCGGACGGGCGCCAGCCTGACGGGTTAACGGTCACTTGCAGACCTCCTTCAGAGCGGCTTCGAGCGCATCGACATCCTCGTCGGTCACCGTCTCGGTGACGGCGACGACCAACCCCTTCGCCAGCCCCGCTTCATCGGGATAAAGCCGGCCGAGCGAGACGCCGCCGAGCACGCCTTTCTCGACCATCGCATGCACCGCCGGTCGCGCCTCGACCGGCAGCTCCAGCGTGAATTCATTGAAGAAGCTTTCATTGACCAGGCTGACGCCCGGGATTCTCGACAGCCGCACAGCCGCTTCGCACGCGCGCGCGTGATTCAATTTGGCGAGGCCGGTCAGCCCTTTCTCGCCGAGCAGGGTCATGTGGATCGAGAAGGCCAGAGCGCACAGGCCCGAGTTGGTGCATATATTCGACGTCGCCTTCTCGCGGCGGATATGCTGCTCACGGGTCGACAAGGTCAGTACAAAGCCGCGTTTTCCCTCGGCATCGACCGTCTCTCCAGCCAGCCTGCCTGGCATCTGCCGGACATATCTCTCGCGGGTAGCGAACAGGCCAACATAAGGCCCGCCGAACTGCAGGCCGACGCCGATCGACTGACCTTCGCCGACGACGATGTCGGCGCCCATCTCGCCCGGCGCCTTGATCAGCCCCAACGCCAACGGCTCGGTCACCACCGCGACCAGCAGCGCGCCGGCGGCATGCGCCGCCTCGGCGATCGGCGTCAGATCGGCGATGCGACCGAGAATGTCGGGATATTGAACGACGATGCAACTGGTCTCGCCGTCAATCGCGGCGATCAACCTCTCAGCATCGGTCGCGGCGCTCAACTCGGGCGCCGCCGTGTCGAGCGCGTCACCGGTGAACCTGGCCATGGTTCGGCACACCGACGCATAATGCGGGTGCAGGCCCGATGAGAGGATCGCCTTTGACCGCCGCGTGATCCGCCGCGCCATGCCGATCGCTTCCCAACAGGCGGTCGAGCCATCGTACATGCTCGCATTGGCGACCTCGCACCCGAGCAGTCGCGCCACCTGGGTCTGGAACTCGAACAGCACTTGCAGCGTGCCCTGGGCGATTTCCGGCTGGTAGGGCGTGTAGCTGGTCAGGAACTCGCCGCGCTGGATCAAATGGTCGACGCTGGCCGGGACGTGGTGGCGATAGGCGCCGCAGCCGAGGAAGAACGGCACTTCGCCGGCAACCATGTTCTTGGCCGCCAGTCCCTTCATGTCGCGCTCGACCGCCATCTCGGATGCGTGCATCGACAGGCCATGGATCGGGCCAGTGAGCCGCGCCTCCTCGGGCACGTCGCGGAACAATTCGTCGACCGAGCCGGCGCCGATTCTGTCCAGCATGGCGGAGCGATCGGCATCGCTCAGCGGCAAGTAACGCATCACTTTGGCTTTCTCATCATGAAACGGAGCCGGACATAGTCGGCGATATCGGTCCCCGCGCGCTCAGCGACGGCCTCGGCGATCGCCTGTCGCTCGTCCTGCGGGACGCCGGCGCGATCGAGCCAACCGGCACGGAAGGTCGTCACCCAGGCAGCAACGCCGTGCTCCAGGGGCGTTGGCCGTTCGATCAGGCGGGCGTCGATGTCCTCGAACCCGGCTTGCGCATAGATCGCCGTGAATTCCTCGACGCTGGGATACCAGTTGGCGGCATAGGTCGGGGGACCGAAGCCGCGCTCGACCAGCACATCGTCGAGGGCTTGGCGTAGCCTGGTGAGATTGCCCCGCCCGCCCATCTCGCCGGCAAAACGCCCCTCATGCTTCAACGCGAACCAGATCGCCCGCGCCGCCCGTTCCTTGTCGAGCACCCAGTGGAGCGTGGCGTTGGAGAAAGCCGCATCGAACGCCTCGGCAAACTTAAGGTCGGCCGCGTCCATCACCCGCGCGTCTAGCCCTTTCGCCCGGGCGGCGCCGATCATGCTGATGCTGTTGTCGATGCCGACCACATCGGCCCCGGCCTGCTTGATCTTGAGCGTCAGCGAGCCGTCGCCGCAGCCGACGTCGAGGATATGTTCGCCCGGCTGCGGGTCGAGCAGGTCGAGCGCAGCCTGGCCAAGTTCAGGCACGAAGCCGCCAACGCGGGCATAATCGGCCGCGTCCCATTGCGAGGTCGAGGCGATGGTTTCCCTCAGAGCGTCTTCACCCATTCACGATAGGCGGCCTCTTCCATCAGCCCTGCCAGCTCGGCCTTGTCGGCGATCCGCATCTTGAAGAACCAGCCCTCGCCTTCGGGGTCGCGGTTGATCAGCGACGGGTCGTCGGCAAGCGCGCCATTGCCCTCGATGACCTCGCCGGCGACCGGCGCGTAAATGTCGGACGCGGCCTTGACCGATTCGACGACCGCCGCCTCGTCGCCTTTGTTGAGCGCGCGGCCGCCCTCGGGGACTTCGGCGAAAACGATATCCCCCAATGCCTCTTGCGCGTGGCTGGAGATACCGACGGTGGCGGTGTCGCCTTCGACGCGGATCCATTCATGCTCGCCGGTGAAATGCAGGCTCATGGCTCAGGCTCCCTGTTTGCGGTGGTAGCGGTGGGGGACGAATGGCATGGGCACGACCTCCGCCTGGAACAGCTTTCCGCGCTGCTCGAGAGTCAGCGTCGTGCCGGGCGCACTCAACGCTGTGGCGACATAGCCCATGGCGATCGGCCGTTGCAGCGACGGCGAGAAGGTGCCGCTGGTCACCCGGCCGATTTCATTACCCTCGCCGTCCAGCACTCGCGCGCCCTCGCGCACCGGCTGGCGGCCTTCTACGGCGAGGCCGACGCGCTTCTGGACCGCGCCATTCTCCAGCTCGGCCAGGACGCGCATGTCGCCGGCGAAGCCGCCTTCGGCGCGGCGGCGCTTGCCGATGGCGAAGCCGAGGTCGGCCATGACCGGGGTCGTCTTCACATCGAGGTCATGGCCGTAGAGCGGCAGCCCCGCCTCGAGCCGCAGCGAATCGCGCGCGCCAAGTCCGACCGACTTCACCGCTTCATGCGCGATCAGCGCCTCGGCGACCGCTTCGACGGCCGTGGCCGCCACGGATATCTCAAACCCGTCCTCGCCGGTGTAGCCCGACCGGCTGATCCAGGCATGGGTATCGCCGATCGTGAACGCTCCGCCTTGCATGAAGCCCAGGTCCGACACGCCCGGGACCAGCGATTCCAGCACCTCGGCCGCGCGCGGCCCTTGCAGCGCCAGCAGCGCCTGCTCCTTCATATGGTCGAGGACGATGCCCTTCGGCAGCCGGCGCTCGAATTCGAGGATATCGCCATGCTTGGTGGCGCCGTTGACGACGACATAGAAATGCTCGCCGCGGCGGGTCGCCATCAAATCGTCGATGATGCCGCCCTCGTCGTCGAGCAGCATCGAATAGCGCAGCCTTCCGTCCTTGAGCAGCTGCAGATCGCCCGGCATCAGCGTCTCGAGCGCGGCATCGACGCGGTCGCCGTGGAAGGTCAGCTGGCCCATGTGGCTGACGTCGAACAAACCGGCCTGTTCCCGGGTCCACAGATGCTCGGCGATGACGCCTTCATACTGGACCGGCATCGAATAGCCGGCGAACGACACCATGCGGGCGCCTCGCGCGCGATGCCAGGCGTCGAGCGGAAGGCTCAGCTGCTCGGCCGTGTCGGTCATCTCAGCCATCGCTCGCGGCTCCCAGAATTTGGCTCGTCCCGACGGGCGTGCCTTCCAGCCCGCCCCGTGTCTCGAGCCCCCTTCTGTCGCTGCGGCCTGAGAGCTTTGCCCCTTCGGCGGCCCTCCAGTGCGGAAGGCTCTTTCCAGATTGTCCGGCGCGCGCGGTCCCTGGTGCCTGAGAGATTCCGGGGGCGGTTGCTCCTTCGGCGGCCGGCCCGAAGGCCAACACTCTCCCGTGCGCGCCTCCGCCGGCCGGGGCCGGCGAAAGACGGGCGGAGCCTTGGCGCGCGCGCCCGCGTGAGTCAATTGCGCTTGGTGCGCTTGGCGGTGGACGGCGCGGCCTAGCGCGTCGCGTTGTAGCGCAACTGCTCCTGCGTCAGCTGGAAACCGATCAGCTGCTCGAACGTGGCGCGGGCCACCGCGTCGCGGATTTTCGGGTCCGACAGCGGATCGACGGCCGCGTCCGGGTCGCCGACCTTGCGGACTCGAGTCAGCTCGCGCCGCACGTCTTCGGGCAGCACCGCGGCGCTGCGGCTGACCCGGCCGGTGGCCTGGGCGCTGGTGCTGGCGCGCAGGCTGCCGGCCGCGAAATCGAGCGCGACATAGCCGATCTTCTTGGCGACGATGTCGCTGCCGCCCTGAGCAATGACATTATAGTAAGGTAGGGTCACCTGCCGCGCCTCGGCGGCGTCGCGCCGTGTCGCGACTACGTCGAAGCTGGCGGTGGAAATGACATTGGCCGCATCCTCGCTGCACTGCGCACGCAAATTGGTGATCGTCGCCACGACGTCGATCGCCGCTGCGTCGGTCCGTCCCGGCGGGCTGAACAAGGTGATGTCGCCGGTGCCGGCCGGAATCCCGACCTGCGGGCAGGTCGAGCGGGTGACATAGATGCCGCCCTGCTCGATCGATCCCTCCTTGGAGCAGGCCGACAGGGTGGCAATGGCGGCAAGAGCGAGGAAACCGGAATGTACAAGGCGCAATGCATTCATCCTTCGGGCGAGGGGCCTAGGTTGGCCGCAGTCATAGGAAGGCCCTTACCAGCCTGCAAGCGATGCCTTACATGGCGATCGACATGCCCGTCCGCCCGCCCTTGAAGGTCCTGATCGCCGCCCCGCGCGGCTTTTGCGCCGGCGTCGACCGCGCCATCCAGATCGTCGAGCTGGCGATCGAGCGCTTCGGCCCGCCAGTCTATGTCCGTCACGAAATCGTCCACAACCGCTTCGTCGTCGACCGGTTGCGCGGGCTTGGCGCCGTCTTCGTCAAGGAACTGGACGAGGTCCCCGACGGGCGCCCGGTCATCTTTTCCGCGCATGGCGTCCCCAAGTCGGTGCCGGCGGCCGCCACGACACGCGGCCTCGACTATCTCGACGCCACCTGCCCGCTCGTCAGCAAGGTCCACCGCCAGGCCGAGCGGCTGATCGAGGCGGGCCGGCACATCATCTTCATCGGCCATGCCGGTCATCCGGAGGTCATCGGAACTTTCGGCCAGGCGCCGAACGGAGCGATGACGCTGGTGGAAACGGTCGCCGACGTCGCCGGCCTGACGCCCGCCGATCCCGGCAATCTCGCTTTCCTGACCCAAACCACTTTGTCAGTCGACGACACTGCCGATATCGTAACCGCACTAAAGGCCCGATTCCCGTCGATCCAGGCGCCGCGCAGCGAAGATATCTGCTACGCCACCACCAATCGCCAGGCGGCGGTCAAGGCGATCGCCCACCAGTGCGACCGGATGCTGGTGATCGGCGCACCCAACAGCAGCAATTCGCTGCGCCTGGCCGAAGTCGCCGAGCGCCAGGGCGTCGAGGCGCGGCTGATCCAGCGCGCCGCCGACATCGACTGGGACTGGCTGGGAACGCCGGGCACGGTCGGCCTGACCGCCGGCGCTTCGGCGCCGGAACTGCTCGTCCGGGAAGTCGTCGATGCCTTGAAGGACCGTTTCGACGTCCGCGAGGAGATCGCCGACCATGATCCCGAACGGATGGTCTTCAAGCTGCCGCGCGAACTGGTCGCCTGACGACGAGGATGGAGCCGCCGTTCGTCGAGATTTTCACCGACGGCGCCTGCCGCGGCAATCCCGGGCCGGGTGGCTGGGCGGCGCTGCTGCGCACCGGCGCTAGGGAACGCGAGCTCACCGGCGGCGAGGCGCTGACCACTAACAACCGGATGGAGCTGATTGCCGCCATCCGCGCGCTCGAGGCGCTGAAGAAACCGTGTCGAGTCGCGCTTTATACTGACAGCAGCTACGTCCGCGACGGCATCACCAGATGGATCCATGGCTGGCTGCGCAACGGCTGGCGCACCGCAGACCGCAAGCCGGTCAAGAACGCCGAATTGTGGCAGGCGCTGCTCGACGCCGCCGAGCGCCATCGCGTCGAATGGCATTGGGTCAAGGGGCATAGCGGCCACCCCGAAAACGACCGGGTCGACGCGCTCGCCTGCGCCGAGGCCGACGCGCGCCGCGCCTAGCGGCGCACGGCAAAGTCGGCCGGGTCAATTCCTGCCAGCTCGGGCGGCAGCGGCTCCCCGCGAATCAGGTTGGCGCACAGCAAGGAAGCGGCCGGCGCGGTCTGGATTCCCATGCCGCCCTGGCCGACGCACCAAAAGAATGCCGGTTGATCCGGGTCGAGACCGAACTTCATGCCCTCGTCCGGCGTAAAGGTCCTCAGGCCAGCCCATTTGCGCTCGACCGCTTCAATCGGCCAGTCGACTGCCCGCTCAAACCGGTCAATGGCGATGGCGACGTCGATTTCCTCCGGCGCCGCGTCGCACGGGTCGACCGGCGTCTCGTCGAGCGGACAGACCCAGACGCTGTCGTCGCCCTCACCCTTGAAATAGAAGCTTGCGTGGCTGTCGGTCACGAACGGCAAATCCTTGAGGCCGGTGCGGCCGACTCGCAGCTGCACCACCGTCCGGCGCTTGGCTACCAGGCCGATGCCGGCGACTCCGGCGTGCAGGGCAACCTGCTCGCCCCAGGCGCCAGCGGCATTGACCAGCACGTTCGCGACGACCTCGCCCGCGCTGGTTTCAATCCGCCAACTGCCCTTGGCAAATCGCGCACGAAGCAGCTCGGCATCGGTCCGGACGATGCCCCCGGCGCGCCGCATCGCGGCCAGGCAGGCATGATGGAAGGCGGCGACCTCGATGTCGGCGCAGGTGCCTTCGAACCAGGCGCCAGTCCATTGATCCCGCAAGCCCGGAATCAGGCGGTCGAGTGCTGACCGGTCAAGTCGGACAGGCGCATAATCCCCGGCCAGGTCGCCCGCCTCGTCAAACGCATCCGAGCCGGCGCGAGTCAAATGCACCGCGCCGCGCGTGCGCAGGAACGGGGTATCGCTCCCTGGCCAACGCGACTCGAACATCGGCCGGGAGGCCAGGGTCAGGCGCCGCTCGGGACTGTCACCGCCCAGGCTCGCCTGCCAGAAGGCGGCCGAACGCCCGGTAGCGTGGCGCCCGCACAAATCTTCCGCTTCGATGATCAGGACCTTGGCATCCGCCGCGAGCCGCGCGGCCAGGCTGGCGCCGGCGATTCCGCCTCCGACGATGACGATGTCATAAGCGTCCATTGCCGCGGCTGGTTACGGTTTGGAAAGCCGCGCCGTCTAGGGGGGCTGACATGATGAATGCCGGATTCACCGAATTGCTGCTGGTTTTGCTGGCGATCCTGCTGGTCGTCGCCGCGGTCATCGACGTACGCACCTTCACGATCTCAAACCGGCTCAATGCCGCCGTGGCGCTGCTCGCGCCGCTCTATTGGTGGTCGATCGCCCTGCCGCTGTGGCCGGACGCCGCGCTTCAGGTCGCCGTCGCCGCCGGCGTCTTCGCGTTGCTCGCCGGCGCGTTTTACATGGGCATGATGGGCGGCGGCGATGTCAAGCTGGCGGCCGCGCTGGCGCTTTGGTTCAAGCCATTCGTCACTTTGAAAATTCTCGTCATCATGTCGATTGCCGGCGGCGTGCTGACATTGATCGTGCTGCTGCTTCACAAAAAGCGCGGAAAACAGCCGATTGATGGCGATGCGCCGGCGGCGCGGCCGGAGGTTCCCTATGGAGTTGCCATCGCCATCGGCGCGCTTTGGATTCTCGCCCAACGCTTTCTTAACCAATTTGCCTGATTTGTGTGGACGATTGAGGGACCCTTCAGGGGAGGCGTGTTCGCCATGAACGTAAGGAAAGTCGTGCTGCTCGTAGGAGCGCTGGTCATCGCGGTCATCACCGCCGTCATGGCCAAGAATATGTTCACCGGCGCCGGGGCCCCACAGGCCGCCGCGTCCCAGGTTCCGACGGGGCCGAAGATCCTGGTCGCCCGCAAGGCGCTGCCAGTCGGCACCATCATCGATCAGGAAAGCCTCGCCTTCCAGGCCTGGCCGAAAGAGCTGGTTCAGAACGCTTACTATCAGGAAGGCGCTCCCGAATCCGACATGGCCAAGCTGCTCGGCACCGTTGTCCGCAACCCGATCACCGCCGGCCAGCCGATCACCCAGGGCGCGCTCGTCGGCCCCAACGACCGGGGCTTCCTCGCCGCGGCGCTTGGCCCGGGCATGCGTGCCGTCACGGTTCCGGTGTCGACCACCAGCGGTGTCGCCGGCTTCGTCTTCCCGGGCGACCGGGTCGACCTGGTGCTGACCCAGGAAGTCACCGGCGGCGGCGATGGTCCGGCGCTTAAGGTGTCCGAAACGATCGTCCGCAACCTGCGCGTGCTTGCCACCGACCAGCGGATCGACAGCAAGGACGAGGAAGGCAAGACGGTCGTCAAGGCCTTCTCCATGGTCACGGTCGAGGCCACGCCCCGCCTGGCGGAGAAGATCGCCGTCTCGCAATCGCTCGGTACCTTGTCGCTGTCGCTGCGCTCGATCGCCGACAATACGGCCGAGCTCGAGCGGGCCGTCGCCAATGGCGAGGTCAAGCTGCCCGCCGGCGCCAATCCCGCCGACGAGCGCCGCCTGCTTCTGGCGGTCGCGAACAGGCCGCAGGACACCAACACGACCTACACGACCGGAGGCGAGGTTTCGCGCTTCCAGCGCACCAGCGTGCCGCAGCGCACGACCCAGGCGCCTGCAGCCGGCGCCGCCGGCGGCGGCGTGGGCGTGCCGGTCGGCCCGACCGTCCGCGTTGCCCGCGGCAACACTGTAACCGAAGTTCCGGTGGGAGCCCGTTAAGATGAACAGCATCACCAACCGCAGCCGCGTCCGCCTGGGCACCGCCCTCGCCGCGCTGGCCATTGGCCTCGGCAGCATCACCGCCGCGGCCCCCGCCGATGCGCAGCGCGCCGGCACCTTCCGTCCCAGCCAGCAGGTCCTGCTGTCGACGGGCGAGGGCCAGGTCGTTCGCCTGCCGTCCAGCGTCGCCGACGTGTGGACATCCAACCCGGGCGTCGCCGATGTCTATGTCAGCAATGCGCGCCAGATTAACCTGTTCGGCAAGGATGCCGGCGAGGCGACTGTCATCGCCACCGCCGCTAACGGCTCAGTGGTTTACTCGGCCAATGTGCGGGTCAGCCAGAACATCACGTCCGTCGACCAGATGTTGCGCGCGGCCATGCCGCAGGCCGACATCAAGGTATTGAACGCGGGGCAGATCGCGGTGCTCACCGGCACCGTCGCCTCGCCGGTCGATGCCGCCCAGGCCGAGCAACTGGTGACCGCCATGCTCAACCCGGGCGTCGACATGTCCAAGGAAGGCGCGATGTGCAAGGTCTGCGTCGTCAACCGTCTCAGCACGGCGACGCCGCTCCAGGTCAACCTTCGCGTCCGCATTGCCGAGGTCAATCGCAGCGTCACCAAGTCGATCGGCGTCAACCTGTTGTCGCGCGACACGACGAGCGGCTTTCAGTTCGGGGTCGCCCAGGGCTCGGCCGGCACCTTCGGCTCGCCGGCAGTCGGTGATACCCCGGCTATTCCGAAGGCCTTCAACGCGCTTGCCGGCGGCACCGCGCTCGGTGCGGCGGGAAAGCTGTTCGGGCTCGACCTGATCGGCACCCTCGACCTCGCCGCCAAGGACGGCCTGGTGACCATCCTGGCCGAACCGAACCTGACGGCCTTGTCGGGCGAAACCGCCAGCTTCCTCGCCGGCGGCGAGTTCCCGGTGCCGATCTCGCAGTCGCTCGGCGCCGTCACTATCGAATATAAGCAATATGGCGTCGGCCTGGCCTTCACGCCGATCGTGCTCGCCGACGGCCGCATCTCGATGCGCGTCCGCCCGGAGGTGAGCGAGCTCAGCAACGAGGGCAGCATCCGCCTGAACGGGTTCAACGTCCCGGCGCTGACCACGCGCCGCGCCGAGACCACCGTCGAGCTCGGATCCGGCCAGTCGTTCATGATCGCCGGTCTGCTTCGCGACGCCCATACCAACGACGTCACCAAGGCGCCCTTCCTCGGCGACCTGCCGATCCTCGGCGCCTTGTTCCGCTCGACCAGCTTCCGCCGAGCGGAGACCGAACTGGTGATCATCGTCACGCCTTATCTGGTCCGGCCGGTGTCGACCCAGATGGCGCTGCCGACCGACGGCTACCGCATGCCGACCGACGTCCAGGGCATGGGCCAGGGCCAGGTCTTCACTGGCACTTCGGGCCCGCGCCCGGCCGCCCAGGCGCCCGCCCCCGGCATGGGCGCAGGCGCCGCCGCCACCGCCGCTCCGGGCTTCAAGCTGTGATCCGCGTCAGGAAGGAAATGAAGATGCGCAACTCTATCGCAATGCTGCTTCTGGCTTCCACGCTCGCGGGCTGCAACACCGCCGTGGCCGACAAGCCGTCGCGTGGCATGACCGCCGTCAACCAGCCGGTGGTCAGCCGGTCCGACTTCGCGATGGATGTCGCGGCGCCGGACGGCACTTTGCCCGCTTCCGAGGAAGCGCGGCTTGACGCCTGGTTCCGCAGCCTCGGGCTCGGATATGGCGACCACATCTATGTCGACGGCGATTATGCCGGCGCCGCCCGCGCCGACGTCGCCCGGGTCGCCGGTCGCTACGGCATGATGGTCAGCGCCGCTTCACCGGTCACCGCCGGTGGCATTCAGCCCGGCACGGTGCGGGTCGTCGTCAGCCGCACCCGCGCCAGCATCCCCGGCTGCCCCAATTGGGACCGCCCGGCATCGCCGGACTTCGATAACCAGCAGATGTCCAACTACGGTTGCGCCGTCGGCGCCAACATGGCCGCCATGATCGCCGACCCGCAGGACCTGGTCCACGGCCGCGAGGCTGGCCCGGTGGTCGACTCGGTCACGGCCGCCAAGGCGGTCCAGTCGTACCGCGCCGCCAAGCCGACCGGCGAGCAGGGCCTCCAGGACATCAGCACCAAGAAGGGTGGCAACTAATGAACGCTCCGTTCCAGGCACGCGCGGGCTTGCGCGATCCGTTCACGGCCTTCG
>JAKFFL010000131.1:0-20229 GCA_036675225.1 Sphingomonas sp. | reverse complement strand
CAGAACCCCATCAACCCCAACGACGGCTCCGGACCCGAGGGCGGCCCGCAAATCGCCATCCTCACCCAGTACGTCAAGGATTTGTCGGTCGAGAGCCCGAACAGCCCGGCGGTCTTTCAGTGGCAGGTCCAGCCGCAGGTCGACGTCCAGTTCAACATCAACGTCAACAATGTCTCCGACGAGGTCCATGAGGTCATCCTCAAGGTCAATGTCGGCGCCCGCTCGGACAATGGCGCGCATTTCCTGATCGACCTCAGCTATGCCGGGCTGATCGGCCTGCGCAACCTGCCCGAGGACGCGATCGGGCCGTTCCTGCTGATCGAGGCGCCGCGCATGCTGTTCCCGTTCGTTCGCCAGGTCATCGCCGAGGCGGTGCAGCAGACCGGCTTCCCGCCGCTGCTGCTCGAACCGATCGACTTCAACGCCGTCTATCTGCAGCAATTGCACGCCATGCAGTCGGGCGAGGGCGGGATCGACGGCGGCGAAGGCGGCGAGCCGGCGGCGCCACCGGCAGATCTTCCCCCCGCGGATGGCGACGACCAGGCCTAGGCCTTGAACCTATACAAGGCGATCGGTTCGATCGGCGGGCTGACCATGGTCAGCCGCGCCCTGGGCTTCGCCCGCGACATGATCGGCTCGCGCATGCTCGGCGCCAGCCACGCCAACGACGCCTTCAACCTCGCCTTCCTGCTGCCCAACATCTTCCGCCGCCTGTTCGCCGAGGGCGCCTTCTCGAGCGGCTTCGTGCCCTTGTTCAGCCGCCGCCTGGCCGCCGGCGGGCCCGAGGACGCCGAGGCCTTTTCCAACGAAATCCTCTCGGTCTTCATGCCGGCGCTGCTGCTGGTGACGATCGTCTTCGAAATCTTCATGCCGGGAGTCATCGCGCTGGTCGCCGGCCAGTACCGGGACGTGCCCGGCAAGTTCGATCTGGCGGTCGAACTGACCCGCTGGACCTTTCCATACCTGCTGTTCATCAGCCTGGTGGCGCTGCTGTCGGGCGTGCTTAACTCGCTGACCCGGTTCGCGGTCGCGGCCTTCGCCCCCGCCCTGCTCAACGTCGCCCTGATCATTGGGCTCCTGGTCTCGCCGCCCGACAATGTCGTCACCGTCCGCAACATGGCGATCGCCGTCATGGCCGGCGGCATCGCCCAGTTCGCCTTGTGCTGGGTGGCGGTGCGCAAGGCCGGCGTGCGGCTGCATTTCGGCCGCCCCCGCTTCACGCCGGCGGTGCGCGAACTGGTCGTCCTCATCCTGCCGGCGACGGCGGCCGCGGGCGTCTACCAGATCAGCCAATTGTTCTACGCTTACTTCTCCGCCGGGCTCGGCGAGGGCGCGCTGACCAAATTGAGCTATGCCGACCGCCTCAACCAATTGCCCTTGTCGATCATCGGCACTGCGCTTGGCGTGGCCATCCTGCCCGGGCTGAGCCAGGCCATCGCGCGCGGCGAGGATGCCGAGGCGTCGGACGTGCAGGCCCGCGCCTTCGATCTGTCGATGCTGCTGACCCTGCCGGCGACGCTGGCGTTGGCGGTGGCGGCGGTGCCGATCATCGGCGCCTTGTTCCAGGGCGGCGAATATAGCGTCGAGGCGGCGACCATGACCGGCAACATCCTCGCCATCCTGGTCACCGGCCTGCCGGCCTATGTGCTGGTCAAGGTCCTGACCCCGGCCTTCTACGCCCGCAAGGACATCCGGACGCCGGTGTCGATCGCCATGGCCGTGCTGGCCGGCGGGATCGTTGCCAATTTCATGCTGATACCGGTCATCGGCATCTACAGCCTGGCGGTGGTCAGCTCGGCTAGCGCCTGGATCAATTTCGCGCTTCTGTTCGGCTTCCTGTTCGCCCGCGGCCATTTCCGCCTGCCGGGATGGCTGGTCGGCCGGCTGCTCCGGCAGCTGGTGGCGGCGCTGGCCATGGCCGCCGTCCTCTACGTCCTGCGCGAATCCTTGAGCGGCTGGTTTCTCGGCAGCGTCGCCGAACGCTTCCTGAGCCTCGCCGCACTGGTCGGGACCGGCGCCGCCGTCTATTTCTCGATCGCATGGATGATCGGCGGCATGGACCAACAGGCGATCAAGGACCTGCGGCGCAAGCCCAGGCCGGCGCCACAGTGAGAGTCGTATCGGGAATCCAGCCGACCGGCGGCCTGCACCTGGGCAATCTGCTCGGCGCCATCCTGCGCTGGGTGCGGATGCAGGACGAGGCCCAATGCCTGTTCTTCCTCGCCGATCTGCACGCCATGACCATCGACGTCGAGCCGGCCCAGCTGCGCGCCAACGTCCGCGAGATGGCGGCGGCGCTGATCGCCAGCGGCATCGACCCCGACAAGTCGACCCTGTTCGCCCAGAGCGCGGTGCCGGCCCATGCCGAGCTGGCCTGGATCCTGCAATGCACCGCCCGCATGGGCTGGCTGGAGCGCATGACCCAGTTCAAGGAAAAGGGCGGCAAGCACAAGGAACGCTCGAGCGTCGGTCTGTTCACTTACCCGGTCCTGCAGGCCGCCGACGTCCTGCTTTACCACACCACGCATGTGCCGGTCGGCGAGGACCAGAAGCAGCATATCGAGCTGGCCCGCGACATCGCCATCAAGTTCAACACCGATTTCGAGACCGAGCTGTTCGTGCCGCCAGAGCCCTATATCGGCGGCGGCGCCGCGGCGCGGGTGATGAGCCTGCGCGACGGCACCGCCAAAATGTCCAAGTCCGACCCGTCGGACATGAGCCGGATCAATCTGACCGACGACGACGATGCCATTGCCGCCAAGGTCCGCAAGGCACGGACCGACCCGGAGCCTCTGCCCGCCGACCCCGCCGAGCTCGCCGGCCGCGCCGAGGCGCGCAATTTGGTCGGAATCTATGCCGCCGTTGTCGATCAATCCGTCGAGGCGGTGCTGGCGCGCTTCGCCGGCCAGGGCTTCGGCACCTTCAAGCCGGTGCTCGCCGATGCGCTGGTGGCGCTGATCGCACCGCTGCGCCGGCGGCTGATCGAGCTTCGCGGCGACCCGGAAGAGCTCGATTCGATCCTCGCCAAAGGCGCAATGAAAGCCCGCGCGCTCGGCGCCCCGACCCTCGCCGCCGCCTATCGCGCTGTCGGTCTAACCCATTGAAATCGCGCTTCATCCCGCATTCAGCACGATTCATGGTATAGCGGCGCCGACGAATTCGGGTTCTGCCTCTGTCGATGGTGGGTAACATGCGTATCAACAAGCTCGCAGCCGCCGCGCTGCTTGGAATTTCGGCGCTCGGCCTGTCGGCCTGCGCTACCGGCTTCCCGGCCCAGGTCTCGCGCTACCAGGCGATGCCGGCGCCGCAGGGCCAGAGCTTCTTCATCGTGCCGGCCGAGCCGGCGCTGGCCGGGGGCCTGGAATTCTCTCGCTATGCCGGCCAGGTCGCTTTGGCGATGCAGGCGCAGGGCTATGCGCAGGCGCCGAGCCTGCAGGCGGCGAGCATGGTCGTCGAGCTTGACTATGGAGTCGACGAGGGCCGCCAGCACGTCGAGCGCGACCCGTTCGCGCGCGGTTATGGCTATGACCCCTTCTATGGCGGCTTCGGCGGCCCCTATGGCGGCTTCTACGGCCGGCCTTATTATTCGCGCTTCGGCTATTGGGGCCCGCGCTCGCCCTTCTATTACGGCTGGAACGACCCGTTCTACGGCTATGGCGGCTATGGCTTCGACGGCCCCTACAGCCAGGTCCGTGCCTATACGGTCTATCACAGCTTCATAGACCTCAACATCCGCCGCAAGGCCGACAACGCCTCCTTGTTCGAAGGCCACGCCAAGGCGCGCTCGACCAACGACAATATGGGCGTGCTCGTGCCGAACCTGATCGAAGCCATGTTCACCGGTTTCCCGGGCCACAGCGGCGAGACCATCAAGATCACTGTGCCGCCGGCACGCAAGAGTTAGACGGCGATTTGAGCGGGGCATGAAAAAAGCCCGTCCGGAGGTCATCCGGGCGGGCTTTTTTGTAGTCCTCCCCGGCCCGCGGGCATGGGCCGGGGAGGTCGCGGCACCAGGGCCGCAATCGGTACGCCTTTACCTGGGACCCCCGCCCCGAACGCGGACGAACTAGCCTTCGAGCTGCCGCGTCAGCAGCCGGATGTCGGCGTCGAGCTCGGCGTCGGCGGCGCGTAATTTCTCGATCTGGCGGACAGCGTGGATGACCGTCGTATGGTCGCGCCCGCCGAAGCGGCGGCCGATGTCGGGCAGCGACTTGGGCGTCAATTGCTTCGACAGATACATCGCCACCTGGCGCGGGCGGGCGACCTCACGGGCGCGCCGCGCGGACGTCATCTCGGCCTTGCGGATGCGGTAGTGCTCGGCGACCTGGGTCTGGATCTCGTCGATCGAGATGCGGCGCTGGTTGGCGCGCAGGACGTTGGCCAGCACTTCCTCGACGAAGGCGAGGTCGAGCGCGCGGCCGGTCATCATCGCATAAGCGGCGATACGGTTGAGCGCGCCTTCCAGCTCGCGGATCGAGTTGGTCAGCCGGCGGGCGAGGAACTCGACGACGTTCTTCGGCATATCGATACCGGGCAGCACCGCCAGCTTGGCCTCGAGGATATTGAGCCGAAGCTCGTAATCGGCCGGGTTGATGTCGGCGACCAGGCCCCAGCTGAGGCGCGACAGGATGCGCGGCGCGATCCCGTCGAGGTCCTGCGGGGCGCGGTCCGACGTGATCACCAGCCGCCGCCCGGCAGTGATGATCTCGTTCATGGTGTGGAAGAATTCCTCCTGGGTCGAATCCTTGCCGGCGATGAACTGGACGTCGTCGATCAACAGCAGATCGGCGGAGCGCAGCCGGCTCTTGAAGCCGATCGTGTCATTTTCCTTCAGCGCCCGGACGAACTCGACCATGAACTTCTCGGCCGACATCGAGACGACGCGCGCCGACGGGCGGCGGGAGAGATAGTCCTGGCCGATGGCGTGCAGCAGATGCGTCTTGCCGCGGCCGGTGCCGCCATGAATGAAGAGCGGGTTGAAGCTGACGCTGTCGGCGCTCGCCAGGGTCTTGGCGGCGGTGCAGGCGACCTCATTGGCCTTGCCGACGACGAACGTCTCGAAGCGATAGCGCGGGTCGAAGCTGGGCGCGTTGGGGTCGCGCGCGGCGCTCGCCGCCGCCGGCGCCGGGATTTCCTCGAGGATCAGCAGCGGCGACGGCCGCGGCGCGTCGGCCGAGGCGGTGATCCGCACCTCGCGCACCAGCGGCAGCGCCGTGCGCCAGGCCAAGGTCAGCCGCTCGCCGAAGTGGGAGCGGACCCAGTCGGCCATGAACTTGCTTGGCATGACCAGCTCGAGCTCGCCCGAGTCGGGGTCGAAGGCCCCCAGCTCGGCCGGCTTCAGCCAGCCGTCGAAGGTGCGGGCGCCGCAATCGCGGCGAAGGCCGGTCCGGATGTTGTCCCAGGCCGCGGCGAGCGGCGTGTCGAGGACCGCCGAAACAGCGGTGTCGCCCGACGCAACTTGCCCTACCCCCTGCACGTCTTGGCGCCTCCTCATGTCCCGTTCGGCAGGCCGCAAGAAGGCTTCCGCGCCGGTCACGAGTCGCGGCGCCTTTCGCTTTCTCTACGCGGTGTCCCCCCAGTGGAATCACTGCCGGAGCGAGTGGTTTTGAAAGCGATTGACCGCGCGTTCAAGCGAGATTTTTCACAAAAGTGAAAATATTCGCCTTGACACGCAAAACCCTCGGAAATCCGTTAATTTGGCGGTAATCCGCCGTTTTTTGACTTTATGCGGCATTGCGCAACGCGCGAATCGCGGGAAATGCTCGGCTTTTCGCGGATGCGAAACAAACGGGCCGCCGGATCGCTCCGGCGGCCCGTTTCATTGCGGGACGCAGTTTACGGGGCTGCGCTCAGCCGAGCGCCGAAACCCGCTTGGTCAAGCGCGAGAATTTCCGCGCGGCGGTGTTCTTGTGGATGACGCCGCGAGCGACTCCGCGCGCCATTTCCGGCTGCGCCTGCTTCAGCGCGGCGGCGGCGGCGGTCTTGTCGCCCGACTCGAGTGCCGACTCGACCGCCTTGACGAAGGTGCGGATGCGGCTGACCCGGGCGCCGTTGATCTCGGTCCGGTTGGCGTTGCGGCGGATGCGCTTCTTGGCTTGCGGCGTGTTCGCCATTCTGTCGTTCCCAAACTTGTCGGTCAAAATGAAAGCGGTGCGCGCCACAAGTGGCCGCACCGGCGTGGCGCTCCCCCTATAAGAGAGAGGCCGTGGGGTCAACCATGACGGAAACGAACCGCGCCCCACACGGTCCTGGTTTCCGTCATCGCTGGCAGCGCGGACAGAAGAAGGTCGAGCGGCCGCCCTGGACGATCCGCTTCACCGCGCCGCCGCAGCCGCATGGCTTGCCTTCGCGGTCATAGACTTCGAACGCCTTGCTGAAATAGCCGAGCTCGCCGTCGGGGCTGACGAAGTCGCGCAAGGTCGAGCCGCCCGCCGCGATCGCCTCGTCCAGCACCGCCGGGATCGCGCCCGCCAACGCGTCCAGCTTCGCCCGTGACAGCTTGCCCGCCGGCTTGCGCGGGTCGATTTTCGCCCGGTGCAGCGCCTCGCAGGCATAGATGTTGCCGAGCCCGGCGATGATGCCTTGGTCCATCAGCAGCGCCTTCACCGGCGCCGTCCGGCCGGCGAACCTGGCCTTCAGCCAGGCGCCCGTGACCTCGCCGGTCGGCTCCGGCCCCAAAGCGCGCAGGACCGGCCATTGCTCCAGCTCGGCTGTACGCAGCAAATCGACCGAGCCGAAGCGCCGCGCGTCGTTGAGCGCGAGGCGCCGGCCGTCGTCGGTCTCAAGCAGCAGATGGTCGTGCTTGCCGGCCTCGGCCGGGTCGATCCGCCAGTGGCCGGACATGCCGAGATGAAACACCAAAGTGTCGCCGCGGTCGGTGTGGACCAGACCATATTTGGCGCGCCGCCCGAGCCCGGTGACGCGGGCGCCGGTCAGCCTTTGGCCAAGGTCCGCCGGGAATGCCCGCCGCAAATCCTCGCGCCGCAGCTCGACCCGCGCGATGCGCCGGCCGTCGAGCACTTTGGCAAGGCCGCGCACGGTGGTCTCGACTTCGGGCAGCTCGGGCATGGCGCGGCATATGGCGGACGACCGCGAAGGCCGCTAGAGGCGCGCAGATGCAGGATAAGGTCCCGTTCGGCGACCAATTGGTCAGCCCCGAGGAAAAGACGCGCCGCGTCGGCACCGTCTTCTCGTCGGTCGCGCGCCGTTACGACGTGATGAACGATTTGATGTCGGGCGGCCTGCACCGGCTGTGGAAGGACCGGTTCGTGCGGGCCGTGAAGCCACGGCCCGGCGAGGCGATCCTCGACATGGCCGGCGGCACCGGCGACATCGCCTTCCGAATGGCGCGGCGCGGGGCCCTGGTGACGGTCGCCGACATCAACCCCGACATGCTCGCCGTCGGCCGCGATCGCGCGCGCAAGGGTGGCATCGCCGGCCTGGTCTGGGCCGAGGAGAATGCCGAGGCCTTGAGCTTCGCCGCCGGCGTCTTCGATGCCTACACCATCGCCTTCGGCATCCGGAACGTCACCGACATCGCCGCCGCGCTTCGGGAAGCGCATCGGGTGCTGCGCCGCGGCGGGCGGCTGTTCGTCCTCGAATTCTCGACCAGCGAATGGCCCGGCTTCGGCAAGGCCTATGAGCTGTATGCCGATCGCGTCATCCCGCGCATCGGCAAGGCGGTCGCCGATGACGAGGACAGTTACCGTTATCTGGTCGAATCCATTCGCCGCTTCCCCAAACCCGACGCTTTTCGCCAGATGATCGCCGACGCCGGCTTCGCCAACGCCAAAGCGGCGCCGATGCTCGGCGGGCTGGTCTGCATCTGGAGCGGGTGGAAGATTTGACCGCCGCCCCCGTCCATCTCTGGCGCCTCCTCAAATGGGGCCGGACGCTGGCGCGGCACGGCGCGCTCCAGGGCATCGAGCGCGATCCCCTGACCCCGCCCGAGGTGCGGCGGCTGGTGACCATCGCGCGCTTCGGGCTGCGCATGCCCAAGACGGTCGATTATGCCGCCGCCATGCAGGAGATCGGGCCGGCGGCGATCAAGCTCGGCCAGGCGCTGGCGACGCGCCCCGATCTGGTCGGCGAGGCCGCCGCCGCCAACCTGCTGCAGCTCCAGGACGATCTGCCTCCCGAGCCCTTCCCGACGATCAAGGCGGCGATCGAGTCCGGCCTCGGCGGGCCGGTCGAGCGCTTCTTCGCCTCGATCGATCCGGAGCCGGTCGGCGCCGCCTCCATCGCCCAGGTCCACCACGCCGTCACCAGCGAGGGGCGCGAGGTCGCGATCAAGGTGCTGCGCCCAGGCATCGAGGAGGAGTTCGCGCGCGCCATCGAAACATATGAATGGGCCGCGGCGCATGTCGAACTGATCGGCGGCGACGAAGCGGTGCGGCTGCGCCCGCGGATGGTCGTCGCTTATTTCAAGCAATGGGTACGGCGCGAACTCGATTTGACCCGCGAGGCCGCCTCGGCGTCAGAGCTCAAGGAGAACATGCTCGCCGAGCCTGGCTTCTACGTCCCCGACATCGACTGGCGGCGGACGTCGCGGCGCGTGCTCACCCTCGAATGGCTCGACGGCATCAAATTGTCCAAGCGCGACGCTCTGGTCGCCGCCGGCCACGACCCCAAGGCACTTGCCGCCATCCTGGTCCGCGCCTTCCTGCGCCAGGCGGTGGTCGACGGCTTCTTCCATGCCGATCTGCACCAGGGCAATTTGTTCGCGCTGGCCGACGGCCGGGTGGCGGCGATCGATTTCGGCATCATGGGCCGGATCGATCGCCAGGCACGGGTCTGGCTGGCCGAAATCCTCTATGGCCTGATCACCGGTAATTACGATCGCGTCGCCCAGATCCATTTCGAAGCGCAATATGTGCCCTCGCACCATGACGTCGCCGAGTTCGCCACCGCCTTGCGCGCGGTCGGCGAGCCGATCCGCGGCCTGCCGGTCAAGGACATTTCGGTCGGCCGGATGCTCGAGGCCTTGTTCGCCATCACCCGCGATTTCGACATGCCGACCCAGCCGCATCTGCTGCTGCTGCAAAAGACGATGGTGATGGAGGAAGGCGTCGCGACCACGCTCGATCCCGACATCAATATGTGGGAGACCGCCGAGCCCTTCCTCAAGGACTGGATGCGCGCCGAGCTTGGTCCGGAGAGCTATTATGCCGACCGCATCATCGCCGCCATCCGAGCGCTGAAAAAGCTGCCCGACCTCATCGACCGGATCGATGCCTATTACCCGCCGGCCGGTGCCGCGCCGCCGCCGCCGCCGCTGGCCGAGGTCATCGTCATGCGGCCAAGCCGCGGCTGGGCCTATCTGCTGGTCGCCCTTCTGGCGGCGGTGGCCGGTGCCGGCGGCGTCCTGCTGCTCGGCTGAAAACCCGTATTGCATGTTCAATTTCGGTTGATAATCTCGGTCTTGACGCGCCCGGGCCTCTGCGCGCCGTCAGCCGAAGGAATGAATATTCATGCTTGGTAAGATTACGATTGCCTTGATGGTCGTTGCATCCCCGGCCCTGGCGGCCGAAACCAGCCCGAGCGCGCAGGCAACCGAGGCGCCGCAATTCACCACCAAGAAGGTCTGCCGCACGGTCGAGGTCGCCGGATCCTTCATTCCGCGCACATCCTGTGTGAAGAAGAAAATCCCGGTCAAAAAGGCGCCGGCGGCCGATCCGCAGCCGGTTTCCAGCGCGCCCGGCGAGCCCGCGCAAGAGGCGCCGAAGGATCAATAAGCGACTTCGGCGGATTGCAGCGCCTCTAGCCGAAAGGATTGGGAATGTTCGGTAAATTTGCAGTTGCCTTGTTGATCGCCGCCTCCCCGGCGCTGGCGCAGGATACCGCGCCAGCCGAAACCGACGGCGCTGGCCAGGCCGAGGAAGCGCCGGTCGCCTACAAGACCAAGAAGGTCTGCCGGTCGGTCGAAGTGGTCGGCTCGAGCATTCCGAAGACGACCTGCCGGACCAAGAAGATCCCGATCGAGCCGGTGGAGCAACAAGCGGAAGAGGCCTCCGACCTGCCCGGCGAAAGCGCACCCAGGACCGACTGACGCTGCCGCCTACATTTCAGCCCGTCTCTCGACTTCACGCCCGGCGCTTGGCAGGAGGGCGAGGATGGCCCGCATCCTCCTCATCGTCGGCGGCGGCATCGCCGCCTACAAGGCGAGCGAGCTGATCCGTCTCGCCCGCCGCGCCGGGCATGAAGTCACCCCCGTGCTGACCGCGGGCGGCGCCCATTTCGTCACTCCGATGACCCTCGCCGCGCTCGCCGAAAGCCCGGTCTACACGTCCTTGTGGGACCTCAAGGACGAAACCGAGATGGGCCATATCCAGCTCAGCCGGGCCGCCGACCTCGTCCTCGTCTGCCCGGCGACCGCCGACCTCATTGCGAAGATGGCGGCGGGCATCGCCGACGACCTCGCCACGACGCTGCTGCTGGCCACCGACAAGCCGGTCGCCATCGCCCCGGCGATGAACGTGCGGATGTGGCTGCACGAGGCAACCCAAGCCAACATCGCCACGTTGAAGTCGCGCGGCGTGCGGATCATCGAACCGGCCGAAGGCGACATGGCCTGCGGCGAATATGGGCCGGGGCGGCTGCCTGAGCCGGTGGAGATCATGCAATTCCTGGCTCGCGAATTTTCCATTCGGTTCGTACCGAGCGGAGGCGAGGCCGTAGTCGAGGCACGCATGGCGGAACGCCCCTCGACTTCGCTCGGGACGAACGAAGTATTGGCTGGGAAACACATCCTCGTCACCGCCGGGCCGACCCACGAGCCGATCGACCCGGTCCGAGTCATCACCAATCGCTCCTCCGGCCGCCAGGGCTTCGCCATCGCCGCCGCCGCCGCCCGGGCCGGCGCGCGCGTCACGCTTATCGCCGGCCCGGTCGCGCTGCCCACGCCCGGCGGAGTCGCCCGGATCGATGTCGAGACCGCCGAGCAGATGGCGGCGGCGGTCGAGGACGCCTTGCCGTGCGACGCCGCCGTGCTGGTCGCCGCCGTCGCCGACTGGAAGGTCCGACCATCGTCGATCAAGCTCAAGAAGGCGGATGGGCCGCCCCGGCTCGAGTTCGAGCCCAATCCCGACATCCTCGCCGCCGTCGCCGGCCATCCGCTGCGCCCGGCGCTGCTGGTCGGCTTCGCCGCCGAGACTAACGACCTCGCCGCCAATGCCGCCGCCAAGCGCGAGGCCAAGGGCGCCGACTGGATCCTCGCCAACGACGTCTCCGGCCCAAGGGAAACCAATGTCATGGGCGGCGCGCGCAACCAGGTGCGGCTGGTTACCGCCGAGGGCGCCGAGGATTGGCAGGAAGCGACCAAGGAAGCGGTCGCCGCGCGCCTCGTCAGCCTGATTGCTAAGGCGCTCCGCAGGCCCGGCAGCCGGGATCGGCCGGCAGGACAATCGCCCGCCAGCTGAGCCGATCGGCGTCGAGTAGATGCAGCGCGCCTGAATCCTCGCTTATGCCGGCGATGGCGCGGATCGCCAGCAGCGCGCCGAAGGCACCGATGGTCAGCGGCAGCGCCCCGAGCACGCCAAGCTCCGAGCAATTGTCGCAATCGTCGCTGTCGAAGGCATCGCCGACGAAGCAGCGGAAGCAGGGACGGCCGCGGAACAGGCCGACTTGCCCCTGGAACTGGACGGCGGCGGCCGAGACCAACGGGATGCTTAAGGCCACGCAGGCGTCGCTGACCGTCAGCCGCGTCGCGAAATTGTCGGTGCCGTCGAGGATCAGGTCATGCCCGCCGAGCAGCTGAGCGGCGTTGCCCGGGTCGATCCGCCGCTCGCACGCCGTCGCCACGACATGCGGATTGATGGCGGTGGCGAAGGCGGTGGCGAGCCTCGCCTTTTCCCCGCCGACCTGATTGTCGCGGAAGATCGGCTGGCGCTGCAAATTGGAGCGGTCGACGACATCATCGTCGATGATCGTCAGCCGCCCGATGCCGGCCGCGGCCAGCGCCGGGATGGCGCCGCTGCCAATTCCGCCGGCACCGACGATTGCGATGCTGGCGGCCTTCAGCCGATTCTGCCCTTCGCCCCCGAACCGGGGCAGGACGATGTGCCTGGCATAGCGTTCGAGTTCGGCGTCCGAAAGTTCAACCATTTGGTCTCACCGCCCGGTGCTCCCAAATCCCCCCGCCCCCCGATGGGTCTCCTCCAGCGCCTCCACCTCCTCGAACTCCGCCTTCGTCACCACCGCTGGCACCAATTGCGCAATCCGCTCGCCGCGCTTCACTTCGAACGGTTCGGATCCCAGATTGGCGAGGATAACCTTCACTTCCCCGCGATAATCCTCGTCGATCGTGCCGGGCGTGTTGAGGCAGGTGATGCCATGCTTGAGCGCCAGGCCCGAGCGCGGGCGGACCTGGACTTCGTGGCCAGGGGGGATGGCGATGGCGAAGCCGGTGGCGACGGCATGGCGCGCACCGGGCGCAAGCGTCACATCCTCGGCCGCGACCACGTCCATCCCCGCCGCGCCGGGCGAGGCATGGGTCGGCAGCGGCAGGCCCTGCCCGTGCGGCAGGCGGGTCAAGGCGATGCGGATCATTTCTTCTTCCTGCGCGCCGGCTTCTTCGACGGCCCTTTGGCGGCCTTGGCGTCGATCAGCGCCACCGCTTCGTCGAGCGTCACCGCCGCCGGGTCCGTGCTCTTGGGCAAGGTCGCATGGGTCGTGCCGTCGGTGGCATAGGGGCCGTATTTGCCGGCCATGACCTTGATCTCCTTGCCGCTCTCCGGATGCGGCCCAAGCTGCGCCAGCGGCTCGCGGCTGGCGCCGCCGCGCTTGCCGGCTCCGGCGGCCGCGTCGGCCAGCTTGGCGACGGCGGCGTTCATGCCGGTCTCGAACACTTCGGCCGTCGATTGCAGCCGCGCATATTTGCCGTCGTGGAGCAGATACGGGCCGTATTTGCCGATCGAGGCGGTGATCGGCTTGCCGCTATCCGGATGCACGCCGACCTCGCGCGGCAGCGACAGCAATTGCTTGGCCACGTCGAGCGTCAGGCCCTCGGCCGGCACGTCCTTGGGCAGCGACGCCCGCTTGCCCTCCTGCTCGACATAGAGACCGAACCGGCCGCTCTTCAGCGCAATGCCTTCGCCCAGCTCGGTCGGGCCGGCGCTTTCCGGCTGCCCGCCCTGGCCGAACTTCTGGGTATATTTGCACTCGGGATAGTTGGAGCAGGCGACGAAGGCGCCGTAGCGGCCGCCGCGCAGCGACAGGCGCCCTTGTCCGCATTGCGGGCACAGCCTGGGGTCGGAGCCGTCTTCCTTGTCGTGGTACAGCCAGGGCGCGAGGAACTCGTCCAATGCCGCCGTCACCTCCGACGGCTTCTGTTCCATGACCTCGCCGGCCTTCGGCTTGAAGTCGCGCCAGAACGCCTCGAGCATCTTCTGCCAGCCGAGCCGACCGCCGGAAACATCGTCCAGCTCCTCCTCCAGCTCGGCGGTGTAATCGTAACTGACATATTTCTCGAAGAAGCGCTCGAGGAAGGCGGTCACCAGCCGGCCGCTCTCCTCGGGAATGAAACGGTTCTTCTCCAGCCGCACATAGTCGCGGTCCTTGAGCGTCTGCAGCGTCGCCGCATAGGTCGACGGCCGGCCGATCCCCAGTTCCTCCAATCGCTTGACCAGGCTCGCTTCCGAATAGCGCGGCGGCGGCTGGGTGAAGCTCTGCACCGCCTCTACCCCGGTCTTGGCCGGCGCATCGCCGACCCGGAGCGGCGGCATGCGCGCGCCCTCTTCATCTTCTTTCTCGTCCCGCCCTTCCTCGTAGAGCGCGAGATAGCCGGGGAACAGCGTCACCTGGCCGGTGGCGCGCAGCACCGCCCGCCCGGCGCCGTCGGCCAGCTCGACCGTCGTCCGCTCCAGCCGCGCCGAGGCCATCTGGCTGGCCAGCGCGCGATTGTAGATCAGCTCGTAAAGCCGGGCGTGATCGCCCGACGCCGCCTTGGCGCGATGGAAATCGGTCGGGCGGATCGCCTCATGGGCTTCCTGCGCGTTCTTGGCCTTGGTCGCGTAAAAGCGCGGCTTGTCGGGCAGATAGCCGGCGTCATAGCGGTCGGCGACGGCGCGGCGGGCGGCGCTGACCGCCTCGTCCGCCATCTGCACGCCGTCGGTGCGCATGTAGGTGATGAGGCCATCCTCATAGAGCGCCTGGGCGACACGCATGGTGTGGCTGGCGGCGAAGCCCAATTTGCGTGCCGCTTCCTGCTGCAGGGTCGAGGTGGTGAACGGCGGCGGCGGGTTGCGGCCGAACGGCTTGGTCTCGACCGAGGCGACGGTGAACCGCCCGGCCTCGACCACCGCTTTCGCCGCGTCGGCGTCGCCCTGGTTGCCGATCGTCAGCCGGTCGATCTTCTTGCCGTCGAGCTGGACCAGCCGCCCGGTGAACGGCTGGCCGTCGGCCTCGAAGCCGGCCGATACCGACCAATATTCCTGCGGCTTGAAAATCTCGATTTCGCGCTCGCGATCGACGATCAGGCGCAGCGCCACCGACTGGACGCGGCCGGCCGACTTGGCGCCGGGCAGCTTGCGCCACAGGATCGGTGACAAGGTAAAGCCGACCAGATAGTCGAGCGCCCGGCGCGCCCGATAGGCGTCGATCAGATCCTCGTCCAATGCCCGCGGCCGCGCCATCGCCGCCGTCACCGCCGACTTGGTGATGGCGTTGAAGGTCACCCGCTCGACGTTCGCCGGCAGCGCCTTGCGCTTGCGCAGGATTTCCTGGACGTGCCAGCTGATCGCCTCGCCCTCGCGGTCGGGGTCGGTGGCCAGGATCAACGTGTCGGCCTTTTTCGCCTCGTCGGCGATCGCCTTCACCCGCCCCGCCTTGTCGGCATAGGTCTCCCATTCCATGGCGAAGCCTTCTTCCGGGTTCACCGATCCGTCCCTGGGCGGCAAATCGCGGACATGGCCGTAGCTGGCCAGCACGCGATGGCCGGGGCCCAGATATTTCTCGATGGTCTTGGCCTTGGCGGGCGATTCGACGACGACAAGCTTCACATTAATTCCTCACGCATGCGTATGAAGGTGGGGACGGCGCCAATAGACCGTCAAGCGGTCAGCGCAAGCTCACCCGGCCGCCGGCATGGCGGTCGAGCCGTCCGGCGAGGTCCAGCTCGAGCAGCACCAGCTGCACCGCGCCGCTCGGCAAGGCCGACAGCCGCACCAGTTCGTCGATCGGCACCGGCGATGGCCCGAGCAATTCCTCGACCACCCGCCGCGCGTCGGCATCGGCCTCGCCGCCCTCGCTTGGCGCCGGCTCGAACGGCGCGCCCGCCGATCGCACCCGGCTGTCCAGCGGCCGGATCGTCTCGACCACGTCGGCGGCGTTCTGCACCAAAGTCGCGCCGTCGCGGATCAACTGGTTGCAGCCCTGGGCGCGCGGGTCGAGCGGCGAGCCCGGCACCGCCATCACCTCGCGCCCGGCCTCGCCCGCCAGCCGCGCCGTGATCAGGGACCCCGACTTGGGCGCCGCCTCGACCACCACCGTGCCCAGACTGATCCCGGCGATGATCCGGTTGCGATAGGGGAAGTGCCGCGCCCTCGGCTCGGTACCCGGCGGCATTTCTGCGATGACCAGCCCTTGGCTGAACATCGCCGTCTGCCGCGCTTCATTCTCCGGCGGATAGAAAACGTCGATGCCCCCGGCGACAATGCCGATGGTGCCGCTTTCCAGCGCCCCGTCATGGGCGGCGGCGTCGATCCCGCGCGCCAAGCCGGAGACCACCGCGATCCCCTCCTGCCCCAGATCATGCGCGAGGCCCCGGGCGAAGCGGCAGGCGGCGGCCGACGCATTGCGCGCCCCGACGATGGCGATCGCCTGGCGTTCGAGCAAGGCCAGCTCGCCCTTGGCGATCAGCAGCGGCGGCGCGTCGGCCAGCTCCGCCAGCAGGCGCGGGTACAGCCCCTGCCCGAGCGCCAAATAGCGCGCTCCCAATTTCTCGACCGCCGCCATTTCCCGCCCGGCGGCGTCGGCCGAGCACAACACTGGCGCCTTGCCGCCGCCCCGCGCCGCCAAATCGGGCACCGCCGCCAGCGCCGCCTCGGCGCTGCCGAAGCGGGCGAGCAATTGCCGGAACGTCACCGGCCCGATGGACGGCGAGCGGATCAGCCGGATGCGGGCAAGCAGGTCCCCGCTCAAGCCTTGCCGATCCTCGGCTCGGTGCCGGCGAACAGCCGCTGGATGTTGGCCCGATGCTTCCACACCACCAGCAAGGCGAAGCCGAGCAGCATCGGGAACAGCTCGTCACGGTCCATCACCCCGGCGCTCAATGGCGCGCTGGCGGCGGCGACCATGCTGGCGACCGAGGCGAGGCGGGTAGCCAGCAGCAGACCCAGCCAGGCCAAGGCATAAACCGCCGCCGCGATCGGCAGCAGCGGGATCAGCACGCCGAGCAGGGTCGCCGCCCCCTTGCCGCCATGGAACCTGAGCCAGATGGGATACAGATGCCCGACCATCGCCCCGGCCGCGGCGAACTGTACCCCGTCGGGCCAGAAATTTTGCGCCAGCAGCACCGCCGCCGCGCCCTTGGCCGCATCCAGGATCAACGTCGCTGCCGCCAGCCCTTTCGAGCCCGTCCTGAGCACATTGGTCGCGCCGATATTACCCGATCCGATGCCGCGAATGTCGCCCTTGCCCCCCGCCTTGGCCAGCAGCAGCCCGAACGGAATCGCCCCAAGCAAATAACCGACGAGCAAAGGCAGGAGCAGATCAACCGACATCGCCGGCGGTGGTAGCAGAAGGCAAATGCTCTGCAAGACAACCCGTCATTGCGAGGAGCCGAAGGCGACGCGGCAATCCTGACTGGATTGCTTCGCGGCGCTCGCAATGACAGGTGAAGGCCAATGACCCCCGACGCCCCCCTCCTTTTCTTCGATTCCGGCGTCGGCGGGCTGTCGGTGCTCGCCCCGACCCGCGCGCTGCTGCCCCGCGCGCCCATCGTGTACGCCGCCGACAATGCCGCTTTCCCCTACGGCACGAAAAGCGAAGCCGAGATCGCCGCCCGCGTCCCCGCCTTGCTCGCCCAATTGGTCGATCGCTTCCGCCCCCGCCTGGTCGTCGTCGCCTGCAACACCGCCTCGACTATCGCCCTCGACCACGCCCGCGCCGCGCTCGATATTCCGGTCGTCGGCACCGTCCCCGCCATCAAGCCCGCCGCCGAGCTATCGAAGAGCCGCGTGATCGGCGTGCTCGGCACCGCCGCCACCGTCCGCCAGCCTTATGTCGACAATCTCGCCGCCCGCTTCGCCGCCGACTGCACCCTCATCCGCCACGGCTCGGCCGAGCTGGTCGCGCTGGCCGAGGCCAAACTGGCCGGCGAGCAGGTCAGCGCCGAGGCCATCGCCGCGGCGGTCCGGCCGCTGCGCGAGGCGCCGGGCCTCGACACCATCGTCCTCGCCTGCACCCATTTCCCTTTGCTTAGCCAGGAGCTCGTCGAGGCGCTTCCGGGCGTCCAGTTCATCGACGGTGGCCCAGGCATCGCGCGACGGGTCGCGTTCCTGACGCAGGACCAGGCATGGCCACAGGAGGCGGTACCGGGGATTGCGGTGTTTACGGGCGGGGTGCCGGGGCCGGCGCTGGTCGGGGCGTTGGCCCGCTATGGCTTGACCAGCATAGCTAGCTCCTCCCTTAAGGTGGAGGAGCGATAGAACGGTAGAGCTGAAGTTTGCTTTTAGGTGGAAAGCGTTTCGCTCCCCGTTTGGATGGGCCGCCTAAACCGTCCGCTGATGTCCGCTTGTGTTGAAAACCGAGGCTTACGATCACTCCCTTCCATCGGCCAACGATGCCGCCGCCTCGAAAACGCGATTGATCGCGTCCCGGTGGGCCACAGCGACACCTGCGGCCTTGCCTGCATCTTCCCGGTTCATATTTAGGAGCGAGCTAACATCGATGTCTGGCGGATCCTTCATCGCACTCTCGATGGCGTCGCGCTGATCAGGAGACATGCGATGCACATATTTCGCCAGCAGAAAGGCTATCATATGCTCGTGCGCGGTCAGGGTCGCCGCAATGACGTTCTGCTCGTCTTCGGTCATGCCTTTCTAACAGGGATAGGCCCGCTCGGTTCCTTACGTAAAAGGCTGGCGAGGGGGATTGCGGTGTCTACCGGTGGCGAGCGACGCCTGCCTTAGTCGGGACGTTGGCAGGCTACGGCTTGACCAGCATCGCGGCACTTTGAATTTTCTAACTTGCTCCAGGCCTCATGACCGAGAGTAGGCACTAGGCCGAAAGCGGACTCTCCGATGCGCATTACGAGCAGGCGGGCGAGGGCATCACCGAAACCGTCACCCGCGACGACGGCAGCACTATCACCCAAGAAGAAGAAGTAGGCGGATGCCGGCTTGAGCCCGACATGACGGAGCCCGTGAATTGTTCACCGCCCCCATGACTCTTGGGCGCGCCGCTGGAATCCATGTCCCCCAGCAGTTCCGGATTCGCAGTTGCCGTCACCCCAGCGCAGGCCGGGGTTCAAGCCAGTGTTGTCCGGGTCGCGCAGTTCAACATGGGCTCCAGCCTCCACTGGAGCGACGGGCGGAGGAATTCAGAAATGGCGAGCCAAGCGGGCAAGATCCTCAAAAGCATCGAGGACAATGAGATCGAGTGGGTGGACCTGCGCTTCACCGACCCCAAGGGCAAATGGCAGCATTTGTCGATGGTCGCCGGCGCGATCGATGAGGACATGCTGACCGACGGCTTCATGTTCGACGGCTCATCGATCGCCGGCTGGAAGGCGATCAACGAGTCCGACATGATCCTCAAACCCGACCTTACCGCCACCTACATCGACCCGTTCAGCGCCACCCCGATGCTGATCCTGGTCTGCAACATCGTCGAACCGGCCACCGGCGAGATGTACGGCCGCGACCCGCGCTCGACCGCGACCCGCGCCGAGGCCTATCTGAAGGCCAGCGGCGTCGGCGATACCGTCTTCGTCGGCCCGGAAGCCGAATTCTTCATGTTCGACGATGTCCGCTTCGAGGACAGCTACAATGCTAGCGGGTTCAAGCTCGACGATATCGAGCTGCCGACCAACACCATGCGCGAATATGAAGGCGGCAACCTCGCCCACCGGCCGCGCGCCAAGGGCGGCTATTTCCCGGTGGCCCCGGTCGACAGCGCCGGCGACATCCGCGCCGAGATGGTCTCGACCATGCTCGAAATGGGCCTGCCCTGCGACAAGCACCACCATGAGGTCGCCGCCGCCCAGCACGAACTTGGCCTGACCTATGGCAAATTGGTCGAGACCGCCGACCGCATGCAGGTCTATAAATACGTCGTCCACATGGTCGCCCAGGCCTATGGCAAGACCGCGACCTTCATGCCCAAGCCGATCGCCCGCGACAATGGCAGCGGCATGCACACCCACATGTCGATCTGGAAAGGCGGCAAGCCCTTGTTCGCCGGCAACGGCTATGCCGGTTTGTCCGATATGGCGCTCTATTTTATCGGCGGCGTCATCAAGCATGCCCGCGCCCTGAACGCCTTCACCAACCCGACCACCAACAGCTACAAGCGGCTGGTGCCGGGCTTCGAGGCGCCGGTGCTGCTCGCTTATTCCAGCCGCAACCGCTCCGCTTCCTGCCGCATCCCGTACGGCGCCGGCGACAAGGCCAAGCGCGTCGAATTCCGCTTCCCCGATGCCATGGCCAACCCTTACCTGGCTTATTCGGCCTTGCTGATGGCCGGGCTCGACGGCATCCAGAACCGCCTCCATCCGGGCGAAGCGATGGACAAGAACCTCTATGACCTGCCGCCGGCCGAACTGGTCGACGTGCCGACCGTTTGCGGATCGTTGCGCGAGGCGCTGATCGCGCTCGACAAGGACCGCGCGTTCCTGACCAGGGGCGACGTATTCAGCGACGACCAGATCGACGCTTATGTCGAGCTGAAATGGGAAGAGGTGATGCGCTGGGAGACGACTCCCAGCCCGGTCGAGTTCGACATGTATTACTCATCCTGAGGCGCGCTCACTTTCTGGTAACCTCCATGGGATAAATGACGGGAATGAGCGCGGAGCCTCAGCCCAACAGCTTTCGAGCATTCGTCGTCCGCGGCGAAAAACCGCCGCTGGTCATCGCCGACAAGAATCGGCGCCAGGACCATGAGGAGTCGCTGGACGGCGACATGATCGCGCGGTCGGAAACGCGCAGCGCCGATCACCGGCGCAAGGATCGCCACCGGCTGGTCGGGGAGAGTGCGACCGTGCTTCACGACGGCCGCATCGTCCCGGTC
>JAKFFL010000127.1:0-20261 GCA_036675225.1 Sphingomonas sp. | reverse complement strand
GAAGCGAAGCTCTGGCGTGGCGACGGAAACGGGCATTTCGCTCTTCAATTCGGTCAGCGACTTGCCGCTGGCGGACACGGCCTCGATCAGGCGGACCGCCGCGTAGAGCGCGTCGTCGAAGCCGTACCAGCGGTGCTTGAAGAAGATGTGGCCGCTCATCTCGCCGGCGAGCGGCGCGCCGGTCTCCTTCATCTTCGCCTTGATCAGGCTGTGGCCGGTCTTCCACATCAAGGGCTTGCCGCCGAGGTCGGCGATGCGGTCGAACAAAGTCTGGCTGGCCTTGACGTCGGCAATGATGGTCGCGCCGGGGCAGTCGTGCAGCACCGGCCCGGCGAGAATCATCATCAATTGGTCGCCCCAGATGACCCGGCCGCGGCCGTCGACCGCGCCGATGCGGTCGCCGTCGCCGTCGAAGGCGATGCCGAAGTCGAGGCGCTTGGCGATCACCAGCTCCTTGAGGGCAGTGAGATTGGCCTCGACCGTCGGGTCGGGATGGTGATTGGGGAAGCTGCCGTCGACCTCGGTGAACAGAGTGAAATGCTCGCCCGGCAGCTTGTGGACGAGTCGACCGAGCGCCGGGCCGGCGGCGCCATTGCCGGCGTCCCAGCCGATGCGGAACGACCCGCCCTGGAAGTCGCTCACCAGGCGGGCGACATAGGAATCGAGCACGTCCTGGTCGGTGACGAGGCCGTGGCCATCGCTCCACTCGCCGGCGGCGGCGACGCGGCCCAATTTCTGGATTTCCTCGCCGAACACCGAGCGGCCGTTAAGCAGCAGTTTGAAGCCGTTGTAGTCGGCCGGATTGTGGCTGCCGGTGACCTGGATGCCGCCACCGACGCCAAGCTCGTGGGTGGCGTAATAGAGCATCGGGCTCGGCCCCATGCCGATGCGGACGACGTCGATGTCGCCTTCGGTGAGGCCGGTGATCAGCGCCGTTTCGAGGCCGAGCGAATGCGTGCGGCCATCGCGGCCGACGGCGAGGCTGCGCACGCCTTCGCCGGTCGCCAACGCCGCGAAGCTGCGGCCAAGCGCGTAGGCGTCCTTCTCGGTCAGCGTCGAACCGACAATGCCGCGAATGTCATACTCGCGCAGGATGGAGGGGTGGAAGCTGTGGGTCATGGCGCGCCCTTGTACCCCTGCGGAGGCGAATGAAAACCAGTATCGTCTGGGGGACGACGCGTTTTCATCGCGGTCCAATCCGACGAAGCCGTTAAGGGCGCTTCGCGCGTCTGGGCTCCTGCCTCCGCAGGAGCACTAAGCGACCTTCGCCTGCGCCACTTCCGCCCCCGGGATCTCCAGCCCGGCGATCATTTCGCGCAGCTCCTGACGGGCGGTGATATGGCCGATGCCGACCTCGCCCAATTGCGCCAAGTCGAGCAGGGTCAGGCCCTTGGGGAAGAGTTCGCGGTAGATGACCCGTTCGCCGAGGCCGGGGATGACCCGGAAGCCGACGCGGCGGGCGAGCTCGTCGAGGGCGGCGCCGACGCGGCGCAAATTGTGCGAATCGATGTGCTGCAGGCGGTTACGCAGCACCACCCAGTCGACGCTCTTGCCGGTGACCTTGGCGCGCTGGGTGCGGCTGTTCCAGATCAGCTCGGCATAGAAGCTCGGCTTGGTGACCTTGTAATTTTCGGGGTGGACCTGTCCGATCAGGTCGAGGTCGACAAAGCTGTCGTTCATCGGCGTGACGAGCGTGTCGGCCTTCATGATCGCTGCCCGCGCCACCGCATCATCGCGGCCTGGCGTGTCGACGACGATAACGTCGGCCGCGGCGGACAATCGGGCGATGGCGGCGTCGAGGCCGGCTTCGCTATGATCCTCGAGCACCTCGAACGCCGGTTGCGGCAGCGCGACCTCCAGCCGGCGGATGGTGGCGGTGCGGTTCTCCAAATAGCGGGCCAGCGTCCGCTGGCGGCTGTCGAGATCGAGCGCGGCGACGCGATGGCCCGAGGCGCCGAGCGCGACGGCGGTATGGACCGCGGTCGTCGACTTGCCGGTGCCGCCTTTCTCATTGGCGAAGACGATGAAGTGCGGCTGGCCCATGTCCCCCGGAAACCCCTAGAAAGCCTTGATCACCGGCCGCCCCGGCCCCACAAGCGCGGCCTTCAGGTGAGATGTATCGGACGGGCAGAATCCTTGCAAATCATTCGTGAATTGAGCGACTTGAACGCGCTTCTCGACGGCTGGCGCCGCGCTGGCGAGGATGTCGCTTTGGTGCCGACCATGGGCGCGCTGCACCAGGGGCATCTCGACCTCGTCACCGCGTCTCGCCGGGTCGCCGACCGAGTCATCGCCACGATCTTCATCAACCCTGCGCAGTTCAACGATCCCGCGGACCTCGCCGCCTATCCGCGCAGCGAGGAAGCGGACATCGCCAAGCTGGAGGCGAGCGGCTGCGACGCCGTGTGGATCCCGACCCTCGAGCAGATCTACCCGCCGGATTTTGTAACGAGGGTCAGCATTGCCGGGGTCAGCGAGCGCTGGGAAGGCGCGCACCGGCCGGATCATTTCCTTGGGGTGGCGACGGTGGTCGCCAAGTTGTTCATCGCGGTGATGCCTGACTCGGCGGTGTTCGGGGAAAAGGACTGGCAGCAGCTGCAGGTGATCAAGCGGATGACCGTCGACCTCGGCCTGCCGATTCGCGTCCACGGCTATCCGACGGTGCGCGATCCGGATGGGCTGGCGATGTCGTCGCGCAATGCGCGCCTCAGCCCGGACGAGCGCAAGCTTGCGCTGGCGCTGCCGCGGGCTCTTGAGACGGCGGCGAAGCAGATTGCGGCGGGCGATCCGGTCGGGCGCGTCCTCGCCGAGGCCAAGCAGATGCTGGTCGACGCCGGCTTCCTCAAAATCGACTATTTCGCCTTGGTCGATGCCGCCACGCTGGAGCCCCTCGACGGGCCCGCGGGGGAAATGAGGCTCCTTGCGGCGGCGACAATCGGAAGCACTCGGCTGATCGATAATGTTCCCGTGAAGTGACTCTGTGGCAACAAGGTCACTACGGCGTTAACCAATTGATAGGGCTTGGCTGGTGAATTGCTCCCAACGACGAACAGGGGACAGTTCAACATGGCGATCAGTCAGAAGAGTGCCGAATTCCTGCTCCACAGCCGGCTCGCCGATGCGGCCCGCGGCAACGTCCAGGCCTTGTACGAGCTTGGCGTGACTTTTTCGACCGGGCGCGGCGGCATCGCCGTCGATCTCATCGAGGCGCACAAATGGTTCAACCTGGCGGCTTTGTCAGGCGACACAAGGTCGCAGCATTGTCGCGCCGAGATCAGCGTCGAGATGACCGCTCGCGAGATCGCCGAGGCGCAGCGCCAGGCCCGCGCCTGGCTGGGCGCCACCGGCACCCAGCGCTACGCGGCGTGATTTAGCGGACCGTGCTCGTCAGGTGACGGGCAGCCCTACCGTCATCTGACGAGCACCGTTACTGCCCGGCGGTTCTGGGCCCACGCTTCCTCGTTCGAACCGGTGGCCACCGGCCGCTCCTTGCCCCAGCTGGTGACCAGCAGGCGGCTGGTCGGAACCCCCTGCGAAACCATGAAATCGCGCGCCGAATTGGCCCGGCGCTCGCCAAGCGCCAGATTATATTCGCGCGTGCCGCGCTCGTCCGCATGCCCCTCGATCGAGGCGCGGACGTTGGGGTTGTCGAGCAGCCAGCGGGCCTGCGCCGCTAGTGTCGCCCGCGACGCTTCATCCAGCGCATATTCGTCGGTGCCGAAATAGATCGTGTCCGATCCGGCCTTGGCGACGAGGTCGGCCTGCTGGGCAGGAAGCTCGGTCAGCTCGACGTCGCCGGGCGCGACGGTTTCGCCGGTGCCGGGATCGACTTCGGTGATCGGCGGGGCGACTTCGGGGGGCGGCGTCCGCCGGGCGCAGCCGGATGCGACGATGGTAATGGCGGCGATGCCGAGAATGAGTGACTTGCGCATTTTCTTCTCCTTGGGGTTTGAACTTCAGTTTTGCAGCGGCGACCAGCTGGGGTCTGACCCGCCTTGCGGGGTTGGCATGCGGCGGGCCGGGCCGCCGTCGATCGGCACGGCATAGAGGGTGGAGCCGCCGCCGCGCGCAATTCGATTGAACATGACGAACTGGCCGTTGGGGGCCCAGCTCGGCCCCTCGTCCTGCCAGCCGTTGGTGAGAATTCGGGCGCCGCCGCCGGATGCGCTCATGACGCCGATGTTGAAGCTGCCGGCGATGCGGGTGAAAGCGATCAGGTCGCCGCTCGGGCTCCACACCGGCGAGGCGTAGCGGCCGGGGCCGAAGCTGATCCGCCGCTGGCCCGAGCCATCGGCGTTCATGACGTAGAGCTGCTGGGCGCCCGAACGGTCGCTTTCGAAGACGATTCGGCGCCCGTCGGGCGAGTAGCTGGGCGACGTGTCGGCGCCGGGCGCGCTGGTCAGCCGCTCCGGCGTGCCGCCGTTGGCATTGACGACATAGATGTCGGTGTTGCCGTTGTTGGCCCAGGAAAAGACGATCCGCCGCCCATCGGGCGAGAAACGCGGGGCGAAAGTAATTTGCCCGCCCGGCACCAGCAGCCGCTCGCGGCCCGAGGCGATGTCGAGGACGAAGACCCTGGGCTTGCGAGCCAGCGTGCCCGTATAGACCAATCGGTCGCCGCGCGGGGAGAAGCGGGGCATGGTCACGGTCGCCTTGCCGGCGGTCAGGTAGCGGTGGTTGGACCCGTCCGAATCCATGATCGCGATGCGCTTGGTGCGGTTGGTCTTTGGCCCGCTTTCGGCGACATAGACGATGCGCGTGTCGAGGAAGGCGCCTTGGCCCGACAGGCGTGAATAGACGAGGTCGGCGCACTTATGCGCCGCCCGGCGCCAGTCCGCCGCCGTGACCGTGAAACCCTGGTTGCCGAGCGCTCGGCCGGCGGTGACATCGTGCAGATAACAGGCGACCGTCATTCGGCCGTCGGGGCGTTGGTCGACATAGCCGCTGACCAAAGCCGAGGCGCCGGCCGCCCGCCATTCGCCGAACGCCGGCGCCGCGGCCTGCTCTTGTGGATAACCGGGAATGCCGCCGGGGCCGATCGGCGTAAACAAACCGGTCGAGCGCAGGTCGGAGGCAATGACCGAAGCGATGTCGCGGCCGACGGCCCCGCCCGGCATGGCGGGTACGGCGATGGTGATCGCCGACTTGACGCCGCCGCCGACGATGTCGACCTCGACCGGCGGCGGTTCCTGGGCCGCGGCGGCGGTCGCCAGCAGCAGGGCGGTCGCGAACATGGTCTTCACAATCATTTTCATCATGGCACCCGGTACTTCATGTTGATGTTGGACCAGCCCCCCTGCGGGGTCTGGTAGAGCTCGGCGGGGAGGCGGAGCGGCGAGCATTGGCGGTAGGAGGCGATCGCCTGGTTGACGACCAAATCGACATATTGCGCATTCTCGTCGTCATCACCGGTTACCCGCACCACGGTCGGGCTGCGCTTCAGCCGCCCGCTGGGGAACAGCTGCAGGTTGAGGGTGACCTGGATGCGGTTGGCGCCCGGACCGAGCTCGCGCTGGCGCAGCGCGCAGGGACGGATCTGGTCGGCGATCAGGCGGCCTACATTCGCCTGGGCCTGGGCATCGAACCGGGCGGCAGGCTTCGACGGACGATCGTCGGCGGACGAATCCTCGATGCCCTTGAGGAAATCGTCGCCGATGCGAGAGACGCGCGGTGCCGGCTTGCTCGGCGCCGCTGTCGGCGGTCTGGGCGGAGCGGGCCTGATCGAGGGCGTCGGCGACGCGGCCTCGACCCGGGGTGATGGCGCCGGATCGATCGCTTCGCCGATTTCCGGCGCCTGGCTCGCCGGCGCCGCCGCCATTGGTTCGGGTGCGGCGGACTGCAGGCCGACCTCGTCGACCAGCTCGACCTCCATCGCCGGCGGCTCGGCCGCGTGCTTGACAGAGGCGAGGCTCATCGACAGCGCCGCGATCAGCGCGACATGGAAGACGAACGCGGCGCCCGTCCCAGCCAGCTCGGCGCGGTCGAGGCTCATTGCCGCTCCTCGCCGACCGAGACCAGCGCGACGCGGTTGAGGCCGGCGCGGTTCAATTCGCCCATGACGCGCATTACCCGGCCGTAATCGAGGCTTTTGTCGGCGCGCAGATAGATGCGGCGGCCTTCTGGCGGAGCCGGCTCGGCGGCGATGGCGGCGAGACGGCTGGCAAGCTGGCCGTCGTTCACGGCGACGTCGTCGATATAAAGGCCGCCATTGCCGTCGAGCGCGATCTGCACCGGCTTCGCCTGCTGGTCGAGCGCGCCGGCGCGGCTTTCGGGCAGGTCGACGGGGACGCCGGCGACCAGCAGCGGCGCGGTGATCATGAAGATGATCAGCAGCACCAGCATGACGTCGACGAGCGGGGTGACGTTGATCTCCGACATCGGCGCTCGGCGCTTGCGGCCGCGGCCCTTCGAAGGAAGCGACGCCGCCACTAGGCTTCGACCTCCAATTCCCGGCTCAGGGTGGCGTGGAAGCGGTCGGCAAAGCGGCCGAGGCGGGCCTCGAGCCGATCGAGGCCATGGGTCAGGCGGTTGTAGGCGATGACCGCCGGAATTGCCGCGAACAGGCCGATGGCGGTGGCGAACAGGGCTTCGGCAATGCCCGGCGCGACGACCGCCAGCGAGGTATTGTTGGCATCGGCGATGGCGGTGAAAGCGCGCATGATGCCCCACACCGTGCCGAACAGCCCGACGAACGGGGCGACCGCGCCGACGGTGGCGAGGACGTTCAAGCGGTCCGACAAGCGGTCGAGCTCGGAGGCGACGGCGGCGTTCATCCGCGTCGCCAGCCGCTCGCGGGTGCCGGACCGGTCGATCTTGCCGGCCCGGGTCGAGCGCCGCCACTCGTCGAGCCCGGCGGTGAGAATGACCGCGCTCGGCAATTTTTCACTGCCGCGCCTGGCATGGAAGGCGTCAATGTCGTCGGCCGCCCAGAAATCCGCCTCGAATTTCTCGGTTGCCCGGTTGATGCGGCGCAGGCGCAAAGCGTGGGTGAAGATGATCGCCCAGGTCCAGATGCTGGCCAGCAGCAGGCCGAGCATGACCAATTTCACGACCGCATCCGCTTGCAGGAACAGGGTCAGAGGCGACATCAAGTCGCCGCTGGTGGTGATTTCAGGCATTAGCCCTCGCTGATTTTCTTGAAGGTTTCGACCCATTCACGCGGCTGGCGCTTCGGCCGGTCGCCGGGGTCGAGGAAGGCAGCGGTGACGCGGGCATCGGTCAATTGTTCGGACCCGCGCATGACTCGCTGATGAATGAGGACGCTGGCGGCGCGGACCTGCTCGACGGTCGAGAGGACCAGGAGGTCGTCGCCAAGCTTCGCCGGCCGCAGGTAGCGGATGGCGACTTCGGCGACGGCATAAACGCCCTCACCGGCTTCCTTGGCGGCGCGCTGGTCGATGCCGACGGCGCGGATCATGTCGGAGCGCGCCCGCTCCATGAACTTCAGATAATTGGCGTAATAGACGATGCCGGCGGTATCCGTGTCCTCGAAATAGACGGTCAGCGCGAAACGGTGCTCGCGGCCGACGAAGCCGCCGCGATAGGGTGTGTCGAGGTCCAATGACGTCATGCCCGGGGCCTTAGCGGGCCGGGAGTCGAAGGGTCAAACCGCTAGCGGCGGGATGCGCCCATTTCCCCGACCAAGCGGATGAGGTCGCCTTGCACCAGGCTCATGTCGGCGAGGTGCATGCCCCAGCCGGGGATGAACAGGCCGCCGATGCCGACTTCTCCGCCGATACGGTCGGTGCGCCTGTCTTTCGGATCGGCCTTGGTCCGCACTGACAGATAGCCGCGCGGGCCATCGTTGACGCAGCGGGCGGCATTGAGGCCCTCGACGTTCACCCACGGCGTTGGCGGCTCGCCCTCGCTCGACCAGGCGATCGGGCCGCCGGGGACCGGGTAGCCCGACTTGGCCGGCCAATAGGAATCCACGCTGACCCAGCCACTGGCGCCGGGCTTCGCCGGGTTGACGCAGGCGATGGTCATGCCGGGCTTGCTGGCAATGCCGAAGATGGCGCCTGGCGGCGGGACGTTATTCTCGCGGAAGCTGGTCCAGGCGATGACGCAGCCGGTTTCGCCGGGTTTCGAGCAGAGCGGTGTCGACTTGAAATCCCCGCCGACCAATTTGCCCTGTGGGACCAGGACGTTGAAGCCGGGCAGGATCGCGAGCTTCATGCGCCTGGCCAGCGCCGGGTTGGTCTCGATTTCGCGGGCGATGAGCTGGATGAGGTGCAAAGTCCCCTGGCTGTGGCCGATTAGCACGAACGGACGATTCTGGTTGCGAGTGGCGAGGAAATCGCGCCAGGCGGCAAGCACGTCGCCATAGGCCTGGACAGCGGCGCCGGTGACGTCCTGGCCGGCGGCGAAGGCGACGATCGCGCCAACCGTCATCTGCCGATATTTGGGCGCATGGACCTTGCAGACCGAAGAGAAGCGCGCCGCCTGGGCGAGCGCCGCGCCGACTTCCTCCGACATGGTAAGGTCGCTGTTGAGCCCGGCATCGCGCGACACGGTCGGATAGACGTAGAAGCAGTCGATAGGCGGCTCTTCAGCGGGGCTGGCGTTGGATCGCTTGCCGTAGCCGTTGGCATTGACCGCCGTTGTCAGCAGCGGTGTCGCGCAAATATCGGCCCGGCCCGGCAGGCATAGCCAATTGGCGTCTTTGGCATAATCGACCCCGGCCTTCGCCGGGGCAGGCCTTACGGGATTCGCGGGCTGGGCGGCGGCTGAGGTAGCGACGGCGACGGACAAGGCCGCCGCAAACACGAAACGCATCATTTTACTCCGTCGGAATCGAACAAACCGGTTTGCGCCGTCGGTGGCGGATTGAGGCCCAAATGCTTCCAGCCGCGGCCGTTCAGGCAGCGCCCGCGTGCCGTGCGGGCGATGAGACCAAGCTGAATGAGGAACGGCTCGATGACGTCCTCGATGGTGTCGCGCGGCTCGCTGAGGCCGGCCGCCAGAGTCTCGATTCCGACCGGCCCGCCGCCGTACAGATCGGCGATCATGGTCAGATAGCGCCGGTCCATGGCATCGAGGCCGAGGCCGTCGATTTCCAGCCGGTCCAAGGCGCGGTCGGCGACGGTGGCGTCGATGGTGTCGCTGCCAGCAGCGTGTGCGAAGTCGCGAACCCGGCGGAGCAGCCGGCCGGAAATGCGCGGGGTGCCGCGCGAGCGCCGGGCGATCTCATGCTCGCCTTCGGTGGTGGTCGGGGCATTGAGCAGCCGGGCGGCGCGGCGGACAACCTGCTCCAATTCCTCGACCGTATAGAAATTGAGCCGCACCGGGATGCCGAAGCGGTCGCGCAAGGGCGTCGTCAGCAGGCCCTGGCGGGTGGTGGCGCCGATCAAAGTGAAGCGCGGCAGATCGATGCGGACCGAGCGCGCCGAGGGGCCCTCGCCGATCATCAGGTCCAACGCACGGTCCTCCATCGCCGGGTAAAGCACTTCCTCTACGGCCGGATTGAGGCGGTGGATCTCGTCGATGAACAGGACATCGCCATCCTCGAGATTGGTGAGCAGCGCGGCGAGGTCACCGGACTTGGCGATCACCGGGCCGGAGGTGGCGCGGAAGCCGACCCCCATCTCGCGGGCGAGGATTCCGGCGAGCGTCGTCTTGCCGAGGCCGGGCGGCCCGTGCAGCAGGACATGGTCGAGCGCCTCGCCGCGGCTTTTCGCCGCCGTGACGAACACCCGCAGATTCTCGCGCGCCGCCTTCTGGCCGATGAACTCGTCGAGCGTCTTGGGGCGAAGCGCGGCGTCGGCGTCCTCGGCGGTGCGCTCGGGCGTGGTGATGCGGGCGGGGTCAGTGGCCATCAGTGACGACAAACTCTCATTTCGTAGTCCCACGCGCCACCGGAATCGAGGCAGGCGTCAATGTCCCAGAACCCTCCGTACCTAACCCATAGGACCAGAGCGACTACTCCGATCGCCAAAAGGCCGATGGCTATCAAGCACCCCTTGCGGCTCACCTCGCCGCTTTCCTCAGCGCCAGCCGCACCAGCGCATCCAGCGTCGCCTCCGGTCCGAGCTCCTCATTGGCCGCTGCCACCGCGGCGCTGGCTTCGGCGGGCTTGAAGCCGAGGTTGGCGAGGGCGGACATGGCGTCGGCGGCGGCGCCTGCACGGGGAAGCGGACCGCCAGCGGCGCCGGCGAGGCCGGGGGCGCCGAGCTTGCCCTGCAGCTCATTGGCGATGCGGGCGGCCAATTTGGGGCCGACTCCGTTGGCGCGGGCAATCATCGCCTTGTCGCCGGTCGAGACGGCGCGGGCGAGGTCGTCGGGAGTGAAGGTGGAGAGGATGGCCAAGGCGACGCGGCCGCCGACGCCCTGGACGCTGGTCAGGATGCGGAAGGTCTCGCGCTCGCCGGCCGTGCCGAAGCCGAACAGGGTCCAGCCATCTTCGCGGACTTGCAATTCAGTGAGCAGCAGCACCTCGCCGCCGACCGGGCCGAGGGCGTCCAGGGTGCGCGCGCTGGCCAGCACCTGATAGCCGACCCCGCCGACATCGATCACCGCGCCGTCGGCGCTGGTTTCGGCAAGGATTCCGGTGAGTCTAGCGATCAATTGTTAGTCCCCCAACCTTTCGGGCTGAGCTTGTCGAAGCCCTGTCCTTTCTTCAACCGTGAAAAGAGAAAAACAGCCCTTCGACAGGACTCAGGGCGAACGGACTTGGGTGGTTTTGGCCGAAGCCAAGTGATGCGCATGCGTGATCGCCACCGCCAGCGCGTCGGCGGCGTCGGGGCCGGCGATGGCGGCGCCGGGGAGGAGGCGCTGGACCATGGCATGGACCTGGGTCTTTTCGGCATTGCCGACGCCGACCACGGCTTTCTTCACGAGCCGCGCCGCATATTCGCCGACGGTGAGGCCGGAGCGGGCGGCGGTCATCAGCACGACGCCGCGCGCCTGGCCGAGCTTGAGGGTCGATTGCGGGTTCTTGTTGACGAACATTTCCTCGACCGCGGCGGCTTGCGGCCGGTGCTCGGCGAGCAGAGCCTCGAGCTGGCGGGCGAGGTCGGCGAGGCGATAGGGCAGCGGCTCGGCGGTGCGGGTCTTCAATTGGCCGTTGGCGAGGTGGGAGAGGCGATTGCCTTCGGCGCGGATCAGGCCCCAGCCGGTGGTGCCGAGGCCAGGGTCGAGGCCGAGGATGATCATGGGTCGCCCATTGAAAACATGCCGAGCAATATGATGGACGCGGTGACCAGTACGACGCCGATCGCCACCACAATCCAGGCTCGGCCCCAGTTCAGGCCAGCCGCTCCAATTCCTCGTCGGGCACCAGGAAATTGCCCGACACGGTCTGGACGTCGTCATCCTCCTCTAGCGCGTCGATCAGCTTCATCAGGGTGGCGGCGTCGTCGCCGCGGACTTCGATTTCGTTGGCCGGCTTCCAGGCGAGCTTGGCCGATTCCAGCTCGCCGAGCGCGGCTTCGAGCGCGCGGGCGACCGTGTGCAGCGAATCCACCGTCGTCCAGATCTCGTGGCCATCCTCGTCGCTCTCGACGTCGTCGGCGCCGGCGTCGATCGCGGCTTCCAGCACCGTGTCGGCATCGCCGGCGGCGGCGCTATATTCGATCAGGCCCATGCGTTCGAAGCCGTGGCTGACGCTGCCGCTGGCGCCCAGATTGCCGCCGTTCTTGGAAAATGCGGTGCGGACGTTGGTGGCGGTGCGGTTGCGGTTGTCGGTCAGCGCTTCGACGATCAGCGAGACGCCGCCCGGGCCGAAACCTTCGTAGCGCACTTCCTCGTAATTCTCGGCATCGCCGGCCGCGGCCTTGTCGATCGAACGCTGGATATTGTCCTTGGGCATCGACTGCGCCTTGGCGGCGAGCACAGCGGCGCGCAGGCGGGCGTTCATGTCCGGGTCCGGCAGCCCCATCTTCGCCGCGACGGTGATTTCACGGCTGAGCTTGGAGAAGATCGCCGAGCGCTTCTTATCCTGCGCGCCCTTGCGATGCATGATGTTCTTGAATTTGCTGTGACCTGCCATCTTATCCCCAAAAAGTGATACTTTTTGGGGGTCCCAAGACCCCCGTCCTTTGGACCTTCTTACGCCAGGCCGAGCGCGGCGCGATAGGTTTCGAGCAGCGCGTCCATTTCCTGGCGGGTATGCGTTTCCAGCCGGCGCAGGCGGACGACGGACCGCATCGTCTTGGTGTCGTAGCCGTTCGACTTGGCCTCCGCATAGACATCGCGAATGTCGTCCGCGATGCCCTTCTTCTCCTCCTCAAGCCGCTCGATCCGCTCGATAAACAGCCGTAGCTGATCCGCCGCGACGGTGCCGTCCGCCATGTTTCCACTCCAATTCTTGCGTGATTTGACGCGGCCTTAGGCGACCGCCGCGCCAGCCTCAAGCGGTTGAATGACTGGCCCGAACGGCTATGCAGCCCGGCGTGACGACCACCATCAAGCCTCGCGACCGCAAGGTGCGCATCCTGGCCACGCTTGGCCCGGCCAGCGCCAGCCCGGAGATGATCCGCAAGCTGAGCGAGGCCGGCGCCGACGCCTTCCGAATCAATATGAGCCACGGCGAGCAGCAGGACAAAGCGGCGCTGGTGACGGCGATCCGCGCGCTCGAGGAGGAGCAGGGGCGGCCCTCGACCATCTTGTTCGACCTGCAGGGGCCCAAGCTCAGGGTCGGCAATTTCGATGGCGGCGCGGCAATGCTGGAAGCGGGCGGATCCTTTCGGCTCGACCGCGACCCGGCGCCGGGCGATGCGACCCGAGTCGAGCTGCCGCACCCCGAGCTGTTCGAGGCCGTCCATGCCGGCGACCGGCTGCTGATCGACGATGGCAAGGTACGCCTGCGCATCGCCTCGGCGACAGCCGCGCGGATCGACGCCATCGTCGAGGTCGGGGGCAAAGTCTCCGACAACAAGGGCGTCAATGTGCCCGACGTGGTGGTGCCGATCCCGGCGCTGACGGACAAGGACAGGAGCGACCTCGCCTTCGCGCTCGACCAGGGCGCGGACTGGATCGCTCTGTCGTTCGTTCAGCGGCCCGAGGACGTCGCCGAAGCGCGCGCCCTGATCGGCGATCGCGCCGCCTTGCTCGCCAAGATCGAGAAGCCGGCGGCGATCGAGCGCTTGGACGCGATCCTCGAGCTGGCCGACGCGGTGATGGTCGCGCGCGGCGACCTTGGCGTCGAGCTGCCGCCGGAAAGCGTGCCGCCGCTGCAAAACAAGATCGTCGCCGCCGCCCGCCAATTGGGCAAGCCGGTGGTGGTGGCGACGCAGATGCTGGAGTCGATGATCCATTCGCCAAGCCCGACCCGGGCCGAGGTCAGCGATGTCGCCACCGCGATTTATGACGGCGCCGACGCGGTCATGCTGTCGGCCGAGAGCGCGGCGGGCGATTATCCGTGCGAGGCGGTGGCGATGATGGACCGCATCGCCGTCAGCGCCGAGAGCGACCCCATCTATCCGGCGCGAGTCCATTTCACGACGACCCCCGTCGATGCCACGACCGCCGACGCGCTGTCGTCATCGGCCAAGCATATTGCCGACATCGTCTCGGCCAAGGCGATGGTCTGCTACACCAGCTCGGGCTCGACGGCGCGGCGCATCGCCCGCGAGCGGCCGACGGTGCCGATCCTCGTGATGACCGCCAGCCGCACCGTCGCCCGGCGGCTCGGCCTGCAATGGGGCGTGCACGCCGTCACCACCCGCGACGTCACCAATTTCGAGGAAATGGTCGGCAAGGCGCGGCGGATGGCGCTCAGGCACCAGATCGCCGGCGCCGACGATCAGCTAGTGATCATGGCGGGCGTGCCGTTCGGGGTGTCGGGATCGACCAACGTCATCCACGTCGTCCGCCTCAAGGGCGACGAGCTCGACAGCCATTCGGGGGCGACCGAGGCCTAGCCGGGCAGCAGGGCCGGGACTTCCGCCGGAATCTCGCGGGCGAGGAAGCCGACCTGACCGATCTTGCGGGACAAAGCCGCGCCGGCCTCGCCATGCAGCCATACCGCCCACAGCAAGGCGGCGAGCGGCTCGGCGCCGCGCGCCAGCAGGCCGCCGAGGATGCCGGCGAGCGCGTCGCCCGAACCGGAAACGCCGAGGCCGGGACCGCCGCCGCGGTATTTCCAGGCGCGGCCATCGGGCGTGACGACATGGCTCTGCGTGCCCTTGACCAGGGTCAGCGCGCCATAGCGTTCGGAGCAACGGCGGCCACAGCCCAGCGGGTCGCGTGTGATGTCCTCCGGATCGCAGCCGATCAGCGCCGCCATCTCGCGATTGTGGGGCAGGAGGATGGGCGCCGCCGCGTCGCGCGCGGCCTGGTCATGCGGCGGCAGCGAGTAAAGCATGCCAGCGTCGAGTGCGAGGCGGTCGAGTCCCTGGTCGAGCAGGCGCCCGGCGAGCGCTGAGCAGGTTTTGCTCACCTGCAAGCCAGGCCCGGCCACGACCGCGTCGACATCGGCCACTAGCTCGATGATCGCGCGAATCGAAGAGCGGGCGGGGCCGCCGTCGCGCCCTTCGGGAAGGCCGATGACCAGCGCCTCGGTTATCGCCATGGCGACATGCGGCGCCATGCTGTCGATGGTGGCGATGCTGACCTTGCCGCTCCCCGCGCGCATCGCCGCGATCGCGGCAATGACGACCGAGCCCGGCGTCCGCCGCGTGCCGCCGACGATCAGAAGTCGGCCGTGGGCGTCCTTGTTGGCCGCCACGACCGGCGGCAGCGGATGCCGGTCGAGCTCGGCGCGGGTCAGCGGGCGCGGCTTCATCTTGTGCCGATCATGCCGTCCGGCTCGGCGGTCTGTGGCTCGCCCTCGTCGAGCGGGGCGCCATGGTTCCACAGCACCAGCCGGGGCACGCACAATTCATTATCGCCGCGCTCGAACTCATAGGCGCAGACGCCGCAGTTGAGGACCTCGGCGGCCTTGTCGATCGCCAATATGCCGGCCTCGTCCAGTTCTTCGAGGATGTAGCGCATGCACAGGACCACCACCTGGTGGCAGACGATGACCACGCGGCGGTCGGCATAGAGCAAGTTGATCGTGTTGAGGGCGCTGCGCAGGCGCAGGATGACGTCGGCCCAGCTCTCGCCGCCGGGCGGCCGGTGGTAGAATTTGCCCATCTTGGCGCGATGGGCGGCTTCCTCGGGATACTTCTCGCGGATGCCGCGGGTGGTGAGCCCGTCGAAGACACCGAACTCGCGTTCGCGCAGCCGCTCGTCGATCACCGACTTGGCCTTGTCGCCGGCCAGCGCCCCGGCATCGCAGATCGCGGTCGCCGTCTGGCGGGCGCGCAGATAGGGCGACGACAGGACGACCTCGGGCCGTTCGTCCTGCGGCAGATCGGCGAACCATTTGCCGGCGGCCATCGCCTGGCGCTCGCCAAGCCCCGACAAGGGCACGTCGACATCGCGCATGGCGAGGTCGATGACGCTGTGCCCGGCGGCATTGGCGGCGTCGCGGGCGACGTTGCCCTGGCTCTGGCCGTGGCGGACCAGCCACAGGCGCTGCGGCCAATTCTGACGCATCGGCTTTGCTCCTTCGCGCGGGGACAAAGCACCAATCGCCGGATTTGTTCAACGCGCCGGCCAGCGGCATGATAGGAGGACGCCTCGTCGTTCCAGAGCCGGAAGGGACCCGATTTTGGCTTTCGCGCATTGGTGGCGGTGATGGGCAAGCCAACAGGCCAGACTTTCGCCAGCTTCTTCCAGGCCGGCTTCGAATGTTCGTCGCATCGCCGGCGCGATGGCGTTCGCCTCGATTTGATCCGGGCGACCGGGCATGGCCGGCACGTTGCGTCCGACTATCGTCAATGCGCCGAGCTTGGGCTGAGGACCCTTCGCGACGGGCTGCGATGGCATCTGATCGAGACATCGCCAGGACGATATGACTGGTCGAGCTGGCTGCCGGCGCTCGAAGCGGCAGAGCTTATGGGCCTCGAGGTCATCTGGGACCTGTTCCACTACGGCTCGCCCGATCATGTCGACCAGGCGGCGCCGGACTTCCCCAAGCGCTTCACCGACTTTGCGCTCGCCGCCCTGGAGGTCCAACAGTCGGTCAGCGGCCGGCCGCCCATGGTCTGCCCGTTGAACGAGATCAACTTCCTGTCCTGGGCAGTCGACGTCGGCTATTTCCCGCAAGTCGGCCCGAAACAAAGGAGCTGGTTCAAGCAGCAGCTAGTCAGAACGGCGATCGGCGCGGCACGGGCGATCCGCGCGCAATGGCCCGAGACGACAATCGTCTGGGCAGAGCCCTTGATTCACATCGCCCCGCACGACCGTCGCCGACAGACCATTCGCGCCGCCGAGCAGAACCTCCGGGGCATGTACGAGGCTTATGACTGGATCATGGGATTGGACAGGCCCGAGCTCGGCGGTGATCCCTCGCTGGTCGATGTCGTCGGGTGGAATTTCTACCCGCACAACCAATGGTATTACAAAGGTCCGACGATCCCAATGGGCCACCACGAGTACCGGCCGCTCGCCGACATGCTGGTCGAGGTCGCGGAGCGTTACGGCAAGCCCTTGCTGATCGCGGAAACCGGCGCCGAAGGCTCGGGCCGACCGGCCTGGCTGCACTATGTCTGCGACGAAGTACGTGACGCCCGGGCTCGGGGGGCGGCGATCGAAGGCCTGTGCCTGTATCCGGTCACCGCTTATCCCGGCTGGGACAATGGCCGGCATTGTGAGGTCGGCTTGCTTTCGACCATCGGGTCGAATGGGACGCGGAGAGTCTACGAGCCGCTCCGTGAGGAATTGGATCGGCAGCGTGCGATCTTCGGCCTCGACAAGACGAGCGAAGCGAAATCCCGCCGGCTACGGATCGCGCGTTGAGCTAGACGATCGGCGCCGTCCTGGGCGTTTCGGACGGCGTGCCGACGAACGGCCAGCCATCGCGCCATTCGATGCGGTCGATGAGCAGGATCCGGCGGCTGTTGACCTCATCCTCCTGCCGCTGGCGCGGCCGGTTCACATCGATCGCATGATAGATGATCCAGGTCTCGCCAGCCTTGTCGGCCAGGATTGCATTGTGCCCGGGCGCCAGCCAGCGCTCGCTCCTGAACAGCATCAGGCTGTGCGGCACGCCGCGCGCCTCCTCGAGAGTCTCGAACGGCCCGGTCGGCGCGCGAGACCGGGCGACCATCACGCCATATTCGGCGTGGGGCCCGCAGCAATTGTCGCCCGAGTAGAACAGGTAATAATGTTCGTCGTGGTGGATGACCCAGGCGGCCTCGACCAGCCGCGGGAAGGCACCCTTGACGGGATTGGGCCATATCAGGTCGATCGGTTCGCTGCCGGGCGCGAAAGCCATGCGATCCTCGGCCAGCTCCTGGACCTTGATTGGCTGGAATCCCGATCCCCAATACAAATACTTCTTGCCGCTGACCGGGTCGTCGAAGGCCATCGGGTCGATATACTCAAAGCCAATGCCGAGCAGCAGCGGCAGGCCGATGTCGACGAACGGCCCAGCCGGTGACTCGGCGATGGCGATGGCCAGGCAATGCCCGCGCTCGGGCTCGTCGCACAAATCGGGCGTCGCCGAATAATACATGAGGTAGCGGTCGCCATCGCGAACCACATAAGGCGCCCAGAGGTCCTGCGTCTGCCGCGCCCAGTTCGGCTTTTCCGGAAGCGCATCGCCCAGATGGTGCCAGTCGACCAGATCGGCGGAGCGCGCGACCTGGATGTTGACCCAGGCGCCGTCGCGCAGCGTCTGCGTCGCATAGGCATAATAGCATCCATCGGGAGCGAGGATCACCGACGGATCTGGAAAGTCCGCGTCGAGGACGGGATTGACGTAGCTGCGCGCTATTGGCGCGGGAAGCGAAGGCGAATTTTCGCCGGTCAGGAAATCAGGATCGCGGGCAACATTGTTTGTCAGCGCATGAATCCTATTCCGCCGCGACCGCGACCGGCGGCGCCTCCTTCTCGATCTGCCTGGCGCGGCGGGCGGCGTCCAGACGCCGGAACGTGCTCAGGGCCTGGCCGACGATCTGGTCCATATTGTAGTACCGATAGGTCGCCAGGCGCCCGACGAAGGTCACGCCCCGGGTCGCGTCGGCCAGCGCCTCGTAGCGCTTGTAGAGCGCCTGATTCTCCGCGCGCGGCACCGGATAATAAGGATCGCCCTCGGCGGAGGGATATTCGAGCGTGATGCTGGTCTGGCGGTGATCCTGGCCGGTCAGATGCTTATACTCGCTGATGCGCGTGTAGGGCACGTCCTCGCTCGGGTAATTGACGGTGCCGACCGGCTGGAAGCGCTCGGCATCGATAGTCGAATGGACGAAGCGCAGCGAGCGATAGGGCAATTTGCCGAAGCGCCAGCCGAAATATTCGTCGATCGGGCCGCTGTAGATGGTGTGGGCGGCATCGATCTCATGTTTGACGTCCTGGTAATCGACCCCGAGCGCCACCGTGATCAGCGGGTTGTCCAGCATCGCCAAGAACATCTCGGTGTAGCCGTCCGCCGGCATCGCCTGGTGCTTGTCGGTGAAATAGCGATCGTCGGTGTTGGTCCGGGTCGGGATGCGGGCGGTGACCGACTTGTCGAGCTCGCTGGGGTCCAGACCCCATTGCTTGCGCGTGTAGCCCTGGAAGAACATCTCGTAGAGCTCGCGGCCGACGGCGTTGATGACGACGTCCTCCGAGGTTTGGATGTCGGCCACCGGCTCGGCGCGGGCGGCGAGGAACTGGGCGGCGTCCTCGTCGGTCTTCAGCCCGGCGCCGAACAGGTCGTTCAAGGTCGTGCGGTTGATCGGGATCGGCACCAACTGGTCGCGGACGGTGGCCAGCACGCGATGCTCGTAGGGCCGCCAGCCGGTGAAGCGCGACAAATAAGCGAACACCTCGTCGCTGTTGGTGTGGAAGATGTGCGGGCCGTAGCGGTGGATGAGGATTCCGGCGGCGTCCTTCTCGTCATAGGCATTGCCGCCGACATGGTCGCGCTTGTCGATCATCAGGATGCGGGCGCCGTGCTGGCTCGCCAGCCGCTCGGCGAGCACCGAGCCGGCGAAGCCGCAGCCGACGATCAGATAATCATAGCGGTGGGCGGGCGCGGCCATCACGCGCGCGCCCCGGCCGATACGGCCGCGCCCTGGTTGGCCTCGACCGCCTCGTCGATCAGCCCGGCCATGCGGCGCTGGGTGATCGCCCAGCTCATCGACGACAAGGCCTGGTCGACCTCGCCAAGCCAGTCGCCGTCGCTGGCCGCGAGCTTGAGCGCCACCTCGCAGCCCTCGACGAACTCATCGGCGTTGGCGGCGATGCGGACGGCCTCAAGGCGGCCGTAATGGCGGATGACGTCGCGGATCGGTGCCGACACCACCGGCTTGCCCGCGGCGAGATATTCCGGGGTCTTGGTCGGCGAGATGAATTTGGTCGCGTCGTTGATCGCGAACGGCATCAAGGCGACGTCCCAACCGGCCAGCACGTCCGGCAATTCGTCGTAGGCTGCGGGCCCCGGATAGGAGATATTCTCGCGCTTCGGCAGCTCGTCGGGCGAAATCTTGACGATCGGGCCGACCATGACGAAGCGCCAGTCTGGCCGCGCTTCGGCGATGTCGCCGAGCAGGTCGATGTCGAAACGTTCGTCGAGCACGCCGTAAAAGCCAAGCGTCGGTCGCTCATTGGCGGTGGGGACGGCACGCGCCTGGGCGAAATGGGCGATGTCGACCGACGACGGGAAGGGATGGACGTTTGAATGGCGCGACCGTTTGGCCTCGTACAGCGAATAACCGCCGGTGAAGACCAGATCGGCACGCTCGAACAATTCGGTTTCGAGGGCGAGCAGGCGCGGCGGGGCGAAACGGAAGTTCGCCAGCTCGTCCATGCAGTCGTAGACAATGCAGTCGGCGTCGAGATGCCGCGAGAAGGGCAGCATCATCGGCGTGTAATACCAGAGCACCGCGGGGTCGGCGGCGGCGGGATGATTGTCGAGCAGGCGCTTGAGCTGCGCCTCGATCACGTCCTCCGGCAAGCCTTCCGCCAGGTGCGGGGTGACAATCACCAGGTTGGGGGCGGCGAGGCGGGTTTCGAGGTGCGGCTGGACCAGGCCGGGGACAAACAAAGGCTCTTCCCAATAATGCACCGAATGCGTGGCGGCGAAGCGGCTGAGCAAATGCTGTGGCCGCTGGAAGACGAAATCCCACCGCAAGTGCGAAAAGCAGATCAGCACCGGGCGCTTGCCAAAGGCGACGATTGTTTCGGGCACGTTACTATCGATTACGCCAACATCCTTCAGCATTCCTGGCCCTTTTCTCTGGCTTGAACCCCATATGTATAACCGCCCGCCATGAGGCCGGTTCCGCACC
>JAKFFL010000159.1:0-3645 GCA_036675225.1 Sphingomonas sp. | reverse complement strand
CCGTTGATTTGCCTGTCGACCGGAGAGCCGATCGGGTTTGAGGTGCTGGCGCGCTGGAAGTCCCCTAGCCGGGGATTGGTTGAACCAAATGATTTCATCGCCGTCGCCGAAGCCACCGGGCTCATCGCGCCTTTGTCCATGCACGTCATGAAGAGCGCGCTGGAACAGGCCAGGTCCTGGCCCGCGCACCTGAAAATCGCGGTCAACGTTTCGCCGGTCCAGTTCCGCGATCCGCAGCTTGCGGAACGCGTGCTGAAATTGCTGGCGGAGATCGGCTTTCCCGCGCGGCGGCTCGAGCTCGAGATTACCGAAGGCTCGCTGCTCGAAAATCCCGAGCAAGCGACAACCATCATCAAGAGCCTGAAGAACAACGGCATTACCATTGCCTTGGACGACTTCGGGACCGGCTATGCCTCTTTGACCCAGCTTCAGTCGCTGCCGTTCGACCGCATCAAAATCGACAAGAGCTTCGTCGCGACGATCGGCGAGAATGAGCAGAGCGAGGCGATCGTCCGCACCATCACCTCGCTCGGCAAGATGCTGTGCGTGCCGATCACGGCCGAAGGCGTCGAGTCGGAGAGCATCCGCAAGCGCCTCGCCGAAGTCGGCTGCCAGGATGCGCAAGGCTGGCTGTTCGGCCGGGCCGTCTCCGCCCAGTTCATTCGCAGCCAGTTCGACCTGCCCGAAGCTGGCGCGGAGGACGATGGAGACACGCCCCTCGATACGCTTGCCGAGCGCCGCGACCTGGTCCGGCGCGCCAATCTGGACCCGCGCCGGGCCGGCCAGAAGTGGTGACCGCTTTCGCCGTCGCCGCTCGCACCTGAACGCCTTTTTCTTTGCTCCTCGCGCGACTAGGGCTGCGCTCATGCCCGACAAAGCCATCCCCGCCGCGACCCTGGTTGTGCTGCGCGAGCGCGCGGGCGGTCCGCCCGAGCTGCTGATGGTCGAGCGCACCGCGCGCATGGCCTTTGCCGGCGGCGCCATGGTCTTTCCCGGCGGGCGCATCGACGCCGACGACCGCGAGCTCGCCGACGAGATGCCCGAGCCCGATGCCGCCGCTCGTATCGCCGCCATCCGCGAGACGCTGGAGGAAACTGGCGTCGCCGTCGGCATCGAACCGAACGTCGATCCGAGGCTGGCCACCGGGCTTCAGGCCGAATTGCACCAGGGCGTGCGCTTCGGCGACCTGCTCGCGGAGCACGACCTGTCGCTCCGAATCGACGCCTTGACGCCCTTCGCGCGCTGGAAGCCCGCCTTTCACCAGGCACGTATCTTCGACACCTTGTTCTTCATCGCCGCTGCGCCCGCCGGCGAGTGGCAGCCTGTTCCGCAACCGGGCGAGTGCGAGGCGGTCGAATGGCTGGGCGCCCGCGAGGTCCTCGACCGCGTCGCCCGCGGCGAGGCCAGCGCCATCTTCCCGACGATCCGCAATTTGGAGCGGCTCGCCCGCCTCGACAGCCTTGCCGACGCCCACGCCGATGCGCTCGCTTATCCGATCGAAACCATCACGCCCTGGATCGCCGACTATGACGGCGAGCCGCATCTCTTCATTCCCGAGGGGCTTGGCTATCCGGTCACCCGCGAGCCGCTGGCCGAAGTCCGCCGAGGCGCCGGCGAGGGAATCTTCCCGGCCGCCTGAGTCTAGGCACCGAGCGTAGCGACGCCGGCGCAAAGCGATCATCCGCAGCCGCCATGCCCCCAGCATGGCGGACCGGATGATGGAGTAGCGCGAAGAAATGCCGAAAGCTGGCCGACCTCGCCAAGCGAGGATCGACGTCATGCGATTCACTCGCGTGACGGCACTGACGTTTGAGCCAATGGTTCAGGCCCCATGCGCGCCGCGATCCTGTTCTTTGTCATCGCCAGTGCGCTGGCGGTGGCGATCATCGAGGGCGCGGCCTATGTCGCCATGCATCGCCAGGACTTCCCCTGGACTCGGCTGGACCTCGACGATCCGGTTGGACCGGCGACCGGGCCGAAGTTGGCCGCCTTGGCGGATGACCCACGGCGCTGCTGGCTTCTTCTCGCCGCCATCGGCGATGCCGACCGCCCGGTGCCGCCAAGGCGCGTCGGCGCCGACTGCGGCTATGACGACGGCATGCGCCTGCTGCCCGAAGGCGATCGGTCGGTCGCTCTCCGGCCCGCGAACCCGGTTACCAGCTGCCCGGTCGCCGCAGCGCTGGCGTTGTGGGAACGCGATGTCGTGCAGCCTGCCGCTCTGCGTCACTTCGGCGCACCGGTCGCGGCGATCGACCACGCCGGAAGCTATGCATGTCGCCGCCTCTACGGCCGCGGCGAGGGCCGGTTTAGCGAGCATGCGACCGCCAACGCCTTCGACATCCTCGGCTTCCGGCTCGCCGACGGACGTCGGGTCAGCGTGCTGCAGCACTGGCCCCGCCCGAGCCCCGAAGCGTCATTCCTCCGCGATGCCCGTGACGGCGCCTGCCGCCTGTTCGCAACCGTGCTGTCCCCCGATTACAACGCAGCCCACGCCGATCATTTGCACCTCGACCAGGCCAACCGCGGGATCGGCGGCTGGCGGATGTGCCGCTGAGCGGCCGATTCGGTCCGCCGACCGAACCGAGTCGTTCTCTCGCCTCAAAGGAAAAGGGCCCGCGGTCGCCCGCGAGCCCCTTCTTCGGCACGCCGAAGGCGTGACTTATTTCAGATGGTTCGAGAGGTGCTTGTTCATCTCGAACATGGTGCAGCGGTCCTTGCCGAAAACCTTTTTCAGCTTGTCGTCAGCCAGGATTTCCCGCTTGTTTTGCGGGTTTTGCAGGTTGTTCTTGCGAATGTGATCCCACACCTTCGAGACAACCTGGCTGCGCGGCAGCGGATCGCTTCCGGTGATCGCCGCCAATTCCGGCGACGGCTGTACCGGGCGAGCCAATCCACCCCCTGCTTTACGACCAGTCCCTTTTGCCATGTGGCCCTCCTGTTGTTCCTCTCTGACGATAGAGCGCAAAGCGGGGCGCTTTGCAATGCCTCTCTAGAGGGGAATCAAGAAGAATTGCGGCCAAATGGGACGACCCGGTTGCCGGCATCGTGGCCGATGGCCGCGCGGCCGCCATATTTGATGCCGGCACGGTCGCACCAATCACGCACGATCGCCTCCTCGTCGCCGGCCCAAACCGGGTCGTTGTCGGGCACGTCGCTGACCTGGCCGAGGCGCAATTGCCGCACCCGGCGGACGTTGGCGCTGGCGGTGAGGTGGAACAGCGTCCGGTCGATCCTGTAGAGATGTTCCGACACCTCCTCGACGATGAGCTCGACCCTCGCCAGGTCTGGCTCGAGCGGCGTGCCAAGCAAGTTCGACAGCACGGTCAGATTATAGGCTTGTGCCGGCCCCGACAGGCCGGGCTCGAGCGCGGCAGGGTCGCGCCTCAGCAGCCAGTCCAGTGTCCGTCCGACCGCCGCTTCGCCACCATCGCGAAGAACGTCCTGCGGCATCGGCCCGTGCGCGACTTCGCAGCCGGCCTTGTGTAGCCCGGCGAGCAGGAAGCCGGCATCGCTGTAGCCGAGATAAGCCTTGCGCATCGCTGGCACGCTGATGTCGGCCAGCGCCGCCTCGGCGATGCGGTTGGAGCCATAGCCGCCGCGCGCGAACCAGATGGCGTCGATGCTCTCGTCGGCCATGACCTCCCG
>JAKFFL010000031.1:0-3675 GCA_036675225.1 Sphingomonas sp. | reverse complement strand
TTGAAGCGGCATGAAGGCGGGCCGGTTGATCCGTTCGGCCTATGTCATCGCCCGTCGCGACTTCACGGCAACCGTGATGAGCAAGGCCTTCCTCTTGTTCCTGCTCGGCCCCTTGTTCCCGGTGCTGATGGGCGCGGCCTTCGGCGGCATCGGCGCCCGCATCGAGCATAATGCCAAGCCGCCGACGGTCGCGGTGGTGACTTCGGCACAGGATTTCGCCTTGCTCGAGGCGGCCCGTGCGCGGCTGGCGCCGTTGCTGGACGACCGGCCGCTCATCCAGCTTCGCCGCTATGACCAGGGCGCCGACCCCGCCCGCCAGCGGCGCGCCTTGCTGGCCTCGGCCCGCGACCCGGTGCTCGGCGTCATCGAAGGCGGGCTGTTCGCGCCGCATTTCACCGGGGCGGTCACCGCCGACGGGCGCACGGTCCGACAGGTCCGCCTGCTGGTCGACGAAGCCCGCCGCATCCAGGTCCTGCCACTGGTGCCGGGCCAGCCGGTGCGGGTGACGCTGACGCAAAGCTCGTCCGCCTCGCTCGCCTTCGGCCGCAGCCTGACCGCGCATGCCGGCCAGATCCTGCTCTTCTTCCTCACCATCCTGCTCGCCGGCATGGTCCTGTCGCAATTGATCGAGGAGAAATCGAACAAGGTCATCGAAATCCTCGCCGCGGCGATTCCGGTCGATGCCATCTTCCTCGGCAAATTGTTCGCCATGCTGGCCATCTCGATGCTCGGCATTGTCGTCTGGGCGTCGGCCGGCGCGGCAGCATTGGCCTTCTGGGCGAAGGGCGGGCTGACCGGCCTGCCGCCGCCGGCTGTTGGCTGGCCCTTGTTCCTGGCATTGGTGCCGATCTATTTCGCGATGAGCTATTTGCTGATCGGCGCGGTGTTCCTCGGCATCGGCGCCCAGGCGTCGACGGTGCGCGAGGTCCAGACCCTGTCGCTGCCGGTGACCATGGCCCAGGTTCTGTTGTTCGGCTTCGCCTCGATCGGGGTCGGCAGCCCCGACAGCCAGGAAGCCATTGCCGCCGCCGTCTTCCCCTTGTCCTCGCCCTTCGCGATGCTCGGCCGCGCCGCCGAGGTGCCGGCGCTATGGCCGCACCTGGCGGCCTTGCTGTGGCAGGCGCTTTGGGTGGGGCTGATCCTGCACTTCTCGGCCGGCCTGTTCCGCCGCAGCGTCCTCAAGTCGGGGAAGGCGTTTCGCTGGCCGTGGCAGCGCCGCAAAACCGCTTAAACGAGCGCTTCCCTCGCCATCTCCTCCAATTTCGCCATCAGGGCGCGGTGCGGGAAGGGGCCGTGGCTGATGCGGGCGGCGCCGGCGCTCGCCCATAGCGCTTTCGCCGGGGCGCCGGGAAAGGCGATCAGGTTGAGCGGCAGCGGCACCGCCTTGACCACTTTCTCCACCTGACGCGGGTCGGACAAACGGGGCACGAAGAAGCCGCTGGCGCCGGCGTCGGCGAACGCCTTGCCGCGCTCGATGACCTGGTCGACCAGCGCCGCATCATGCTCGGGCACCTTGAGGAACAGATCGGTGCGGGCGTTGATGAAGAAGTCGGCGCCGACCGCCTTGCGCATCGCCTCGATCCGGCGGCACTGGTCCTTCAAGGGATGGACGCCCTCGCCGCCGATCACCTGGTCCTCGAAATTGCAGCCGATGACTCCGGTCGCGGCCAGCGCGGCGACATTGGCGGCGCCGAGTTCTGGATCGACCGCATAGGCGCCCTCGAAATCGACGGTCAGCGGTAAATCGGCCGCGGCCATGATCCGCTCCGCATTGGCGAAGACGAAGTCGAGCGGGACTTTTTGCCCGTCGCCGAAGCCGGAGGCATCGCCGACCGGGTGACTGCCGGTCGCCAGCGCCTTGGCGCCCGCCGCCGCAACCGCCCGGGCGCTGCCCGCGTCCCAGATATTGTAGAGCACGACCGGGTCGCCGGGAACGTGCAAGGCGGCAAAGGTTGCGAATTTCGATGGCATCAGATGCGGTCCGGATAGATGGGTCGGATGTCGACCGGGATATGGGCGAGGCTGTCGATCACCTGCTTGGCTTCGGGGTCGATCACGCCCCATTTGTCGAGGAAGGCCTTGGTGCCGGCATAGTCGCCGGTGCCCTGCAGCCGGACGATCTCCCCGATCAGATCGGCGATGGCCGCGTCGAACCGCGCCTGGTCGATGCGGAAGCGCTTGGCCTGGCGGTCCCAGCCGATCACGCCCTTGTTGCGCAGATAGCGATATTGCATCGCCGCCCCCTGGCCGTGCGCCTCGTTGACGCCGAAGCGCATCGCCCGGAACAAGCCGGCGACATAGGTGGCGCGGATCTGCGGCGCCTCGCCTTCGGGCAAGAGGCCGCGCTTCATCATGTAGAGGATGTTCCAGGCGCCCATGATGTCGGCCTTGGCTTCCTCGAAGCCGGCGCCGACGTCCTTCAACTCCTTGTCGACCGTGGTCTGGCGGCCGTCGACAATGATCGATCCCGGCCCGAGGCTGTGCGACAATTCGTGGAACAATGTCTCGTTGAACATATAGGGCCGGGTGACGTCGCGCGCCTGGTCCGGGGTCAGCACCAGGCTCGCCATCGGCGCCAGGATCCGCTCGTACTTGGCGCCGAGCACATTCTGCAGGATGACCTTCTTGGCACCCTTGGCCTCGCGCACGCGCTCATCGTTGGGCAGGTTGAAGGCGATCGTCTGGACACCGGGCACATTGTCGCCGCCGCCATGGATTTGGTCGACTACCGAGATCGGCGATTCGAAGCCGCGGCGGAAATTCTTGAAGCGCTCCTCGACAGGCAAATTCGCCTCCATGTCGCGCAGCAGGCTCTTGTATTTGTCGAGCTTGGCCGATTCCGCCGGGTTGCGGATGGTGACGAAGGCCTCGAACGCCGTCTTCCGGCCGAACAATTCGTCGGTGTAAGTCTCATACGGCCCGATCGCGATCTCGATTGGCGTGCCCGTAAGGTCCATCCATGCCAACTCGGATTCGTAATAATCGTCGGTCCGGAAGGCCTTCGCCCGCAGCGTCAGGAAATTTTTCAGGCTGGGGTTGGTGGTGGTCGCGGCGGCCTGCTCGAGCAGCTTCGCCGCCGGCTCCAGCCATTGCCGGTACTCGACCGAATACGGCACGGCGACCAGCCGGTCGCCATCGCGCTTGACGACCGTATAGGGGCTGGTGAGCGCCTTCTCCTGATCCGGGTGAGCCTTGAGATACGCCTCGAACTGGGCCTTGGTGAGATCGACCGGATAGAAGCCCGCCCCGGCCGGCTTGGGTGTGTCGCCGAAGAATGGCTTGCCGTCCTCGATCGGGTCCCACGGGCCGAAGAAGGCATCGAACCGCTCGAGCAGGGCTCTGTCGCCGGATTCGACGATGCGGGCGCGCAGCGCGTCATAGCCGGGCGTGTGCTGGCGCTTGTAGATCTCGCTCATCAGGTTCGCGGCCTGGTTGAGCAGATTGACGACCCGCCGCTCCTCGTCGGTCAGGAAGCTGGTGTCCGCCTGCATCCGGATCGACGCGAGCTTGGCGAGGCCGCCGGTTTCCGCTGTGGCGGCGGCGGAATTCTGCTGTGGCGCTGTGGCGACATCGCAACCGCCGAGCAAGAGAATGCCCAAGGCCGCGGCCGAGCTTAAAGTGTGATATTTGGTTCGCATTCGTTCCCTCATGGCACCTTGTCGAGCTTGCGCTTCA
>JAKFFL010000079.1:0-3698 GCA_036675225.1 Sphingomonas sp. | reverse complement strand
TTCGTTTGACGCCGGGCCGCGACCCGGAGCTCAGCAAAACACAACGAAATGAAGGCGGATGCCGGATCAGGTCCGGCATGACGATCATTCGTGGGCGGGCTGCGCCATCAGCGTCTTGCCGGCTAGCAGCTCGTCGACCGTCTCGGCGAAGCGGGCCACGGAAATCGGCTTGGAGACATAGGCCTGCGCGCCCGCGGCGCGAATTCGCTCGTCGTCGCCAACTCCGGAATAAGCAGTGACGGCCATGATCGGCACGTCGCGCAAATCTTCATCCTTGCGGATCAGCTCCATCAGCTCGAGCCCGCTGACGTGGGGCAGCTGGATATCGGTGATGACCAAATCGGGCCTGAATCCGCGCGCCGCCTCCAGCGCGTCGCGGCTGTCGAGCACCGCTTCGGTCTGGTGGCCGTGCGCGGCCAGCAAGTCGCAGAACAACTTGATGTTGAGCGCATTGTCCTCGACAACCAGGATCTTGGCCAAACCTTTTCCCCCATGGGACCCGCCGCAGACTAAGCCATGACGGGCGCAAACCCAAATGACGCGGAGACGCTTGCGCTGGCCGCGCTTACGGCGACGCTGACCGACGCGCGGCGGGCGGAACGGTTCCTGTCGCTTACGGGACTGTCTCCAGATGGGATTCGATTGCGCCTGACCGACCGGGCGCTGCTGGCCGCCTGCATCGGCTTCCTCGAAGGCCATGAGCCCGATTTGCTTGGCGTGGCCGGGGACATTGGCGCCAGGCCCGAAGACCTGCTGCGCGCCAAGGCCGAGCTCGAATGATGGGGCGGCCGCTGCTGATCACCGACTGCGACGAAGTGTTGCTGCACATGGTCGCCCATTTCCAGGACTGGCTGGGCGAGGCCCATGCCATTGATTTCGCGTTCGAGACCGGCGATTTCGCCGGCGCGCTCACCGAGCGGTGTAACGGCCAGCGCGTCGCCGAGGATCGGGTGTGGCCGCTATTGACCGATTTCTTCCGCGGCGAGATGCACCGCCAGACGCTGGTGCCCGGCGCCCTGGAGGCGCTTGGCCGGATCGGTGAGGTGGCCGACATCGTCATCCTGACCAACCTCGGCGACGAGGCGCATGGCTGGCGGGTCGAGCAGCTCGCCGCCCATGGCATCGCCCATGAAGTGGTCTGCAACCAGGGCGGCAAGGGCGTGCCGGCCCGCGCCATCATCGACCGGCACGGGGCTGCGCGCACGGTGTTCGTCGATGACTTGCCGGTCCATCACGCCTCGGTCGCGAAACACGCACCAGCGACCTGGCGGCTGCACATGGTCGCCGAGCCTCGGCTTGCGCCGGCGGTGCCCAGCGCCGAACATGCCCATGCGCGGATCGACGACTGGCCGGCCGCCACGACATGGATTCTCGACAGGTTGGGAGGGCAATGAGCAAGACCATCCTCATCACCGGCGCCACCGCCGGCTTCGGCCAGGCGGCGGCGCGGCGCTTCGTCGCCGGTGGCTGGCGGGCGATCGGCACCGGCCGGCGGGCCGAGCGGCTGCGGCAGCTCGCCGACGAGTTGGGCGACTCCTTTCTGCCGCTGGAAATCGACATGCGCGACCGTGCCGCGCTCGAAAGCCTGGCCGATCTCAACCCACCGTGGGGCGAGGTGGATTTGCTGCTCAACAATGCCGGCCTGGCACCGCCGACCAGCCCACTGCCCGACACCGACTGGGATCGCATCGAGGAAGTGATCGACACCAATGTTTCGGGACTGGTGGCCCTGACCCGGGCCTTGCTTCCCGGGCTGATCGAGCGGCGCGGCCAGATCATCAATCTGTCGTCGGTCGCCGCGACCTATCCGTACAAGGGCGGTGCAGTTTACGCCGGGACCAAGGCCTTCGTCCGCCAATTCTCGTTTGACCTGCGTTGCGACCTCGCCGGCACCGGCGTACGCGTGACCTCGGTCGAGCCGGGCATGGCCGAGACCGAATTCACTTTGGTCCGCACCGGCGGTGACCAGGCCGCGTCGGACGCGCTCTACGCCGGCATGGAGCCGATGACCGCCGAGGATCATGCTGATTTGTTCTGGTGGCTCGCCAACCTGCCGCCGCACCTCAACGTCAATGCCATCGAACTGATGCCGGTCAGCCAGAGCTGGAGCGGCTTCGCGGTCAACCGGCACGAGGGTTGACGGAGACGCGGGCAAGGGCCAATCGCCCCGCCATGAGCATCGATCAGCGCCTTGCCGAGCTCGGCATCACCCTTCCCCAGCCCGCGGCCCCGGTCGCCTCCTATGTTCCGGCCGTCGAGGCCAACGGCCTGCTGCACATCAGCGGCCAGATCAGCTTTGCCGAGGACGGCAGCCTGATCAAAGGCCGGTTGGGCGAGGACATGGACCTCGAGGCGGGCCAGGCGGCGGCGCGGCGTTGCGGCATCATGCTGATCGCCCAGATGAAGGCGGCGCTTGGCTCGCTCGACCGGGTCGAGCGGGTCGTCAAGCTTGGCGCCTTCGTCAATAGCCACGGCGATTTCACCGACCAGCCCAAGGTCGCCAACGGCGCCAGCGAGTTGATGCAGGAAGTGTTCGGCGAGGCCGGACGTCATGCCCGCAGCGCGGTCGGCGTGCCGGTGCTGCCACTGGGCGTCGCCGTCGAAGTGGATGCGATTGTCGCTGTCCGGGCCTGACCCGCTTGATCCCGGCCCCCAGGGCTTTGCCCACCGCGGGCTGCATTACGGCGCCGGTTTCCCCGAGAACAGCCTGCTCGCCTTTGCCGCCGCGCTTGAAATCGGCGCCGGCATCGAATGCGATTTGCGGCTGACCGCCGACAGCCAAGTGGTCGTCTTTCACGATAGCGACGCCAGGCGCATGTGCGGCAGCCCGACGCGCATTGCCCAAAGCCGGCTGGTCGATCTGGGGCGGCTGCGCGTGGGCGACGGGCCGATGCCGACGCTCGAGAGCCTGCTGCATCTTGTCGGCGGCCGCGTGCCATTGCTGTTGGAGGTCAAGGTTGAAGTCGACATTTGGCGGTGGGGGCCGGCGCTCAAGGACGTGCTCAAAGACTATGACGGGCCGTTCGGGATCATGAGCTTCGACGCGCGCGTGCCGCGCCTGCTCAAGACCAACTGGCCAGGGGTTCGGCGGGGACTGGTGGTCCGCGACCGCCTGCCTGGTTGGAAGCGGCGCATTGCCCTGTGGCTCGCCGATCCGCAGTTTCTGGCGGTCGAGACATTGGCGCTCGGCAAGCCTTGGGTCGAGCGCGCGCGCCGGCGGCTGCCGGTGTACACATGGACGGTGCGCGGCGTGGACCAACGCCGGCAAGCCTCGGTTCACGCCGACGCTTCTATCTGGGAGGGTGATGGCCGACCGTGAAAGCTTGAGTGTTGCCCGGATCGCGCCGGGCATCGCGTCGGTCGATGCCGGTCAGTGGAATGCGCTTGCCGGCGGAACCGACCCGTTCCTCCGCCACGCATTTCTGACGGCGCTGGAAGAATCCGGCAGCGTCGGCGACGGCACCGGCTGGACCCCGGCGCCGATCCTGGTCGAGGGCGACAGCGGCTGTATCGCCGCGGCGGCGCCGGCCTATCTGAAGGCGCACAGCCAGGGCGAATATGTCTTCGATCACGGCTGGGCCGACGCCTTCGAGCGCGCCGGCGGCCATTATTATCCCAAGCTGCAGATCGCCGTTCCGTTCACCCCTGTGCCTGGCCGGAGGCTGCTCGGCGGCGCGAGGCACGCCCTGCTCGCGGCG
>JAKFFL010000062.1:0-3742 GCA_036675225.1 Sphingomonas sp. | reverse complement strand
CGATGCGCTGGTGCTGACCAGCGCCAATGCCGTCCGCCACGGCGGCGAGGAGCTGGACAAGCTCAAGGCGCTGCCGGTCCATGCCGTCGGCGAGGCGACCGCCGCTTTGGCGCGCGCCGCGGGGTTTCAATTGGCCGCCGTCGGGGATGGCGGCAGCCGGCACATGGCCTTGCCGACAGGACGGCGCCTGCTTCACCTAGCCGGGCGCAACCGGATGCCGATGGCCGCCACCACTTCCGTCACCGTGTACGAGGCCCGGCCCGTCGACCGCCCTGTCGGCCTCGACCAGCTGGCGGATTGCGTCGTCGCCGTTCATTCGCCCGCGGCCGGCCGGCGCCTTGCCGAACTGGTCACCGCCCGGTCACGAACCCTGATCGCCGCCATCAGCCCGGCCGCCGCGGACGCCTGCGACGCCGGCTGGAAGCGCGTGCACGCCGCCGCGCAGCCGGCCGACGCCGCCCTTCTGGCCCTAGCCGCCCGGCTGTGCGAAAGTCCGGCGGCATGAGCAGCGCGCCTCCCCGACGCGTCCAACGCTGGACGGCGACCCTGGCCTGGGTGCTGCTGCTGCTCGTCGCCGGCGCCGCGCTCGCCACCTGGGGCCTCAGCAAATGGGATTCGGCGGCGCGCTTCGTCGGCGTCGCCCCGTCGCCCCGGCCGCCGGTCGCCATCCGCATGGTGCCAAGAGCCATGGCCGGTCCGCAGGCGCCCGCCGATTCGGCGTCCGCCGCCAGGATCGGCGAGATCGAGGCGCGACTGCGCGCGGTCGAGAACACCAGCCGGCGGGCGGCGGGCTCGGTCGGGCGCGCCGACGCCTTGCTGGTCGCCTTCGCCTCCCGCCGGGCGATCGATCGCGGGGTCCCATTGGGTTACCTCGAAACCCTGCTCGCCGACCGTTTCGGCGAGCAAAACCCGCGCGCGGTGGCGGCGATCATCACCGCCTCGCGCGACCCGGTCACGCTCGATCGGTTGACCGCGGACTATGAGCTGCTCGGCCCGCTGCTTCGCCGCGGCGCGCCCAACGAGGGCCTGTGGCAGGGATTGAAGCGCGAGTTGGGCTCGCTGATCACGGTCCGCCGGGCCAGCGCGCCGTCGGGCAAGCCGCAGGCGCGCTACGAGCGGGCGCTGGCCGAGCTGCACAATGGCAATGTCGACGCGGCCTTGGCCGAGACTATGCGGCTGCCCGGCGCCGCCCGCGCCGCCGACTGGACAACCGAGGCGCGCCGCTATGTCATTGCCCACCGGGCGCTCGACGAGGTCGAAAGCTCGGCGCTGCTCGCCGGCGGCCGCTAGGGCCGCGATTCGGTTCATCGCTCCAGCGACTCGCTTCATCGCAGTGAAGCTTCCGTTCAGCTTCGTTCAGGCATGATAAGCCTTTGGAAATCCGGTGATTGGGGGGTGGATCCATGACGTCAGTCGGCGCGAAGTCGGCCGCTATCCTGCTTTGCCTGGCACCGGGCGCGGCGGCCTTCGCCCTGCCTGCGATCGCCCAGCCGGCGCAGATCACGCGGCCCGCCCGGCCGGCGCCCGCCGTCGTCCGGCCCAGCGCCCCGGTGGCGCTGACCGCCCGCATCCGCGATCTTGCCGACGGTTTCGACGGTCGCGTCGGCATCGCCGTGCAATCGGTCGACGATGGCTGGCGCACCGGTTGGAGGGCCGACGAGCTTTGCCCGCAGCAAAGCGTCTCCAAATTCTGGGTGGCGCTGACCGCCATGGACGCGGTCGATCGCGGCCGGGTCTCGCTCGACGACCGGATTTCGCTCGGCCGCGACGACCTGACCTTGTTCCACCAGCCGATCGCCGCCCGCATCCTCGGCGGCGGCTACACGACGACGCTGGGCGATTTAATGTTCAAGGCGATCACCACCAGCGACAACACCGCCAACGACAAACTGATGCGTGTCGTCGGCGGGCCCGATGCGGTGCGCGGTTTCATCGCCCGCCACAACATCAGCGGGGTGCGCTTCTTCGACGGCGAGCGGGCGCTGCAGTCGAAGATCGCCGGCCTCATCTGGTCGCAGAGCTATTCGATCGGCGATGCCTTCTACAAGGCGCGTAACGCATTGCCTTATTCGGTCCGCAAGTCCGCCTTCGACCGCTATGTCGCCGATCCCTATGACGGCGCCTCGGCCAACGCCATCGTCTCGGCCCTGAGCCGGCTGAAGCGCGGCGAACTGCTGTCCCCCGCCTCGACGGCGCGCTTGCTGTCGACCATGGGCAACACCAAGACCGGCGCCAACCGGCTGAAAGGCGGCCTGAGGCCGGGCTGGTCGCTCAGCCACAAGACCGGCACCGGCCAGGTGCTGGGCAAGGTCCAGGCGGGCTATAATGACATCGGCATCCTGACCGCGCCCGACGGCCACAGCTATGCGGTGGCGGTGATGATCAAGCGCACGGCGACGCCGCTGCCGGTGCGGATGACGCTGATGAACAATGTCGTGCGCGCCGTCATCGACAACCACCAGGCGCACGGCGGGGCGGCCTATACCCTCTGACCCCACCAGCCCGGGCGAGCGGCTGCGGCGGACGCCGGGCATCCAGCGGGTGCCGAGCCCGAGCCTGGAGCTGTTCATCGCCAGGCGGTTCCTCGACGAGGAAACATGCCGCCAGTTGATCGACCGCATCGATGCCCGGCGGCGGCCGAGCACGATCGCCGACGACTATGGCGACGCGGCGTTCCGGACCAGCGAGACCTGCGACCTCGACGATTCCGATCCTCTGGTCACGGCTGTCAACCAGGCGATCGGCGACCTGCTCGGGCTGCCGGCCGGCCTCGGCGAGCCGATCCAGGGCCAGCGCTATGCGCCCGGCCAGGAGTTCAAGCCCCACACCGACACGTTCGAGCCAGGCGGGCCGGACTATTTCACCCATTGCGCGACACGCGGCAACCGCAGCTGGACGGCGATGATTTACCTGAACCAGCCCGAGGCCGGCGGCGCCACCCGCTTCAAGGCGATCGGCAAGACCATCCAGCCCGAAATCGGCAAGCTGCTGGCGTGGAACAATCTGCTGCGCGACGGCCGGCCCAATCCGGCGACCCTCCACCAGGGGATGAAGGTGCGGCGGGGCACCAAATACATCCTCACCAAATGGTTTCGCGAGCGGCCGGCGGACGGCTGATGCCATTGACCGGCAACCAGCGGCGCCGGCAGTGCGTTACGCCAGAAGAACAACAGCCTCTTCAAAAAGGGACCGCCATGCGTTTCCGCCTGCCGCTTTCGATTGCCGCGACCGCCTTGCTCGCCGCCTGCAATGCCTATGGCGAGCCGCCGCGCGCCAGCACCGCCGCCGCCGCGTCCGGCCGCCAGTGCATTTACACGCCGAACATCTCGGGATTCCGCCGCGGCCCGGGCGACACGGTGATCATCAACACCAACAGCCGCGATTATTATGAGTTCAGGACCCAGGCCTATTGCGCCGACCGGCTCGATTGGGAGCACAGCATCGCCCTGCGCTCACGCACGGGCACCTTCGTCTGCTCCGGTTATGACGCGGAAATCTACGTGCCCGACGCGGTCGGGGCGGCTTATTGCCCGGTCTATGACATGCGCAAGCTGAGCCCGGCCGAGGTTACCGCCTTGCGCGGCCAGCGGCGCTAGTTGCCGGGGTTCGCGCTGCGAAACCGGCTGGAGCGGGCGAAGGGATTCGAACCCTCGACCCCAACCTTGGCAAGGTTGTGCTCTACCCCTGAGCTACGCCCGCTCGGCGCCGAATCCGGGAGGGCTCCCGGAGGGTGGAGCGGGCG
>JAKFFL010000142.1:0-3745 GCA_036675225.1 Sphingomonas sp. | reverse complement strand
GCGGCCGGCGCTGTCGCCGATTTCGGCAAGCGCGCCGCGCGGCACGCCGAACAGATTGAGCAGGCCCTCGTCCCAGCCGCCGGACAAGCCCATCAGCATGGTGCGCGAGGCGTTGGTCGCGTCGCTGAAATGCAATCCGCCGGTCAGCTTGAACAACAGCCAGCTGTCGACGGTGCCGACGCACAGATTGGCGCCGGCTTCACGCAGTTGCGGCCAGTTCTCCAGCGCCCAGCTGATCTTGGACGCACTGAAATAGGGATCGAGCAGCAGGCCGGTCTTCGTCTGGACCGCCGGTTCGTGCCCCGCTTTCTTCCATTGCCCGCACTGGTCGGCCGTGCGGCGGTCCTGCCAGACGATGGCCGGCGCCAGCGGCTCGCCGGTGCGCCGGTCCCAGCACACCAGAGTCTCGCGCTGGTTGGTGATGCCGATCCCGGCGATGGCGCCCGCGCGCCCGGCCTTGGCGACCATTTGCCGGGCGGCGGACAATGTCAGCCGCCAGATCTCGGCCGCGTCCTGCTCGACCCAGCCGGGCTTCGGAAACTGCATCGGCAGCGGGTTCTGGGCCAGCGCCAGGCATTGGCCGGCAAGGTCGAACAGCATTGCCCGCGTGCTCGACGTGCCTTCGTCGATGACCAGCAGCTTGTCGCCCATGCCCCGCCTTCCTTGGCGGCAGTTAAGGCGCGTCCGCGCTGCCATGGCAAGGCGAGCGTCTCAAAAGTGACTGGCGGGGGCCGCCTTGGACAGCGAACAACCGGCCGCTATGGCCGCTTTGATGTCGCAGCACGCCAGCAGCCAGGGGCAATCCGAACGCTTCGCCGGCCTTGCGCTGATGCTCGCGGCGGGAGTGGCGCTGGTGATCGCCAATTCCCCGCTCGGCGAGTCATACGGCGCCTTACTCGATGCGCCGCTGGGCCCGCTGAGCCTGCGGGGCTGGGTCGCCGACGGTCTGATGGCCGTCTTCTTCCTGCTGATCGGGCTCGAGGTGAAGCGCGAATGGTATGACGGCCGGCTGTCGACGCCCGCCGAGCGGCGTTTGCCGATGATCGCGGCGGGCTTCGGCATGGCGGTGCCGGCCCTGGTCTTCCTGGCGGCAACCGGCGGCGACCCGATGCTGGCGCGCGGCTGGGCCATTCCGGCGGCGACCGACATCGCCTTTGCCTTGGGTGTCCTCGCCTTGCTCGGCAGCCGGGCGCCGCCGAGCATCAAGCTGCTGCTGGTGACCATCGCCATCATTGACGACATCGGCGCCGTCGCCATCATCGCCTTGGCCTATACGTCGGAATTCAACGGGATCGCCTTGGCGCTGTCGGCGGCGATCGTCGCGGCGATGGCGGTGATGAACCTGTTCGGCGTTCGCCGCCTGTGGCCCTATCTGGCCGGATTCACCTTGTTGTGGCTGGCGGTGCACGATTCCGGAATCCACGCGACGATCTCCGGGGTGCTGGCGGCGATGGCCGTGCCGCTCGGCCGCGGCGAGGAGCGTTCGCCGCTGATCCGGCTGGAACATGCGCTGCACCCCTGGGTCATGTTCGGCATCGTGCCCTTGTTTGGCCTGGTCAGCGCCGGCGTCGCCATCGAGGGCGTCGGGGCGGTGATGGAGCCGCTGCCGCTGGGGGTCGCGCTGGGCCTGCTGATTGGGAAGCAAGCGGGGATTTTCGGGTCGATCTGGGTAGCGATCAGGTTCAAGATTTGCGCGCCGGTCGAGGATGCGTCCTGGCCGCAAATCTATGGCGCGGCCCTGCTGTGCGGGATCGGCTTCACCATGAGCCTGTTCATCGGCGAGCTGGCATTCCCGACGCAGCCCGAACTGGCCGACGGTGCCAAGATCGGCATCCTCGCCGGCAGCCTGGCATCGGGCCTGCTCGGCTTCGCGGTTCTACGCCTGGCGCGGCCCACCAAGCCAAGCGCCGAAAGCCTCAGCGAGGCGGAGGAAATCTTTGCCGGCAAAGACGACGGGGACTAACCCGGCGGCAGCTCGCCGGGGCGCTCGTTGCGGGCCTTGTTGCCGAGCAGGGCCAGCGCACCGGACATCACCAGCCCGAGCACCGGCCTGAGGCCAAAGCCGTCATTGAAGAACGAGAATGAAGCAGCGATCAGGAACAATGCTGCGGCGATGTAATAGATTCGCCAATCGGATGCCCAGCGCATGGTGCGGCCCTCCCCCAAAGGCCAAGCTGCGCCCGACGCCCGATTTTGGCAAGCGTCAGAGTTTCTGCGTCAGCTCCGGCACGATCTTGAACAGATCACCGACCAGGCCGACGTCGGCGATCTGGAAGATCGGCGCGTCCTCGTCCTTGTTGATGGCGACGATGGTCTTGGCGTCCTTCATGCCGGCCAAATGCTGGATGGCGCCGGAAATGCCGATGGCGATGTACAGCTCGGGCGCGACGATCTTGCCGGTCTGGCCGACCTGATAATCGTTGGGTGCATAGCCGGCATCGACCGCGGCGCGGCTGGCGCCGACGGCGGCGCCGAGCTTGTCGGCAAGCGGGTCGAGCAGCGAATGGAACTGGTCGCTGCTGCCAAAGGCGCGGCCGCCGGAAACGATGATCTTGGCACTGGTCAGCTCGGGCCGCTCGCTCTTCGACATTTCCGCCGAGACGAAGCTGGACTTGCCGGCGCCGCTGCCGGCATCGACCGCTTCGACCGTGCCGCTGCCGCCCTCGCGCGCGGCTTTCTCGAACGCTGTGCCGCGGACGGTGATGACCTTCTTGGCATCCTTCGATTTGACCGTGGCGATGGCGTTGCCGGCGTAGATCGGGCGGGTGAACGTGTCCTCGCCCTCGACGCTCATGATCTCGCTGATCTGCATGACGTCGAGCAAGGCGGCGACGCGCGGGGCGATGTTCTTGCCGAAGGTGGTGGCAGGCGCGAGCAAGGCGTCGTGGTCGGCCATCAGCGCGGCCACGACCGGCGCCACGTCCTCGGCCAGCAGGTGCTCGAGATGGGCGCCGTCGGCGACATGGACCTTGCCGACCCCGGCGATTTTCGCCCCGGCCTGGGCAATGCGGTCGACGCCTTTGCCGGCGACGAGCAAGTGGACCTCGCCGAGATTGGATGCGGCGGTGATCGCGGCCAGCGTTGCGTCCTTAATGGTGGAGCCGTCATGCTCGACCAGAACCAAGGTCTTCATGCAACCACTCCCAATGTCTTCAGCTTGGCGATCAGCTCGTCGACCGAGCCGACCTTGTCACCGGCCTGGCGCTTGGCCGGCTCGGTGACCTTGAGTACCTCGAGGCGCGGCGCGGTGTCGACGTCGTAATCGGCGGGGCTCTTGTTGGCGAGCGGCTTCGACTTGGCCTTCATGATGTTGGGCAAAGAAGCGTAGCGCGGTTCGTTGAGGCGCAAGTCGGTGGTCACCACCGCCGGGGTTCTGATCGCCACGGTCTCCAGCCCCCCGTCAACCTCACGCGTGACGTTGACCGTTTCGCCGGCGACCTCGACCTTGGAGGCAAAGGTGCCCTGCGGCCAGCCGAGCAGCGCCGCCAGCATCTGGCCGACCTGGTTCGAATCGTCGTCGATCGCCTGCTTGCCGAGGATGACCAGGCCGGGCTGCTCTTCTTCCGCGATCTTCGCCAGGATCTTGGCGACGGCGAGTGGCTCCACTTCGTCGTCGGTCTGGACGAGGATGGCGCGGTCGGCGCCCATCGCCAGTGCCGTGCGCAGGGTTTCCTGCGCCTTGGCCGGGCCGATCGAGACGGCGACGATCTCCGTTGCCGCGCCCTTTTCCTTCAGGCGAATAGCC
>JAKFFL010000177.1:0-3818 GCA_036675225.1 Sphingomonas sp. | reverse complement strand
CCGTGCCGCTACCGCGTCGCCACCGAGCGCACCGTTCTGGCGATGCCGGAAACGGCGATCGGCATCTTCCCCGATGTCGGCGGCGGCCGCTATCTGTCGCGGCTGCGCGGACGGCTGGCGCAGTTCCTGGCGCTGACCGGCGCCCGGCTCGACGGCGCCGAATGCTTCCGCCTTCGCCTCGCCACTCATTACTTGCCTTCCGACCGGCTGGAGGACGCCAAGGAACGGATCATGGCCCAGCCGTTCCGCGTCGAGGCGATCCTCGACGAGCTTTCCGAGGAGCATGTCCCCGAGGCCCGCATCATGGGCAATCTCCAGAAGATCGATCGCTATTTCGCCAGCGACCGGCTCGAGGAGATCCTCGCCGCGCTCGACGCCGGCGCCACCGACGGTGACGACTGGGCGGCGACCGAGGCGGCGACCATCCGCAAGAAGTCGCCAATGGCCTGCAAGGTGACTTTGAAGCTGCTGGTCGAAAGCCCCTACCAGCTCCATTTCGTCGACGAGATGCGGATGGAATATGGGATCATGGTCCGCCTCATCCACCACCCCGACTTTCAGGAAGGCGTCCGCGCCCTCCTTATCGACAAGGACAATGCGCCAAACTGGCGGCCGGCCAATCCGGCGGTGATCGGCGATGCCGAGGTCGAGGCTTTCTTCGAACCGCTGCCAATCGAGGAGCAGTGGCGGCCATTCGATTTCTAGGAGAGACGATGTCGTACGAAACTATCCTGGTCGAAACCAAGGGCGCGGTGACCCTGGTCACCTTGAACCGCCCGCAGGCGCTCAATGCGCTCAATTCGACGGTCCTCAAGGAATTGATCCTTGCCTTCCAGGCTTACGACTCCGACCCTGCCCAGCGATGTCTCGTCCTGACCGGCTCCGAAAAGGCCTTCGCCGCTGGCGCCGACATCAAGGAGATGCAGGGCCAGGGTTTCGCCGACATGTACGGCAGCAACTTCTTCGCCGGCTGGGAGCAGGTGACCGCCACCCGCAAGCCGTGGATCGCGGCGGTCGCCGGCTTTGCATTGGGCGGAGGCTGCGAGGTGGCGATGATGGCCGACTTCATCATCGCCGGCGACACGGCGAAGTTCGGCCAGCCGGAGATCAAGCTCGGCGTCACGCCCGGCATGGGCGGCTCGCAGCGCCTGACGCTGGCGGTCGGCAAGGCCAAGGCGATGGAAATGTGCCTGACCGGCCGGATGATGGGCGCCGAGGAGGCCGAGCGCGGCGGCCTCGTCGCCAGGGTCGTCCCCGCCGCCGACCTGCTCGATGAGGCGCTCAAGACCGCCGAAGCCATCGCCGGCATGGCCCCCCTCGCCGCCATCGCCACCAAGGAAATGGTGGGCGCCGCCTTCGAAATGGGCTTGAGCCAGGGCATCCGCTTCGAGCGCCGTCTGTTCCACGGCCTGTTCGGCACCGAGGACCAGAAGGAAGGCATGGCCGCGTTTGTGGAGAAGCGGCCTGGGAAGTGGACCGGTCGGTAAATTGAATGTGCTCCTGCGAAGGCAGGAGCCCGGTAACTGGGTCCCTGCCTTCGCAGGGACACAAAGGAGAGCAAATGGCACGCGTCGCATTCATCGGGCTGGGCAATATGGGCGGCGGGATGGCGGCCAACCTCGCCAAGGCCGGACATGAGGTCCACGCTTTCGATTTGAGCGAGCCGGCGCTCGAGCGCGCCGTGCAGCACGGCTGCGCGCGCGACGCGTCGGCGGCCGACGCCTGCAAAAAGGTGGACGCGGTCGTCACCATGCTTCCGGCAGGCCAACACGTCGCCTCCGTCTATCGCGAGTCCGTGCTCGGCAAGGCGCCGACTTCCGCAATCCTGATGGACTGCTCGACCATCGACGTCGCCACCGCCCGCTCGGTCGAGGAGGAAGCGGCGGCGCAGGGCTATACGATGGTCGACGCGCCGGTATCCGGCGGCATCGCCGCAGCCGAGGGCGGCACCCTGACCTTCATGGTCGGCGGCAGTGACGAGGGCTTCCAGCGCGCCCGCACCATCCTCGAGAAAATGGGCAAGGCGGTCATCCACGCCGGCGGTCCGGGCTCCGGCCAGGCGGCCAAGATCTGCAACAACATGCTGCTGGGCGCGACCATGGCGGCAACCTGCGAATCGTTCGTCCTCGCCGAGAAGCTCGGCCTCGACCCGCAGGTCTTCTTCGACATTTCCTCAAAGGCCTCGGGCCAGAGCTGGTCGATGACCTCATATTGCCCGGTCCCCGGCGTCGGCCCGGAAACGCCCGCCGACCGCGATTACGAAGGCGGCTTCATGGCCATGCTGATGCTCAAGGATCTGAAGCTGGCGATGGAGGCGGCGCAGGCCGCCGGCGCCTACACGCCGATGGGCGGGGAAGCGGCCGAACTGTACCAGCGCTTCGTCGACCTTGGCGGTGGCCACAAGGATTTCTCGGGCATCATCAAGATGATCGACGACAGCTGGAAGAAACCCGACGACACCCCGGAGGGTTGAGCCCCTTCACATAAGGAGACACGCATGAGGTTCATTGCCCTCGCCGCCTTCGGATTGCTCGCCGCCTGCGACCAGCCGGCACCCGTCGCCAATGAAGCCGCCGCCCCCGCCGCCAACGACGCCGCCGCCAATGCCGCGACGCCCGCCGCCGCGCCGCTCGGCACCGCGCCGGCCAGCAAGGAGGCCGCGCTCAAGCTGATGCACGACCGGCACGAGGGGATGGAGGAGATCGGCGACGCCACCAAGGTCATCAGCCGCGAACTAAAGGCCGACGCCCCCGACCTCGCCAAGGTCCGCGACGGCGCCGCGGCCATCGCCCGCCTCGCGCCCGAGGTCACCGGCTGGTTCCCGCCCGGCACCGGCCCCGATATCGGCAAGACCAGGGCCAAGGCCGAAATCTGGCAGAAGCCCGAGGATTTCGCTGCCAAGCGCGACGCGTTCCAGACACAGGCCCAGGCGTTCAATGCGGCGACCCAGGGCACCGACCTGGCCGCGACGCGCGCCGCCTTTGCCGAGCTCGGCAAGAGCTGCAAGGCCTGCCACGATTCCTATCGCTCCGAGAAAAAGGACCATGATTGACGCGTCCGCGGCCGTAAGCGCCGCGGCTTCGTCGTCACGGAGGGCCGTCTGGGACCTGCCGACGCGGCTGTTTCACTGGCTGCTGGTGGCGCTGATCGCCTTCAGCTGGTGGAGCGCCGAGGAAGAGCATCTCGATTGGCACATCTGGTCCGGCCTCGGGATCATGAGCCTGCTCATCTTCCGCCTGTTGTGGGGCCTGTTCGGCAGCTCGACTGCCCGCTTCGCCAATTTCATCCGCGGACCGCGCGCGACCTTCGCTTATGTCCGCGACATGAGAGGCTGGAAGCCGATCGGCCTCAACCCTTTGGGCGCGCTCAGCGTCGTCGGGCTGCTGGCGGTGATCGCCACCCAGGTCGGGCTTGGCCTCATCAGCACCGACGAGGACGGGCTGGTCGAAGGCCCGCTGGCGCGGTTCGTCAGCCTGGAAACGTCGGAATGGGCCCGTGACACCCATGAGCATGTCGTGTTCGACGTGCTGCTGATTCTGATCGGACTGCACGTCGCCGCGATCCTGTTCTACCGGCTGGTGCTCGGCAAGAAGCTGATCGGACCGATGGTGACGGGCCGCGCGCGGCTCGATACCGGAACCGAGCCGATGCGGCCCGGCAAGGCGTGGGTGGCAATCCTCTGCCTGGCCCTCGCTATCGCCATCACCCGCTGGGTGATCGCCGGCGCCCCGCCCTTCGGGGGTTGATCGCGCACCTCCCGAGGGCCACATCGCGCTCATGCTGATCCAGACCGAACGCACGCCCAACCCGGCGACCCG
>JAKFFL010000147.1:0-21380 GCA_036675225.1 Sphingomonas sp. | reverse complement strand
CACCGCCGCGGTAGAGGTGGCTGGCGGCGATGTGGCGGAGCGATGGTATGGCCGCTTTCAATCGCGGCAGCTCGGCGGCGAAAGCGTCGAGGTTCTCGCTTGGCCAGGCAATGAAGGCGATGCCCTGCTGATGGGCCGTGACATCGGCCAGCGACAGGTCGCACTCGCCCTTGTCGGCGCGCATCTTGCCGAGGCTCAGCAGCCGCGACAGCCGGCCATAACCTTCGCGGTCGACGGGGTAGGCGAGCAGGCTGGGCGCATCCGTGAGGTCAAGCCGGCAGCCGATCAGCGGCCGCAGCCCCGCGCCCTTGGCGGCGCTGTGCAAGCGCACCACCCCCGCCAACGTATTGCGGTCGGCGATGCCGATGGCGTCCATGCCGTGGGCATGAGCGGCCGTCACCAGCTCGATCGCGTCCGAGGCGCCGCGCAGGAAGGAGAAGGGGCTCGCCACCCCCAGCTCGACGAACGGCGACGGCGGGATCGGACCGGCGTCCTCCAGCACCAAGGTCTTGCGCGAATATCCTGAATATTCGGGCATCAGCCGAACAGCCCGTGCAGGAACCACAAGGGCGCCCCGCCGCGGCCGTCGCCGGCCACGCCCTCGCGATAAATCCAGTAGCGGCGGCCGGCATTGTCCTCGACCCGGTAATAATCACGTAGCCGCGCCGAGGATCGCTGGCGCCACCATTCGGGCGCGATCCGCTCCGGCCCCTCGACCCGGGCGATGTCATGCACCGCCCGCCGCCAGACGAACCGCCGCGGCAGCCCTTCCGGGGTGGCATAAATCACGGCGATGACCTCGGGCCGGTCGAGCAGGTGGTGGGGTCTTTTGGTCGTCATTGCGAGCCCCGAAGGGGCGCGGCAATCCAGCCCCTTTTCTGGATTGCGACGCTTCGCTTGCAATGACGAAATAGCCGCCACCCATCCGCTCGCCCGTTCCGGCGCATGACTCTCGACCGCCACCGGCCGCCGCACCCGCTCGGGCCCCAGCCTGACGCTGAGCCGGTCCACCAGCCGCGCCACCTCGGCTTCGCCATCGGGCTGCTCGATCAGGCTGTCCTGGGCCGCGCCCAGTGGCTCACACCAGCTGGCGGTCAGGGCGAAAGCATCGAAACCGAAACCGGGGTCGAGCGCCGCTGCTTTGTCCTTGAGCAGCCGGTGGAGATGGGCCGGGTCGCGGCTGGGGATGGCGGTGGCGACGCCGGTGCCGGCGACGCTGCCGTCGACCCGGTAGCCGGCCAGATGCAGCCGCCGCGCGCCGAGCCGGCATTTTTCCAGCTGCCGCGCCAAATCGGGGACCAGCCGAACCAGCGCCTGGGGGCCCGCTTCGGGATGAGTCGCCGGCTCGGCGAGGCGGATCAGCGCGCGCGGCGGCGCCTCGCGCGGCGCGGCGGTCAGCGGCTCGTCCCGTTGGCCCAGCGCCCGGTCGAGCGCATGCAGCGGATTGCCGGCCTCGCGGAACCGGCGCTGCAGGCTCTTGCGCGGCACCCCCGCCAGCTGGCCAATGGTCTTGAGCCCGAGTCGGGTGAGGATCTGCAGCGTCCGCGCGTCGAGCCGCAGCGCGGCGACGGGGAGGGGGGCCAAGGTTTCCAATAACTCGTCATGCCAGCGCAGGCTGGCATCCATGTCGTTGGATTGCTCCGACGATGGACGATTTGCGCTGACATGGGCCCCAGCCTTCGCTGGGTCGACGATTGCAAAATACCGGCCGTGGCGGCTGAGCGCCCAGGCCGCCCCCGCCGTCGGCGCGATCGCCACGCGCGCCGTCAGTTCGAGCCCTGCAAACCGTTCCTCCATGTCCGCAACCAGCTTGCCCTCGCCGCCGAACAGATGCGCCACGCCGCTGACGTCGAGCCTGAGGCCATCCTCACCATCGACCTCGACCAGAGGCGACCAGCGGCCTGCCCAGCGCGCCAGCCGGACGAGCATCGCCGCATCGCCGGCAGGGTCGGCCGGCTCGGCCAGCAATGTTGGATCGAGCGCGCGGGCGTCAGTCAGCCGCATCCCCGGCCGCGCGCCACGTTCGGCGGCGGTGGCGGTGGCGGCATGGATCAGCTGCCCATGCGCGGCTTCGATGACGAGGGCCACGGCAGCGTCAGGCGGCGCGCTGGTCGCTTCCTGCCACCGCTCGATCGCCAGCCTGGGCAAGCAGACGGAAGCGATCCGTTTCATAGCCGACGCTCCACCGTCCGGGTGCATGACCCCGGGCTCGGAACAATTCGGCGTCCCAGGCCGGCGGCCCCGGCGCTTTCGGGTCGAAGCCATGGGTAAGCGACGGGCCGCTGGCCACCCGCCAGCGCATCCGCGCCCCGCTCAGATTGGCCGCGCCGCCGAGGCGCACCAGCCAGCAGGGCACCTGCCGCCGCTCGGCGGCGACCGCCAGCCGCCTGGTGGCGGTGAAATCGAGGGCCGCCGGATCGCCCCACAGCTCGCCAATGACGGCGGCAAGGCCAAAGCATCTCAGCCCCTCCTCCATCGCCCACAGAGCGTCGCGCGCGTCGCGGGCCTCGACATGGATGAGCTTGCGCCCCGCCAGCCCCGCCGGATGCACCCGCCCGCCTTCACGGATCGCCATCCGTTCCTGGACCCACAGCAATGGCTTGCCCGGTGCCAGCTGCGGCAGCAGGAACCCGGCCCAGCCGCCGTCGTCCACTCGCGCCGCGAACAGTTCGCTGAGCGTCGGCCGGGAAGGCGCCGGCAAGGCGAACGCTTCACCCAAACCCCTTGGCCTGGAACGCTTTTCAGCCGCGCGGGCCTGCCCGCCGGCGATAATGGAAAATTCTGCTGCCACACGACTCGCAACGCATATGTTCTTCTTTTGTTCTTATTCCCGCGAGTCCGGGGCGAGAGTCAAGTGAGCGCATGTCGTGATGCCGGGGCCTAACGAACCGCGAACTCACGACTCGGCTTTTTAGTCGGCGACGACGCGCGCGGCGGCGACCGGCGGCGGCGGCGCCATCGGCACCAGCTCCGGCGGCTTGCCTTCCATCTCGGTCAGGAAGGTGCGGATCTCGGCGACGACCCGGCTCAGCGCCGGCCGGTAGACCGCGAAGCCCATGTGATTGGTGTCGATCTCGACCGCTTTGTCGACCTCGGTCTCGAGCCCGCGCGCGGCGCTCGGCGCGACGATGCCGTCACGGCGCCCCCACAAGGCCAGGGTCGGCACCGGCGGCTTCTCCGCCAGCCGCTCGAACGGCGGCTTGTTGACGTCATGGCCGGCGATCAGCTCGTAAATGCCCCGCACATTGGTGTTGGTCTTGAGGTCGCCGGAAAAGGGCGAGGCCAGGGTCACCACCGCCCGCACCTTGTCGGGGCAGCGGTGGGCCAGCTGCCGCGCGAACATGCCGCCCAGGCTCCAGCCGACCACCAGCACCTTGCGCGGATCCTCCAGATCCTTGAGCCGCTTGCACAGCAATTTGATGGTGTTTTTCTTGGCGCCGGTGTTGAGCCCGAGCAGCCAGGGATGCGCCCGCCAGCCGGCCCTGGCCAGCGCCCGGCGCAGGTCCATCGTCGTCCGGTCGGTGCCGAGGAAGCCGGGGATGACCAGCACCGGCGGCCCGTCTTCCGGTCCGCGCGGGCCGAGCGGCCCGAGCCCGGACAGCAGCCGCGGCAAGTGCCAGGCGACCTCGCGCAACCGGCCCCAGCCCGGCGGCGCGAGGTCGTCGGGATTGATCGCTTTTTCGGCGGTGCCGGCGGCGGGCGCAGGGCGGCGGTCCCACTTCATGCCTGTAAACTGGGGTCTTTTCGCGCGCGGAACAAGAATTAGAGCGGTTGGCCGCGCTTTTTCACGAATCTGTCGATTTCGCGCACCACCAGCCTGGTGGCCCTTTTCGACACGCCAAAGGCCATGTGGCCGCAATCGAGCTCGACCGCTTCGTCGCTTTCGTGCGCCAGCCCCCTGGCGGCGCGGACCGCGACAATGCCGTCTTTGGCCGACCAGATGGCGAGCGTCGGCACCGGCGGTTTGTCGAAGATGCGCGCGATCGGCGGCTGGTCGACCGGATGGCCGGCAACCCATTCGTATAGCCGCCAGACATTGTTCCAGTGCGCGTCGCCGGAAAAGGGCGAGCCCAAGGTGACCACGGCGCGGACCTTGTCGGGGATCGCCCGCGCCAGCTCGCGCGCGAACACCCCGCCCAGGCTCCAGCCGACGACCAGGACCGGCCGCCCGTCCCACAGCGCCTCGATCCGCGCCTTCAGCCGATCGATGATGTCCTCGGTGGCGCCGAGGTTCCAGCCCATCGCCCAGGGATGGACCCGCCAGCCGACCTCGGCCAGCGCGCGGCGCAATTCCATGGTCGTGCGGTCATTGGCGACGAAGCCCGGAATGACCAGAGCCGGCGGTCCGTCCCCGGGCCCGCGCGCGCCAAGATGGCCGAGGCCATAGGCCATGCGCGGCAGCAGATAGGCCGCCTCGCTCAGGCGTCTCCAGCCCGGCGGCGGCCTGGTTTCGTCCCTCAGAGGTATTCTCCATCCATCAGCGGCTGCAGCACCTTCGGCAGCCGCACGCGCCCGTCCTCGGTCTGGTGGTTTTCCAGCAGTGGCACCAGGATGCGCGGGGAGGCCAGGGCGGTGTTGTTGAGCGTGTGGGCGAAGCGCACCTTGCCGTCCTTGTCACGGTAGCGGATGTTGGCGCGGCGCGCCTGCCAGTCGTGCAGCGTCGAGCAGCTGTGCGTCTCGCGATATTTGTTTAGGGACGGCACCCAACTCTCGATGTCGTTCATGCGGTATTTGCCCAGCCCCATGTCGCCGGTCGATGTCTCGATCAGCTGATAGGGAATCTCCAGCTCGCCCAACAGGCTCTCGGCCAGCGCCAGCAGCTTGGCATGCCAGTCCGCCGATTGCGCCGTGTCGGCCTCGCAGATCACATATTGCTCGACCTTGAGGAACTGGTGGACGCGCAGCAGGCCGCGCACGTCCTTGCCGGCGCTTCCCGCCTCGCGGCGGAAACAGGGCGAAAAACCGGCGTAGAGGACCGGCAATCTGTCGGCCTCGATGATCTCGCCCGAATGCAGCGAGGTCAGCGCCACCTCGGCCGTCCCCGCCAGCCACAGATCGTCGTTGGGCAATTCATAGGTTTCTTCGCGGTGCCCGGGGAATTGCCCCTGGCTGAGGAAGGCCTGCTCGCGGGCAATTGCCGGCACGGTGATCGGCGTGAAGCCGGCGGCGGCGATTGTCCGCAGCGCCCAGTTCATGAGCACGCCCTCGAGCAAAGCCAGCCGGCCCTTCAGGCAATAGGTGCGGCTTCCCGACACCTGGACGATGCGGCTCAGGTCCGCCCAGTCGTTCTTCTCGATCAAGGCGACATGGTCGCGCGGCTCGAAATCAAAGTTGGGCGGATTCCCTTCCTTGCGGACGACGACATTGGCGCCCTCGTCCGGCCCGACCGGCGCCCCTTCGTGCGGGATGCCGGGAAGCTTGAGCATCAGCGCCTTGAGCGCCGCCTCCTTGCCGGCCAGCTGTTCTTCCAGCTCGCTCGCCCGCGCCCCCGCTTCCTTGGCCTTGCGGCCAAGCTCGGCCTTTTCCTCCGGCGCCGCCTTGGGAAATTGCGCGCTGATCGCGTTGCGCTCGGCGCGCAGGGCCTCGATTTCGGTCTTGAACGCGCGCACCTCGGCGTCCAGGCCGAGCAAGGCATCGAGGTCGAGATCGACCCCCTTGTCGCGGATGGCGCGCTCGACCGTGTCGCGGTTCGCCTTGATGAAATCCATGGCCAGCATGTCCGCGGCACTGCGCGAAACCGGCGCGACAGGCAACCTTCCTCGCTTGCGCTCCCCGCAATGACGTTTAGACGCGCCCCATGCCCTCAGGCCTCGCAGCCCTCCTCGACGACGTCGCCACTATCGCCAAGCTGGCCGCCTCGTCGATAGACGACGTCGCCGGCGCCGCCGGCAAGGCTAGCACCAAGGCGGCTGGCGTTGTCATCGACGATACCGCCGTCACCCCGCGCTACGTCCTCGGCCTGGCTCCGGAGCGCGAGTTGCCGATCATCGGCAAGATCGCCATCGGCTCGTTGAAGAACAAGATGCTGTTCCTGCTGCCCGGCGCCATGTTGCTGACCGCCTTCGCGCCCTGGGCGATCGTCCCGGTGCTGATGCTCGGCGGCTCCTATCTGGCGTTCGAAGCGGCCGAAAAGATCACCGAGAAGCTGCTTCACGAGCAGCACCACAAGGCCCAGCTGATCGGATCGATCGACGACCCGAGGGAACTCGAGGACCTGCAGGTCAAGGGCGCGATCCGCACCGACTTCATCCTGTCGGCGGAGATCATGGCGATCGCGCTCGCCAATCTCGAGGCGATGACCCTGGCGATGACCGCGGCGGCCCTCGCCGCGGTGGCCTTCGCCATCACCGTTGGCGTCTACGGCGTCGTCGCGCTGATCGTGAAGCTCGACGACATCGGCCTGCACCTGGCCCAGCGGCGCAACGGCTTCGCCCGCCGGCTGGGCAATGGCCTGGTCAAGGTCGTGCCGAAATTACTGACCTTCATTTCGGTGCTGGGCACGGCGGCGATGCTGTGGGTTGGCGGCGGCATCCTCGTCCACGGCTTCGAGGAGTTGGGCATTCTCATGTTCATCCCGCACGCCATCCACGCAATTGCGGACATGGCCGCGGCCGCCAGCGGCTCGCTGGCGAGCATAGTCCATTGGCTGGTCACTGCCCTCGGCGGCGCCGTCGTTGGCCTGGTCATCGGCGGCATCATCGTCGCCATCGTCCGCCAATTGACCAGGCATCCGGAAGAGTTCGTCGTCGAATAATCAGTCGAAGTGCAGCCGCCGGTACCGTCCCCGGAAATACAGCAACGGATCGAGCGCGGCGTCGAACGTGGCCTTGATCACCCGGCCGACGACAATGTGGTGATCGCCGCCTTCGTGCACCGCGTGGCTCTCGCATTCGAACACGCCCAAAGATGCCTTCAGCACCGGCGCGCCCAGTTCGCCGGGCGACCAGTCGTTGGGCCCGAACCGGTCCTCGCTGCGGGTTGAGAAGCGGATCGAGGCCGGCTGCTGGCCGGTCTGCAGCACGTTGACGGCGAAATGTCGGGCGCCGACCAGCGCCGGTGCGCTCGCCGCTTCCTTGGCGACGCAGACCAGCAACAGCGGCGGGTCGAGGCTGACCGAGGTGAAGCTGTTGGCGGTCAGGCCGACCGGCTTGCCGGCATCGTCGAGGCAGGTGACGACCGTCACCCCCGTCGCGAAGCAGCCCAATGCGTCGCGCAAGGTGCGCGGGTCGCAGCCGGTGCGATATTCGGGTGGCGCCTGGTCGGCCATGCCAAGGCGTATACCGCGCTCGGGCTATAGCGCCAGCAGCCTGTCCGCGCTCAGCGCCAGCACGTCGGCAATCGTATCGTCCAGCGACCGCGAAACGAGATAAAGCGGCTGGAAGCAATCATGGCGATAGGGGGTTGTGACCGCCCGCTCGACCGAGAAGGGCAGCCGCTCGACCATTTCACTCTCCAGGCTGGCATGCGCTTCGCCGAAGCTGGAGGCGAGGCCGGCGCCGAGGATCTTCAGTTCCTGCCCCTCCAGCGCCAGCCCGAACTCGACGCTGTGCCAGTAAAGCCGCGCCACCCGGCCGCCTTCGCCCGCGGCAATTGCGACCTGCCCCAGCCGACCGACATGCTCGACCATCGCCGCGAAATCATGCTGCGCCAGCATCGGGATATGGCCGAACAGATCGTGGAAGCAGTCGGGCGCTTCCAGATAGTCGAGCTGCGCGCGGCGGCGGATGAAATTGCCGACCGGGAACACCCGCTCGCCGAGCATGGCGAAGAAAATTGCGTCCGGCACCAGCCCCGGCACCGCCACCGTCCGCCAGCCGGTGCGCGGCTCCAGCTTGGCGTTGAGCTCGCCAAGGTCGGGGATGCCGGGATGCGACAGCCTGAGCAGGTCGATGCCGTCGAGGAACGGCGAGATGACGCGCGATCCCAGCAATTCCACCTGCCGCGCGAACAGCAAGTCCCAAACCTTATGGTCCTCGGCCGTGAAATGCTCCCACCGCTGCGGGACGACATAATCCGACCATTGCTCCCCAACTGTTGCTGGGGAGGGGAACCACCCGAAGGGTAGTGGTGGGGTTCTCTCGTCTTCGAGGTCGAACATTGGTCATTCCTTTCGCGGGCAATAAAAAACCCGCCGGGCGGAGGCCGAGCGGGTCGAGGTTGGTGGTCTGAAGCTCAGGCGCGCGTCAGCCGGTCCCAACCTCGTCGGGATAATAGGAAGCGGCGCGGATCTTGCGGCGGGTCATTGCGTGTCCGTATCTCATTCCAGGCATGAACGCGCAATGTCCGATTTCCGGCCCCCGGGGCCGATGTCGGCGATGGAGTAGGAAAGAAATGCGCGCTAATGGCGAATCGCCTTTCCGGCGATTGGTCCCTCGCGGATTTGAAGGAACGACATGCGACGGTTCGCCTTGATCCTGATTGCTTCGGCCGCGTGCGTTTCGGCCCAGCCCGCCTGGGCGAAGGACTCGGTATATTTAAGCCTGATGGGCGAGCCGTTCAGGACCAACGCTACTGGCGACCATCCGTTCGACCAATGGCTCAAGTTGGCTGATGGGGATGCCGACGGCAGCATCACCAGGCTCGAATTTCGAAGCGATGCCGAGAGCTTTTTCGAAGCGCTCGACACAACTGGCGACAAGGTCATCGATGCCGATGAAATGGCGCAATATGAGCGCGATGCGCCGGGCCGGACGCGGGCGGCGGGCGGGATCACCGCCGCTGTGTCGAGCAGCCGGCCGACGCCGACATCCTCCGCTCCGGTCGAACAGGGTCAGGTTGCGCTCGTCACCAGCAATGCGCCCTCGGCCACCCGGATCCACCCCGGCCAGGGCCCGTCGGTCAACTTCGCCAACGTTCCCCAGCCGGTGGCGATGGCCGATCTCAACCTCGACCGGCGGGTGACGCTGGAAGAATTCCTGAAGACCGCGAACAAGCGTTTCACCAATTACGATGCCGACCAGGACGGCCGGCTGACGCGCAAGGAACTCCGCTAACCCGCCAGGCGGTTGATGGCCTCGGCCAGCCTCACGTCGCGTTCGGTGACGCCGCCGCTGTCGTGGGACGTCAACCGAAAGTCGACGCGGTTCCAGACGCTTGTGAACTCGGGGTGATGATCGGCTTTTTCCGCGTGCATCGCGACTCGCGCCAGGAAGCCGAAGGCCTCGTTGAAATCCTTGAACTTGAAGCTTCGGACCAGCGCCTTGCCTCCGTCTTCCTCGCTCCAGCCGTCGGGCGCGTCCATGGTGATTCTCCTGTCCTACAGCCGCCTTGGGCTGGTATCACGCAAGGATGCCACGCCGCGAGCCCTGGCTGCTTCTCTCGCCCGCCTAAAAGCCGCATGAAGTCACGCGAAATGGCGTTCATTCCCGAGACTTTTGTGAACTTTGCGACTTTAAGCCAGGCTTGCCAAGGATGCGCGCCCGGCGCAGGGAGCCGGCATCCCAAGGAGTAGATCATGGCCACCACTACTGCCCCGTCCGTCGAGCTCGGCCCGCTCGGCCTCGACAATCCGATGGGCACCGACGGCTTCGAGTTCGTCGAATATACCGCGCCCGACATCGAGCTGCTGCGCTCGCTCTTCACCAAGATGGGCTTCCCCGAGGTCGCGCGGCACAAGAGCAAGAATGTCACCTTGCACAAGCAGGCCGACTGCAATTTCGTCATCAATGCCGAACCGGGCAGCTATGCGGAGGATTATGCCAATGCCCATGGGCCCAGCGCCTGCGCCATGGCCTTCCGGGTCAAGGATGCGGCCGCCGCGCATGAGCGCGCTCTGAGCCTGGGCGCCACCAACGTCGAGGTGAAACGCGGCGACGGCGAGCTCGACATTCCCGCCATCGAGGGCATCGGCGGCTCGCGGCTGTTCTTTGTCGACCGCTATGGCGAGACGGGCAGCATCTACGATATCGATTTCGACTTCCATTCCGACTGGCGCGAGCGGATGGCGGCGGCGGATTCGCATCTGACCTACATCGATCACCTCACCCACAATGTGCAGCGCGGGCGGATGGCGGTCTGGGCCGACTTCTACGAGCGGCTCTTCAACTTCCGCGAAATTCGTTATTTCGACATCGAGGGGAAGGTCACCGGTCTGTTCTCCAAGGCGATGACCTCGCCCTGCGGCAAGATCCGCATTCCTTTGAACGAGAGCCAGGACGACAAAAGCCAGATCGAGGAGTTCCTGCGCGAATACAAAGGCGAGGGCATCCAGCACATCGCGCTTGGCAGCGACGATATCTGCCAATCGGTCGACATCATCCGGCAGCGCGGCATTCCCTTCCAGGATACGCCCGACACCTATTACGAGATGCTGCCGACACGCATCCAGGGCCATGGCGAGGATATCGCCGAGCTCGAGAAGCGCCGAATCCTGATGGACGGCGCCCCGACCGAGGGCCAGGGCCTGCTGCTGCAGATATTCACCCAGAACGTCATCGGCCCGATCTTCTTCGAAATCATCCAGCGCAAGGGCAACGAAGGCTTCGGCGAGGGCAATTTCAAGGCGCTGTTCGAGAGCATCGAGCTTGATCAGATGCGGCGAGGGGTCATCTAACGGGGATGACCGAAGCTTTTATTTGCGATGCTGTCCGCACACCGATCGGCCGCTACGGCGGCGCACTGTCCAGCGTCCGCGCCGATGACCTCGCCGCCTTGCCCATCAGGGCGCTGATCGACCGCAACCCCAAGGTCGATTGGAGCGAACTCGACGACGTCATCCTCGGCTGCGCCAACCAGGCCGGCGAGGACAATCGCAATTTGGCGCGCATGGCCGGCCTGCTCGCCGGCCTGCCCGACAGTTCGGGCGGGGTCACCCTCAACCGGCTGTGCGGCTCGGGCCTCGACGCGGTGGCGATGGCGGCCCGCGCGATTCGGGGGAGTGAGGCGGACCTGATCATCGCCGGCGGCTCGGAGAGCATGAGCCGGGCGCCGTTCGTCATGCCTAAGGCTGAGGCCGCGTTCGATCGCAACGCCGAAATCTACGACACCACCATCGGCTGGCGCTTCGTCAACCCGAAGCTGCGCGACCAATATGGCGACGACACCATGCCGAGCACGGCCGAGAACGTCGCCGAGGAATTCCAGGTGAGCCGCGCCGACCAGGACGCCTTCGCGCAGCGCAGCCAGCAAAAGACCGCCGCCGCCCTGGCGAACGGCCGGCTGGCGGCGGAAATCGTCCCGGTCGAAATTCCCCAGCGCAAGGGCGATCCGATCCTCGTCGAGCAGGACGAGCACCCGCGCCTGACCAGCCTCGACAAGCTTGCCGCGCTGAAGCCGATCGTGCGCAAGGACGGCAGCGTCACCGCCGGCAACGCCTCGGGAGTCAACGATGGCGCCGCCGCTTTGATCATTGCCAGCGAGGCGGCGGCGAAGCGCAACGGCCTGACTCCCCGCGCCCGGATCCTCGGCGCCGCCGTCGCCGGCGTGCCGCCGCGGATCATGGGCATCGGCCCGGCGCCCGCGACGCAAAAACTGCTCAAGCGCCTCGGGCTCAGCCTCGCCGATTTGGGCGTGATCGAACTCAATGAGGCCTTCGCCGCCCAGGGCCTGGCCGTGCTTCGCCAGCTTGGGTTGGCCGACGACGACCATCGCGTGAACCCCAATGGCGGCGCCATCGCGCTCGGCCATCCGCTCGGCATGTCGGGCGCGCGCCTGGCGCTGACCGCGACCGAGGAATTGCAGCGCGGCGGCGGCAGCCATGCCCTCGCCACCATGTGCATCGGCGTCGGCCAGGGGATCGCGCTGGCGCTGGAGCGGGTGTGAGCATCGATTCCATCTGGGCCGCGCTGCGTTCGGTCATGGACCCCGAAATCCCGGTGGTGTCGGTGGTCGATCTCGGCATCGTCCGCGACGTGACGCCGGACGAGGTCACCATCACCCCGACCTATTCCGGCTGCCCGGCAACCGACGTGATCGAACGCAATATCCGCGAGGCGCTGGATGCCGCCGGTTTCCGCGAGGTGGCCATCAAGACCACCCTCTCACCGCCCTGGACAACCGACTGGATCAGCGACACTGGCAAGCAGGCGCTGCGCGACTATGGCATCGCCCCGCCCGAGCTCGCCAGAGCGGCCACCTGCCCGCAATGCGGCTCGACCGACACCGAGGAAGTCAGCCGCTTCGGCTCGACCCCGTGCAAGGCGCAGTGGCGCTGCAAGACCTGCCTCGAACCGTTCGACCGCTTCAAGTGCCACTGATCAGCCGCACTGTCCCCGGTGCAGCAATTTGTGGTCGGCGAGCACCAGCGCCACCATGGCCTCGACCACGGCCAGGCCGCGGATGGCGACGCAGGGGTCGTGCCGGCCGCCGATCTTGACGCTAGAGGTCGGCTTGAACGCCACCCGCACGACGATCGGTTTGCCGGTCGCGATGCCGCCGTCGATGCCGCTGGCGGCCATGCCGGCGCGGTTCTCGCTACCTTTCAATCGCGCCGCCCCGAACCCCTCGCCGATTGCGACTCCCTTAACCGCGTTGATGCCCATGCAGGCCGCGGCAAGCTCGGCGTCCAGCTTGGCATAGACCGGCGCGCCCCAACCAGCGGGCACGCCTGTCGCAACGCACTCGACGATCCCGCCCAGCGAATCCTCCGCCGCCCGCGCGGCATCGAGCATCGCCTCCCATTGCGCTGGATCGGCCTCGCCGCCAATCTCGACGATCCGCGCGTCGACCGTCACTTCGGGGATGACAAGCCGCCCGACCGCGCCCGCCGCCACCCGCGCCGCCGTCTCGCGCGCCGAGGCGCGCCCGCCGCCGCGCGGGTCGCGATGGCCATATTTGGCGTCGTAGGCGGCATCGGCGTGACCAGGCCTTGGCGGCAGATCGGCATAGTCCACGGGCCGGGCGTCGACATTGTCGATCATCAGGCTGATCGGCGTGCCGGTGGTCCGGCCTTCGTGCACGCCCGACAGGATTCGCACCTGGTCCGGTTCCTGCCGCGGCGACACCTGCTTCGACGTCCCCGGCCGGCGCTTGTCCAACCACTGCTGGACCCAGGCTTCGTCCAGCGCCAGCCCCGGCGGGCAGCCGTCGATAATGCAGCCGATCGCCGGCCCGTGGCTCTCGCCCCAGCTGGTCATGGTCAGCAAATGGCCGAAGCGGTTGATGCTCATGTAATGTCCGCTCCCAGCGCCCGCATCGTCTCGACGAAGCCCGGAAAGCTGGTGGCGATCATCTCGGCGCCGTCAACGCTGACTGGTTTTTCGGCGGCGAGGCCGAGCACGAGGAAGGCCATGGCGATGCGATGATCGCCCCGCGCCAGCACATTGCCTCCGCCACGCACCTTGCCCCGCCCGAAGATGTGCAAGCTGTTGCCGTTGACGCTTGCCGCCACGCCGCATGCCGTCAGCCCAGCGACGATCGCGCCGAGCCGGTCGCTTTCCTTTTGGCGCAGCTCAGCCAAGCCGTGGATCACGGTTTCCCCGTCGGCGAAGGCGGCGGCGACGGCTAGCAGCGGCACTTCGTCGATCATCGCCGGGATGCGTTCGGGCGCTATTTCGATCGTCCGCAGCGGCGCTTGGCCGATGCGCAATGTCGCGACGATTTCGCCCGACCGCCGCCGCTCATCCGACAGTTCGACCTCTGCCCCCATCTCCTCCAGCGCCTCGAACAGGCCGGTGCGCAGCGGATTGACCAGCAGGTCGTGGGCCTCGACCAAAGAGCCGGGCACCAACGCCGCCGCCGTTAGAGCGAAGGCGGCGGAAGAGGGATCGGCGGCGATGGCAAGGTCGCAGCCGGTGAGGGCTCGTCGGGCGCCGAGAGCGATCGCGCGATCCGCATACTGCTCGACCTCGCAGCCGAACTGACGCAGCATGATCTCGCTATGGTCGCGGCTGGGCGCGGGTTCGCGGACGACCACCGAACCCTTGGCGTGAAGCCCCGCCAGCAGGACCGCCGACTTGACCTGAGCCGAGGCCGGTTCGTTGACCAGGTCGACGCCCCCGAGCGCGCCACCATGCAGTGTAACCGGCAGGTGCTCCCCGCCCTCGAACCGCGCGCCCATGCGGCTGAGCGGCCCCGTCACCCGCGCCATCGGCCGTTTCGACAGCGATTCGTCGCCGGTGAAGGCCGCGGCCAGGTCGAAGCCGGCCGCCGCGCCCATCAGCAGCCTCGCCGTCGTGCCGCTGTTGCCGCAGTCGATCGGCCCGGCCGGGCTCGCCCATTTGGCGCCCCGGACCAGCCACTCGTCGTCGCCAAGCCGCTCGACCTTGGCGCCGAACGCCTCGATCCCCCGCGCCGTCGCGGCGACGTCGTCGGACTCCAGCAGGCCGGTAATGCGCGTCTCGCCCTCGGCCAGCGCACCGAGGATCAGCGCCCGGTGCGAACAGCTCTTGTCGCCTGGGATGGCGGCGATGCCCGTCAACGGGCCGGATGGCGACGCACGAAGGTCCACAGGCTCTCCTTAGGCCAAGCCTCGGGCAGTGGAAGTGCCCGGCGCTCGAGCCTATGTTCAAGCCCATGGCGGCAATGAACCGACGGCAGTGGCTGGGCGCGGCGGGCATGGCGGGGATCGCCTTGATCGCCGCCGGTGCCGGTGGCGTGGCGGGGGCGAAACCGCGTTTTGCTTTCCATCTCAGCGACGCCGAATGGAAAAAGCGTTTGGGCCCCGCCGCTTATGCCGTGTTGCGCCACGCCGCCACCGAGCGTGCCGGCAGCAGCCCGCTGGACAAGGAGCATCGCCGCGGCATCTTCGCCTGCGCCGGCTGCGCGCAGTCGTTGTTCCGCTCGAGCGCCAAGTTCGACAGCGGCACCGGCTGGCCCAGCTTCACTGCCCCGATCCGCGGCGCCGTCGGGACATCGACTGACTACAAGATCGGCATCGCCCGGACCGAGGTGCATTGCAGCCGCTGCGGCGGCCATCTCGGCCATCTCTTCAACGACGGCCCGCGCCCAACTGGCAAGCGATACTGCATGAACGGCGTGGCGATGAAATTCAGGCCGGCTTGAATCGATAAGTGGCGGAGACGGAGGGATTCGAACCCTCGGTACGGGAATACCCCGTACGGCGGTTTAGCAAACCGCTGGTTTCAGCCACTCACCCACGTCTCCGAGTTGCGGCGCGAGCCGGCGATGTAGCGAAGGCTTGGCGGCGCATCAACCGCCGGCGAAGCGCCAGGCCAAGGTCTCGCCGGCGTGGAAGGGGACAAGGCCTTCGATCTCGCCGGGAATGGTCTGCCCGGCCCGTTCCAATGTCACCTTCCCCTCATTGAGCGGCAGACCGTAGAAATTGGCGCCATGCTCGGACGCGAAGCCTTCGAAATGGTCGAGCGCGCCTTCTTCCTCGAACACGGCGGCGTAGCTTTCCAGCGCGAACGGCGCGTTGAAGATGCCGGCGCAGCCGCATGCCGATTCCTTGGCGGGCCGGGCATGCGGCGCACTGTCGGTGCCGAGGAAGAATTTGGGGGAGCCCGACACCGCCGCCCGGCGCACCGCGGCGCGGTGCTCCTCGCGCTTGGCGACCGGCAGGCAATACGCGTGCGGCCTCAGCCCCCCGGCGAACAAGGCATTGCGGTTGAGATGGAGGTGGTGGGGCGTGACCGTGGCGGCGATGGTTTCCGGCGCATCGCGGACGAAATCGGCGGCCTGGGCCGTGGTGATATGTTCGAAGACGATGCGCAAATCGGGGAAATGGTCGACCAGCGGCGCCAGAATGCGGTCGATGAACACCGCCTCGCGGTCGAAGACATCGACATTGGGGTCGGTCACCTCGCCGTGGACGCAGAGCACCATGCCGATCGCCTGCATCCGTTCCAGCGCCGGGTAGATGCGGCGGATGTCGGTGACCCCGCTGGCGCTGTTGGTGGTCGCGCCGGCGGGATAGAGCTTGGCGGCGATCCAGGCGCCTTGGGCATGGCCGCGCGCCAGTTCGACGGGATCGGCCTCGTCGGTCAAATAAGCGGTCATCAACGGAGTCAGGCCCGGCCCGGCCGCGGCGGCGATGCGCTTGCGGTAAGCCGTCGCCGCTTCCACCGTCGTCACCGGTGGCACCAAATTCGGCATGACGATGGCGCGGGCGAACTGTCGCGCCGTGACGGGCGCGACAACTTTCAGCATCTCCCCATCGCGCAGATGCACGTGCCAGTCGTCGGGCCGGCGGATGGTCAGGCTTTGCATCGTCACGGCTGCGTCCCTAACTGAAGCTCATGGCCGCCACCACCCTTGCCGATCGTGCCGTCATCCGCCTGTCCGGTGAGGACGCGGGCGGGTTCCTGAACGGCCTGGTGACGCAAGACGTGGCCGGGCCGCTGCCGGTTTGGGCTGGCCTGCTGACGCCGCAGGGGAAATGCCTGTTCGATTTTCTGGTCTGGGACGATGGCGAAGACTTGCTGCTCGATTGCGAAGCCGAGGCGGCGGACGAGCTGATCAAGCGTCTGTCCATCTATCGCCTGCGCCGGCCGATCCGCATCGAACGTGACGAAAACCTTGCAGTGCATTGGGCGCCCAGCGGAGACCGGGGAGTTCCCGACCCGCGCCTATCGGATTTGGGCCGGAGGTGGCTGGAAGATCGTGCCCCTGCGAAGGCAGGGGCCCAGTCCGGCGAAGCCGTCAGCTCTAGCGAAAAGGGGGCGCTGCGCGCGTCTGGGTCCCTGCCTTCGCAGGGGAACAAGTGGCTCGAGCATCGCCTCCGCCTCGGCGTCTGCGAGGGCCGGGCCGAGCTTGGCGACCTGCTCTGGCTGGAATGCAATGCCGCCGAGCTGAACGGCGTCAGCTTTACCAAGGGCTGCTTCGTCGGCCAGGAGAATACGGCGCGGATGAACTGGCGAAGCAAGGTCAACCGACGTTTGGTGGTGGTCGCGGGCGACGGCGGCGAGCGCGAGCGGGTCGCTTATCCGGAGCTCGGCCTGGCGGTGGTTCATGCCCGCGCCGACGCGCTTCCCGCCGAGGCCATCATCCCGGACTGGCTGGAGCCGGCCTTCAGCCGATAAGCGCGAAGGCGCGGACCGGAAACGTGCCCATGCCTGCAATCCGCGGCGGCGCGGCGGTGAAAGTGAAGCCTTCGTCCGGCAGCGACCCCAAATTGGTCATGTGCTCGCAGATGAGGATGCTGGCGCCGAGCAGGGCCGAGTGCACGGGGCGGCTCAAGGTGCGCGTGTCATCGATATTATGACTGTCGATGCCGACCAGTCGGGCGCCGCGGTTGACCAGCAAATCGGCTGCCGCCGCGGTCAGAAAGGGATGATCGTCGAAATAGGCGTCCGTTCCCCAGTGCCGGTCCCAGCCTGTGTGGACCAGCACCGCCTTGCCGGCGACGTCCAGCGCCTGGAAGCGATCCATGTCGACGCCCAGGCCATTCTCCCACGGTTGGCGGATGACGATGCCCGGCAGGGCCGCCAGCCGATCGAGCTCCAGCCCGGCCAGGTCGGCGCCGTCCGCGTAGCGATGGAACGGCGCGTCGAGATAGGTGCCGGTGTTGGCGACCATGTCGATCTTGCCGATGTGGAACGACGCGCCGTCATCATAATGCGCGGACGATTCCTCGCGGGTCCAGAAATCGCAGATATGAGGGCCGGGGAAGCCCTTGTAGGTCGTCATCCCATCCACGATCAGGTGGCTGAGGTCGACGAACCTTTGTTGCCCGCTGTTATCCGCCATAGTGCCGCCAATCCTATGCCCGCCCAGACGACATTCAAGGTCGCCGAGGGAATCGCGCCGTTCCATCCCGAATTGACGATGAAGCCGGCCGCCCCAACGACGTTCATCCATTGGTAGGAACGGTCGCTGGCGGTCACCCTACCCGCCGACAGCAGGGCGTACGCGGCGAGTATGAGCATCGCCGCGGCCCAGCCGATCGCTTCGATGACGATGGTGAGGATCATTCGTCCCAGCTCCTGCCGTCGACATGCTGGACCGGCACGCCTTCCAGCTCGGTCTCGTCGATTAACCGTGCATTGACCCCCATTCGCTCATGTGGCGGGTCGCTAAGCGGCGTCCAGTGGGTGACGATGCCGCAGCTCTTGCAGCGGTGGGTGGCGAGGTAGGGCTGCTTGAGGTCCTCGCGCACGTAGGAATCGAACTCGCCTGCGATCGTCAGCTCGTCCGACGCATAATAGACGCCGCGAAAGCCGGTCTTGGTGCACAGGCTGCAATTGCACTCGGTGACGCTTTCCGGCTTGCGCGGCAGGCGGATGGTGGCCCGCCCGCAATGACAGGTTGCCACCATCTCCCCGGCCATCAGGCCGCGAGCCTGCGCAACACGTAATGGAGGATGCCGCCCGCCTGGAAATATTCGAGCTCGTTGAAGGTGTCGATGCGGCAGCGGGTGGTAATGGTGCGGCTATTGCCCTGGCTGTCGGTGACTACCACCTCGACATCCTGGCGCGGCTGGATGCCGGCGAAGCCGGCGATGGCGAAGGTCTCGGTGCCGTCGATGCCGAGCGTGTTGGCGCCCTCGCCCTCCTGGAACTGCAGCGGCAACACGCCCATGCCGACCAGGTTGGAGCGGTGGATGCGCTCGAAGCTTTCGGCGATGACCGCGCGGGCGCCCAATAGCATGGTGCCCTTGGCCGCCCAGTCGCGCGAGGAGCCGGTGCCATATTCCTTGCCGGCGATGACTACCAGCGGCGTCCCGTCCGCCTGGTAGCGCATGGCGGCGTCGTAGATGGGCATGGTCTCGCCGGTCGGGGCGTAGCGGGTCAGGCCGCCCTCGACGCCATCGAGCATGCGGTTGCGGATGCGGATGTTGGCGAATGTGCCGCGCATCATCACCTCATGGTTGCCGCGGCGCGATCCATAGCTGTTGAACTCCAGCCGCGGCACGCCATTGGCGATCAGGTACTGGCCGGCAGGGCTGTCGAGCTTGATCGCGCCGGCCGGCGAGATGTGGTCGGTGGTGATCGAATCGCCGAATACGGCCAGCGCCCGCGCGTTGGCGACGTCGCGCGCCGCCGCCGGGGTCATGGTCATGTCCGTGAAATAAGGCGGGTTGGCGATGTAGGTCGAGCCCGCCGGCCAGGCATAGGTGTCGCTGCCGGTGACCTCGATTTCCCGCCAGCGGTCGTCGCCATGATAGACGTCGGCATAGCGCTTGCGGAACATGTCGGAATTAACGTGGGCGTCGATCAGCGCGCGGACTTCCTCGTTGCTTGGCCAAATGTCCTTGAGGAACACCGGCTGCCCGTTGCGGGCGATGCCGATCGGGTCGTTGTTCATGTCCGAGCGAACCGTGCCCTTGAGCGCATAGGCCACCACCAGCGGCGGCGAGGCAAGGTAATTGGCGCGGCAATCGGGCGAGACTCGGCCCTCGAAATTGCGGTTGCCCGACAGCACCGAGCAGACGACCAGATCCTTGTCGGCGACCGCCTTGGAAATCGGTTCGGCGAGCGGGCCGCTGTTGCCGATGCAGGTTGTGCAGCCATAGCCGACCAGGTCGAAGCCGATGGCGTTCAAATCCTCGCTGAGGCCGGTGCTGTCGAGATAATCCGTGACCACCTTGCTGCCAGGCGCCAGCGAGGTCTTGACCCACGGCTTGCTGTCGAGGCCGAGCGCGCGCGCCTTGCGGGCGACCAGCCCGGCGGCGACCAGCACCGAGGGGTTGGACGTGTTGGTGCAACTGGTGATGGCGGCGATGACGACGTCGCCGTTGCCGAGGTCGAACTCCTCGCCCTCGACCGGTACGCGCGGATCGTTGGCCTTTTTATAGGTGGCGTCGAGCTCGTCGTTGAAGCGATTGTCGACGTCGGAAAGCAGCACCTTGTCCTGCGGCCGCCGGGGGCCGGCCAGCGAAGGCTGCACCGTGCCCATGTCGAGGTCGAGCGTGTCGGTGAAATATGGGTCGGGCGTGTCAGCATCGTGCCACATGCCCTGCGCCTGGGCATAGGCCCGGACCAATTCGATCCGGCCCTCGTCGCGGCCGGTCAGGCGCAGATAGTCGATGGTTCGCTCGTCGATCGGGAAGAAACCGCAGGTGGCGCCATATTCCGGCGCCATGTTGGCGATGGTGGCGCGGTCGGCGAGGCTCAGCGCCTCGAGGCCGGGGCCGAAGAATTCGACAAAGCGGCCGACGACGCCCTTGGCGCGCAGCATCTGCGTGACGGTCAGCACGAGGTCGGTGGCGGTGATACCCTCGCCGAGCCCGCCGGTCAGGCGGAAGCCAACGACTTCGGGGATCAGCATGCTAACCGGCTGGCCGAGCATCGCCGCTTCGGCCTCGATGCCGCCGACGCCCCAGCCGAGCACGCCAAGGCCGTTGACCATGGTCGTGTGGCTGTCGGTCCCGACCAAGGTGTCGGGATAGGCGACCTCCTCGCCATCCTGGTCGGGCGAGGACCAGACGGTCTGGGAGATATGCTCGAGATTGACCTGGTGGCAGATGCCGGTACCCGGCGGCACGACCTTGAAATTGTCGAACGCCTGGCTGCCCCATTTGAGGAACTCATAGCGCTCGGCGTTGCGCTGATATTCAAGCTCGACGTTCTTGGCGAACGACTGCGGCGTGCCGAACTCGTCGACCATGACGCTATGGTCGATGATCAAATGCACAGGCACCTGCGGGTTGATTTTCTGGGCATCGCCGCCGAGGCTCTTCATCGCATCGCGCATGGCGGCGAGGTCGACGACGGCGGGCACGCCGGTGAAGTCCTGCATCAGCACGCGCGCCGGCCGATACTGGATCTCGCGGTTGATGCGCCGCTCCTTCAGCCAGTCGGCCATGCACTGCAGGTCTTCGCGCTTGACGGTGACGCCGTCCTCGAAGCGAAGCAGATTTTCCAGCAGCACCTTCATCGAGAACGGCAGGCGATCGACTTCGCCGAGGGCCGCGGCGGCTTTCTCCAGCGAATAATAAGCATAGGTCTTGCCGCCGGCCGTGAGTGTCGAGCGGGTCTTCAGGCTGTCCTGGCCGGTGGGGATCATCATGCTTCCTTGGGTGACGTGGCTGTCGGGGCGCAAGCGCCCTTAACAAGCCAACGCGGCGCGCGAAAGGTTTGCTCCGGCGCCAGCCCAGACTACACCATCAGCACCAGCATGGCCACGACCGCCGCGCCCATCACCGCCGTCGCCAGCCAGCCGAGCCACAAAGTCGGCCCGTGGACGGTGAACACGCCCATCACCGATTGGCGCGTCGCCACCAGCATCATCACCGCCATCACCGGCACCGAGACGATGCCGTTGAGCACGGCGGCGAAGATCAGCGCCCGGATGGGGTCGATCGGAGTGAAGTTCATCAAGGCACCCAGGCCGGTGGCGACGAATATGGTCGCGTAGAACGCCTTGGCCCGCCTCGGTTTGCGGTCGAGGCCGATCGGCCAGCGGCGCGCCTCGCCGACCGCATAGGCGGCCGATCCGGCGAGGACCGGAACCGCCAGCAGGCCGGTCCCGACGATGCCAAGAGCGAAGACCAGCGAGGCATATTCGCCGGCGAACGGCTCCAGCGCCTCGGCGGCGTCGGC
>JAKFFL010000105.1:0-3945 GCA_036675225.1 Sphingomonas sp. | reverse complement strand
GGCGATGTTGGAATAGCCGGTGCCGAAATCGTCGATGGCGATCGACGCGCCTTCGGCGCGCAGGGCCGCGATCTCGGCCAGGTCCGCCTCTGCGCATTGCATGGCAGCGGTCTCGGTGAACTCCAGCTCGATCATTGTCAGCGGCACGTTCTGGTCGGCGAAGGCGGCGCGCAGGCGGGTGAAGAAATCGACCCGGTCGAGCTGGCGTGGGCTGACGTTGAACGCCAGCCGGCGCTTGATCCCGTCGCGCTGCCAGTCGGCCAGGGTCGCGGCCGCCTCGGCGATCACCCAGTCGCCGATCTCGGCGATGATTCCCGTCTGCTCGGCGATCGGGATGAAGGTCGTGGGCATGCGGATGCCGTCGCGCGGGTGGTGCCAGCGGACCAGCGCCTCGGCGCCGGTGACTTCACCCGTCGCCAGACTGAGCTGCGGCTGCATGGCCAGGCGCAGCTGGCCGCGCGGCACCGCGTCGGTGAGCGCATTTTCGATCTCGATGCGGGTCTGGTGCTCCTGTGCCAGGCTCTCGCAGAACAGGAAATGCTGGCCCCCGCCGCGCTGCTTGGCGCGGTACATGGCAAGGTCAGCGGCGCGCATCAGCGATTCGACCGTCGTGCCATGGTCGGGCGAGATGGCGACGCCGATGGACGCGCCAATGTCGATGCTGTGGCCCTGCAGCTCAAACGGTTCCGACACAGCCAGGGCGATTCTGCGGGCGAGCATTTCCAGCTCGGCAACCGACTCGACGGCCGGGAAGAACATGGTGAACTCGTCGCCGGCGAGCCGGGCGAGCAAGGGCCGCGGCGTGCCGCTGTCGCCAAGCTCGGCGGTGACGACGACGCGCAGCCGGTTGGCGACCATCACCAGCAGCTGGTCGCCGCGGGCATGGCCAAGATGGTCGTTGACCGACTTGAAGCGGTCGAGGTCGACGAACAGCATCGCCGAGCGGGCGTCGCCCATCTGGCTCAGCAATTTGTCCGCCTCTGCCCGGAAATGCAGGCGGTTGGGAAGCGAGGTCACCGGGTCGTACATGCCCAGCGCATGGGCGTTCTCGATCGACGAGCGGACCTCGTCGAACAGATTGTCGACCGCCGCCGCCAGCTGGGGGTTAGTGCGCTTGAGGATCTCCGGGGTCGGGCTGGTAAAATCGCCGCCTTCGACCGCCAGCAGGCGCTCGGCCAGCGCCGACAGTGCGCGCCCGCCCTCCGCGTTCGGTCGCTCTGAGGCGATGTAGCAGATCAGCAGGCAGAAGGCGCCGGCGATGATCGAGGCCAGGACCTGCTCGTCGAACTCAGTGATGTAGAGGAACGCCGTCAGCGAGAAGACGAACGAGGCAAAACCCGCCATCGCCGAAAGGATGGCGTTGCTGATCTTCTGCGCCCTGCCGTCATTCATGGTGGTGCGATCGCCTTCGAGCAAACCGGCCTTGCCGCTATTCGCTCGCGATTAAACGGCCAGAGTTAAGGAAGCGTGCGGCGGAAAGGTTAACGGCGCAGGATGACGTACAGGCTGCCGCCCCCGCCGTGGCGGCGGCTGGCCCCCCGCACAGCGGCGATTCTCCCTCTGTGGCGCGATGCCGCCAGCCAGTCGCCGACCGCTGCCCGGATGCGGCCGCGCCGCACCGGCGGATCGCCCGGCCGGGCATGGCCGGTGATCAGCAGCAGCACCCGTTCGCCGTTAACGAGCGCCTGCTCCAGCGCCCGATCGATCGCCTGCCAGGCGCGCTCCAGATCGTGGCCGTGCAGGTCGACGACGCGGTCGGGCTGGACCGCGCCCGAGCGCAGCTTGCGGTCCCACGACCCGTCCAGATTATTGGCGATCGCCGGCCTGGGCGTCGCCGGCGGCGGCGAGGCGCGCGGCGCCGGCCCCTTCGACTTGCTGGCGAGCGGCAGCGCGCTCTGCCGTGGGACGACTACCGCTTGTTCAGCCGTCGGCAGGGGATCGCGCGACAGCGGACGGATGGTTTCGGCGACTTTCGCCCACAGGGCCTGCTCGTCAGCGGACAGGCCGCGCACGCGATGCCTCGATCCGCGCGACGCTGCCCTTGGGCAACAGGATCAGCGCCGTGCCGCTGGCCGACATGCCGCCGGCAATGCGCTCGGCCAGGTCGCCGGCGCCCCAGAAGGTGTCGAAGCGGTTGGCGCCCTTGATCGCCCCGCCGGTGTCCTGCGCCACCCACAGGCCGTCGGCCTCGTTGCGGTCGAGGTCGATGAACACCGGGGCGCCAAGCGGAACGAACAGGGGGTCGGCGGCGACCGTCACCCGCGGCGTCACCGGCAGGTTGAGCGCGCCGAGCGGTCCAGGCCCGGTCAGCTCGCGAAAGAAGATATAGCTCGGATTTTCGCGCATCAGCGCCCGCCCGCCGTCGGGCAAAGCGCGCATGTAGGCGACAATCGCCGCCATGTTGGCGCCGCCCGGCGGCAACACGCCGCGCTCGCGCAGCAGCCGGCCGATGGCGACATAGTCGCGGCCGTTCTGCTCGGCATAGCCCATGCGCATGATCGTGCCGTCGGGCGCCCGCAGCCGCCCCGAGCCCTGGATCTGCAGGAAGAACAATTCGATCGGGTCCGCCGCCCAGGCGAGCTCGAGTCCCTTGTTGGCCAGCGCCCCGTCCTCGATTTCGGTGCGCGTGTAATAGAGAACGCAGGTGCCGGTCGCATCGACCCGCCCGCGCCCGGTCGTCCCGTCGGGCTTGGTGCAGCGCACCAAATCGGGCGGCGTGCGATAGACCGGCACGTCGAAGCCCGGTTGCCGTGCCCGCGCGCCGGCGATCTCCGGCTCGTAATAGCCGGTGGCGAAGGCCTTGCCCTCGCCGACCTGTACCCAATCGAAGCGATCGCGGAAAAAAGCGGCGGGGCTGACCAGATTGGCCAGGGTGGCCTGGGCGCAGAGCCCTTGCCAGTCGGCCCGCTGCGTCAGCCCCGATCTGTCCTCGCGCCGGACCAATGCCGGACAGCTGGTGACGAAGGCGGTGAGGGCGCGCCGGGCCTGTTCCTCGGTCAGTGGCAGCGGCGCTGCGAGCGCCACGCCGGCGGCGACCGCATTGGCCGGCGGCGGCGGCACTGGCACCGGCGGCCTGGGCACGACGACCGGCGGTCGAGGCTCGGGTGGTGGCGGGCGACGCGTTGCGCAGGCGGACAGCAACGCCAGCGACGCAAGCGCGAGCGCTCTGGCGAAAAGCCTCACTCTTCCTCGTCGGTTTCGATCAGGAGCCAGTTGGGATCGCGCGAGCCGAGATCGCGGCGGAAGCTCCAGCGGTCGCGGGTCTGGACCGCGTCGCTCATCGTTCCGGCGACGATTTCGCCCTCGGCGTTACGTGTGATGGCGGCGATGTCCGCCTCGAAGCGGACGGTAATGACCGCCGCGCCATTGTCGACCATCGCCTCGGTGATCACCGCCGGCTCGAGCGCGACCAGCCGGTTGTCGAGCGTGTGACCGTCCTTGACGCGCTGCGCAACGGCATCGGCGAAGGTTTCATAGACGTGCGGCGCGACATGCGGCTTGATCCCCTCCAGGTCACCCTTCCAAAAGGATTCGAGGATCATGCGATAGGCGGCGGCGGCGCCTTCGAGGAAGCGCGCGACATCGAAGCCGGGATCGGCGGCGAGCAAGGCCCGGACGCCCGGCCCCGCCATCGGCAGATAGGCAAGGTCGCCGGGATCGTTGGCCTTGGCGGCTTCGCGCGGCGCCGCATGGACCGGCTGGTCGAGCCGCGCCTCGGGGTCAGCCGGCTTGAGGATCGGCTGCTCGTGGCCGGTGCGCTCGCCGAGCACGGCATAAAGCCTGAGGCCGATGAACAGGGCAACGAGCGCGAGGATGACGATAACGGTCAAGGCTTAATCCTGATGATTTGCGCGGCCCAACATAATGCGCTCAACGCGCGGATTCAAAGGGCGCTCCCATTGCACCGATTTTGTGCGGCTGCTAGGCGCGCCATTCCAGTTTTCC
>JAKFFL010000133.1:0-3949 GCA_036675225.1 Sphingomonas sp. | reverse complement strand
ATGGCGACGTCGAAGGTGCCGCCATCCTCGTCGACCAGGCGATAACTGCCGCGCATGGCGCCGGTGGCCGTGGCCAGTGGACAGCCTGAGACGTAGTCGTAGCTGCCGCCGGGGGGGATCAGCGGCATTTCCCCGACCACGCCCTCGCCTTTCACCTCATGCTCGGTGCCGCGGCCGTCGGTGATGTGCCAATGGCGCGAGAGCAACTGGACCGCGCGCTGGCCGTCATTCTCGATGCGGATGTGATAGGACCAGAACCAGCGCCCGGCCTTGGGCGCGCTCTGTTCTGGCAGATAGGAGACGGCGACGCGGACATGGATGTCGCCGGTCGTCGCCACGTGCGGGAACAGCATCGCCATCGTGTCGAAGCTGGGCGGGCCGGTCATAACCCAACGCTAGGCTAGTCCAGCGGCCCGGCGCAAGCGGTCAACCAGGCGCTCGCGCGCGGCGAGCAAGGGCGCGGCGCGGTCGGTGAGCACGTCGCGCATCAGGAAATGGCCGGTCAGCGCGAACCCGGCAATGATGTCGGCCCAGGACGGACTGCCGCCGTCGGCCAGGAAGCCCGGCAGCGGCAATAGCCGGCCCTTGTACGGCTCCGCCTCGGCAGCGGTGACGGCCCTGCCCGATCTTGGGCTGACCGCGACCAGCCGATCCCTGGCGCCCGTCACGACGCAGCTTTCAAGGTCGAGGCCGAAGCCAAGCTCGGCCAGCATCAACAATTCGTAGCGGACCAGCGCAGCGCCCCAGCCGCTCGCCGAAGGCGCCGCCTCGATCGCCGACAACAGCCCATCCAGCGCCTGGTAGAGCTGTGGAAACGGCTGTGCTTCCGGCAAGGCGGTCGCCGTCAGCGCCGTCGCATATTCGATCGCCGCGGCCGGCAGCGGCTCGCCGTGCAGCGGGCCGCGGCTGTGCGTCAGTTCAACCTCCGCCTGGGCAAGCTGGTTGTCGCTGCGCGCCGACAGGCGGGCGTGGACCAGGTTGCCGGGGATCAGGATTGGCCGGTTGCGCCGCCCCCGCGCGCCGCGGACATAGGCTGCCAGCAAGCCATGGTCGGGGGTCATCACCCGCACCACGGCGCCATGCTCGCCATGAGTCAGCAGCGCGCAGACGATGGCTTGGGTCTCGATCCTCATCCGGCCGGGTGGAAATAATCGTGGATCTGTCGCGCCATCGCCTTGCTGATGCCAGGCGCCCGTTCGAGGTCGTCGAGGGCCGCGCCCTTGACCGCCCGAGCCGTGCCGAAATGCATCAGCAGGGCCCGCTTGCGGTTGGGGCCGATGCCCGGAACCTCATCGAGGCTGGAGGTGGTCAGGCTCTTGGCGCGCTTCTGCCGGTGTGTGCCGATGGCGAAGCGGTGGGCCTCGTCGCGCAGGCGCTGCAGGTAGAACAGCAGCGCCGAGTTGGGCGGCAGGCTGATTTCGCGCCCGCCGGGCATATGGAAAATCTCGCGGCCGGCGTTGCGGTCCGGGCCCTTGGAGACCGCGACCACCGGAACGTCGTGGATGCCGGCATCCTCGAGAATCTCGCACACCGCCGATAATTGCCCCTTGCCGCCGTCGATCAGCAGCAGGTCCGGCCATTCGCCGCTCGAGCGGTCCGGGTCCTCCTTCTCCAAGCGGGCGAAGCGCCGCTGCAGCACCTCGCGCATCATGGCGAAATCGTCGCCGGGCTGGGTCTCGGGCTGCTTGATGTTGAACTTGCGATAATTGTTTTTCCGGAATCCTTCCGGCCCGGCGACGATCATCGCCCCGGTGGCGCTGGTGCCCATGATGTGGCTGTTGTCATAGACCTCTATCCGCTTCGGCGGCTCGGGCAGCTCGAAGGTGTCGGCCAGCTCGCGCAGCAATTTGCCCTGTGTCGTCGTCTCGGCCATGCGCCGTTCGAGCGCCTCCTCGGCATTGCGCTTCGCCTGCTCGATCAGCTTGCGCCGGTCGCCGCGCTGCGGCCGGTCGATGGCGACCTTGCGGCCGGCCCGCTCGCCCAGAGCCTCCTCGAGCAGCTCCCGGTCGGCCAGGTCGCGGTCGACCAGGACGCGCGGCGGCGGCGGCATGTCCGAATAGAATTGCACGAGGAAGCTCGACAGCACCTCCGCCTCGGGCACGTCGTTGGTGTGCGCGGGGAAGAAGGCGCGGTGGCCCCAGTTCTGGCCGCCGCGGATGAAAAAGGCCTGGATGCACATCGCCCCAGCCTTGCAGGCGAGCGCGAAGATGTCGGCGTCGCCCAGCCCTTCGGCATGGACGGTCTGGCTGCCCTGGATGTAGGTCAGCGCCCGCAGCCGGTCGCGATAGACGGCGGCCAGCTCATAGTCCTGCGCTTCCGCTGCTTCGGCCATGGCCTTGCCCAGCCGGCCCTGGACGCCGGTCGACTTGCCGGCGAGGAACGCCTTGGCGTCGGCGACCAGCTCGGCATAATCCGACTTCGAGATCCGGTCGACGCAAGGCGCCGAGCAGCGCTTGATCTGGTACAGCAGGCACGGCCGCGAGCGGTTGGCGAAAAAGCTGTCGGAGCAACTCCGGAGCAGGAACAGTTTCTGCAGCGCATTCAGCGTGCGGGTGACCGATCCGGCGCTGGCGAACGGCCCGTAATAGCTGCCCTTGGCCCGGCGGGCGCCGCGATGCTTCTGGACGCGCGGGAAATCATGGTCCTCGCGCAGCAGGATGAAGGGGAAGCTTTTGTCGTCGCGCAGCAGCACATTGTAGGGCGGTCGGAAGCGCTTGATCAGCTGGGCTTCGAGCAGCAATGCCTCCGCTTCCGTGCGGGTGGTGACGATGGTCAGCGCACGGGTCTGCGACACCATCCGCTGCAGCCGCTTCGGTAGCCGCGCCACCTGAGTGTAGTTGGTGACCCGGTTCCTGAGTGCCCGCGCCTTGCCGACATAGAGGACATCGCCGCGCGAATCCTGCATCCGATAGACGCCGGGGCGCACCGGCAGGGTCTTCAGCACATTGCGGATCGCCGCCACGCCGGCCTCCAGGTCGGGCGCGCCGGAGCCGCGCACCGTATAGGTGGCGGCATCCTCGTTGAAGCGCTCGGCGGCCCGCGGATGTTCAGGGCGATCGGCGGGAGTGCGGTCCATCGGTTGGATTTAGGCCAGCTTGGCGGCCTTGGCGAGCGGTGCCGGAAGCCGGCGGACGTCCCGCTAGCCGGCTGTCCTCGGTATGCCAGACGCCTTTGGAAATGCGAAACAGCTCGGTGCCGCACAGCCGGCACTGGCTTTGCCAGCCTCGACTGGTGCGGCGCGCGAGGCGACGGCTTCGCCTATGGCCGAACAAACGGCAGATGAGCCGATGCACTGGACGACTTCCCCCAGGCAGTCCGTTCGGCCCGGATGCCGGGAGGCGTGCTAGCGCGCCGCTCGACCGGTTTCAAGCGCGGCGCGCGTCAGGCGGCGGCCCGCGCCTGCTCCTCCTCCTCGAGCATCCAGTCAACCGCATTACGGGCGTGGATGGCGGTCGAATCATAGACCGGCAGGACGTTGGCGCGGGTGTCGACCGCCAGCACCAGCTCGGTGCAGCCGAGGATGATCGCCTGGACTTTCTGCTTTGCCAGTTCGGTGATCAGGCTTTTCAACTTGCGCTGGCTATCGCGAACGACGCGGCCGGCGGCGAGCTCTTCATAGATGATGCGGTCGACCTCACGGGTCCAGCCGGCCTCGATCGGCGCCAAGGCAATCCCGCGGTTCTCGATGCGTTCGCGGACATAGGGCTCGGCCATGGTGAAGCGGGTGCCGAGCAGCGCGACCCGGCCGCGGCCGTCGGCGAGCAGGCGGTCGGCGAGCGCGTCGGCGATATGGAGGACCGGCAGGCCGGTCTGCGCCGCAACCGCCCCCTCGACCTTGTGCATCGTCGCCGAGGCGAGCAGCAACCCCTCGGCGCCGCTGGCCTTGAGCCGGCGGGCGGCGTCGACGGCGACGCTGGCAACCCCGTCCCAGTCGCCCGCTTGCTGCATC
>JAKFFL010000135.1:0-3949 GCA_036675225.1 Sphingomonas sp. | reverse complement strand
GACCTCCATGGTCTGGCGGGCGATGTCATAGACCTGCCAGCCGATGACGATGACCATCGCCATCTGGGCGATCGTCGTCGCCAGCCGCGCCAGCCAGAAAGCGCGGAAGTCCGCGATTCGCAGTGGTGCGGGGAGCGACAGCATGCCTCGGCGCCTAGCCGCCGCCTTGCGCCTCGACAAGCGACCCGGCCTTGGTACAGCAGTGCCATATGGCCAAGCTGAAGACCCGTTACGTGTGCCAGGCCTGCGGATCGGTCTCGTCCCGCTGGCAGGGTCAGTGCCCGGACTGTGCCGAGTGGAACACGCTGGCGCAGGAAGCCGCCGTCGCCAGCATCTTCGCGGCGAAGCATGATTTGTCCGCCGGCGGCCAGCCGATCGCGTTGGTCGGCCTTGATGCGGAAGTCGCGCTTCCAGAGCGGCTGGCGAGCGGGATCGCCGAGTTCGATCGGGCGATCGGCGGCGGCATCGTGCCCGGATCGGCGATGCTGGTCGGCGGCGACCCCGGCATCGGCAAGTCGACCCTGCTGCTCCAGGTCGCGGCCCGCCTCGCCGGGTCTGGCCGACGCGTCGTCTATGTTTCCGGCGAGGAGGCCACCAACCAGGTGCGGCTGCGCGCCCTGCGGCTCGGCCTTGGCGGCGCCCCAGTCGAGCTGGCCGCGGCAACCTCGGTCCGCGACATCCTGACCACGCTTGGCGACGGCGAGCCGCCGGCCTTGCTGGTGGTGGATTCGATCCAGACCATGCACAGCGATTTGATCGAAGGCGCGCCGGGCACCGTCAGCCAGGTCCGGGCCTCGGCGCAGGAGCTCGTGCGCTTCGCCAAGCAGCGCGACACAGCCCTGGTCCTGATCGGCCACGTCACCAAGGACGGGACCATCGCCGGGCCGCGCGTGCTCGAGCATATGGTCGACACGGTGCTCAGCTTCGAGGGCGAGCGCAGCCACCAGTACCGCATCCTGCGGGCGATGAAGAACCGCTTCGGCGGCACCGACGAAATTGGCGTCTTCGCCATGGAAGGCGGCGGCCTGGTCGAGGTCGCCAACCCGTCGTCCTTGTTCCTGACGCGGCGCGACGACCCGGTCAGTGGCACGGCCATCTTCCCGGCGCTGGAAGGCACCAGGCCGGTGCTGGTCGAGATCCAGGCGCTGACCGTGCGGCTGGCGAGCGGGGCAACTCCGCGCCGGGCCGCGGTCGGCTGGGACGGCGGGCGGCTGGCGATGATCCTGGCCGTGCTGGAGGCGCGCTGCGGCCTCGGCTTCGGCGCGGTGGAGGTCTATCTCAACGTCGCCGGCGGTTATCGGCTGACCGATCCGGCGGCGGACCTGGCGGTTGCCGCGGCCCTGGTTTCGGCGCTCGGCGAGCGGCCGGTGCCGGCCGAGGCGGTGGTGTTCGGGGAGATCGCTCTGTCCGGCGAAATCCGGCCGGTCGCCCATGCCGGCCTGCGGCTCAAGGAAGCGGCCAAGCTCGGCTTCGAGCAAGCCTGGGCGCCCTCGGGGACTGCCAATGCCGACGGCATCGCACTCGCCGGTTTCGCCAGCCTGCGGGCGCTGGTCGACCAGCTGCTCGGGCGATAAGGGCTGGAACTTCGCCCGGGCCACGGCTAGCCGGATTTCCATGACCGCGCTCGATATCTTCGTCATCCTGCTGCTCGGCGGGGCCGCCATGGTCGGCTTCGTCCGTGGCTTCGCCCATGAAGTGCTGTCGCTGGTCGCCTGGATCGTCGCCATCGCCGCGCTCAAGCTGTTCCACACGCCGCTGCAGGCGGCGCTGACGGCGCCGGTCGGCACCGCGGCGGGCGCATCCGCTGTCGCCTTCGCGCTGCTGTTCCTGCCGACCTATGTCGCCGCCAAATTGTTCGCCCGTGCCGTCGGCGGCAAGACTCGCAAGTCGATACTCGGGCCGGTCGACCGCGTGCTTGGCGGCGGCTTCGGCATGCTCAAGGGCCTGATGGGTGCGACGCTCTTCTTCCTGCTCGCCAACCTCGCCACCGACATGATCCACGGCCCGCAGGCGCCGCGGCCCGAATGGATGACCAGTTCGCGCACCTATCCGTTGCTCAACGCCACCGGCCGCGCCGTGGTCGACTGGGTTGAAACCGCGCGCGGGGACGGGGACGTGGACACCGCATCGTGATCCACCTGCACGACACGCTGACTCGCGAGAAACGGCTGTTCGTCCCGCAGAACGACAAGCGCATCACCATGTATGTCTGCGGGCCGACGGTCTATGGCCGCGCCCACATCGGCAATGCCCGGCCGGCGGTGGTGTTCGACACCTTGGCCCGCCTCATCCGGCACGAGTTCGGCGCCGAAAGCCTCGTTTATGCGCGCAATGTCACCGACGTCGACGACAAGATCATCGCCGCCGCCGATGCCGAAGGCGTCGAGCCGGGGGTGATCACCGAGCGCTACGAGCGCATCTACCTCGAGGACATGGGCGCGCTGGGGGTCCGGCCGCCGGATCTCGCCCCACACGCGACGCGCGAAATCCCGGCGATGATCGCCATGATCGAGCGGCTGGTCGAGCTTGGCCATGCTTACGCGGCCGAGGGGCATGTCCTTTTCAGCGTGCCATCCCACCGCGATTACGGCCAGCTGTCACGCCGCGACCAGGAAGCGATGCTGGCCGGTGCCAGGGTCGAGGTCGCCCCCTACAAGCGCGACCCGGCCGACTTCATCCTGTGGAAGCCGAGCGAGGAGGGGGTCGTCGGCTGGAACTCGCCGTGGGCGCGGGGACGACCGGGCTGGCACATCGAATGCTCGGCGATGATCGCGGCGCATCTTGGCGAGACGATCGACATCCACGGCGGTGGACTCGACCTAATCTTCCCGCACCACGAGAATGAAATCGCCCAGAGTCGCTGCGCGCATGGTGGCATCCCGCTGGCGCGTTACTGGGTGCACAACGGCTTCGTCGACATGGGCGCCGAGAAGATGTCAAAGTCGATCGGCAATATCGTCACGGTCGGAGAGTTGATTGAACAAGGCCATCGCGGCGAGGTGCTGCGGCTGGCCTTGCTGTCGGCGCATTACCGCCAGCCTCTGGCCTGGACCGAGGCGCTCGTTGCGCAGTCGAAAACGCTGCTCGACCGGTTTTACCGAGCGGCCGGCGAGGCAGAGCCGGGCGAGCCCGACGCCGAGGTCATTGCCGCGCTCGCCGACGATCTTAATACACCGCTGGCGTTGTCGCGATTGTCGGCCATTGACGATCCCGCGATCCTGCGCGCCAGCGGCCAGCTCATGGGCCTGCTTAGCGAGTCGACAGAGCATTGGTTTCGAGGGCCAGGCGATGAGCGCGTGGAAGGCATGATCTCTGCCCGCGCCGAGGCCAAGGCGCGCCGCGATTTCGCAGAGGCGGACCGGATCCGCGACGCGCTCAAGGCCGAGGGCGTGCTGCTGGAAGACGGGCCGCAAGGGACCATTTGGCGGCGGGGATGAGCCAGCCTCTCTATACCGTCGAAATTCTGCGCCTGGCCGCCTCCATCCCGCATCTCGCCAGGCTGGAAGGCGCGCAGGGCAAGGCCGAAGTCCGCTCACCGACTTGTGGCAGCATGGTCTCGGTCGAGGTGAAACTCGATGGCGACGGTCGCGTCGCCGGGCTTGGCCAGCAGGTTCAGGCCTGCGCCTTCGGCCAGGCTAGCGCGGCGCTGATGGGTGCCCATGCCGTGGGCCGCGACGCAGCCGAGGTCGAGCGCGGACTTGCCGGATTTTCGGCATGGCTTGAAGGTCTGCAAGATGATCCGGGCGCGTGGCCGGGGCTCGATGCGCTGGCGCCGGCAAGGCCGCGCCGCGGCCGCCACGGGGCGATGCTGTTGCCCTTCCGCGCTCTGCTTGCCGCCATTGACGACGCCGCAAAGCGACAGGCCGGATGAACCAGCTATTGACCAGCGCCGCGCTGATGCTGGGCGCCGCCTTGGTGTTCGTCATCCTGTTCCGCCGCCTGGGGCTCG
>JAKFFL010000026.1:0-21963 GCA_036675225.1 Sphingomonas sp. | reverse complement strand
GCATAGCAATGCCAACGCGATGATCGCGCCCCAGGCGGTCGCCGGCGGCAGCGGCTGCGTCCACGGCTGGTCGACCAGCAGCGCCAGCGGCAGCATCATCACCGCGCCGGCCGAAAGCTGCCCAGTCGTCACCGACAGCGGCGACAGGCCCATCCGCCGGAATCGCCGGGCCCAGACCGCGGCGAAGGCGTAGCTTAGCGAGGCAATGATACAGGCCAGCTGGGCGAGGACGTCTGTGCCGACCTCGGCCAGCAAGTCGGGCCCGATCATCGTCGCGACGCCGCCGAAGCCGAGCAGCACGCCAGCGATCTTGCGCGGCGTCATCCGCTCGTCCTGCGTGAAGACATGGGCGACCAGCACGCCCCAGATCGGGGTGGTCGCATTGAGGATGGAGGCAAGGCCGCTGGCGATGTGGGTCTGGCCCCAGCCGAACAAGGAGAAAGGCAAGGCATTGTTGAGCAAGGCCAGCAACAGGATCGAGCCCCACACCTCGCGCGGCAGGCCGAGGCGCTCGCCCTTCATTCTGAGGAACAGCCACATGGCGGCGGCGGCGATGGTCAGCCGCAGCCAGACATAGGTCAGCGGCTCGACGTGGCGCACGGCCACGCCGATGAACAGGAAGGCGCCGCCCCAGATCAGCGCCAGGAAGAGCAATATGCCCCACTCGCGCCCGATCATTTGCTGATTGATCATCATCGGCGCGTAGTTCGGCGGCTCGGGCCGCGCGTCCCGCGGCTTGCCTTCAAACAGGCTGGGGATGCGCGTCGCCATCCCGGCCAGCTAGGCAATGCCATTAGGCCATGCCAACAAAAGGCCGGCGGCGGCCGATAAGCGCGGCTTATGGAAATTCAGTCCCGCAGCAGCTCGTTGATGCTGGTTTTGGACCGCGTGCGCTCGTCGACTCGCTTGACGATCACCGCGCAGGCCAGGCTCGGTCCGCCGTCCTTGGCTGGCAAGGTGCCTGGCACGACCACCGAATAAGCCGGCACCCGGCCATAAATGATTTCGCCGGACGCGCGGTCGACGACCTTGGTCGAGGCGCCGATGAAGACGCCCATCGATAGCACCGCGCCCTGCTCGACGATGACGCCCTCGGCGACTTCGGATCGGGCGCCGATGAAGCAATCGTCCTCGATGATCACCGGCCCGGCCTGCAGGGGCTCGAGCACGCCGCCAATGCCGGTGCCGCCGGAAATATGGACGTTGCGGCCGATCTGGGCGCAGCTGCCGACCGTCGCCCAGGTATCGATCATCGCTCCCTCGCCGACCCGGGCGCCGATATTGACGAAGCTCGGCATCAGCACCGCGCCAGGGGCGATGAAGGCGCCGCGGCGGACGATGGCCCCGGGCACGGCGCGGAAGCCACCTTGCGTGAACTCCTTCTCGCCCCAGCCGGCGAACTTGGACGGCACCTTGTCCCACCAGTGCGACCCGCCCGGCCCGCCGGCGATGGCTTCCATCGGATTGAGGCGGAAGGACAGCAGCACCGCCTTCTTCAGCCATTGGTTGACGCGCCATTCGCCGCCGGCCTTCTCGGCAATGCGGGCCTCGCCGCGGTCGAGCGCGGCGATGGCGGAATCGACCGCCTGGCGCACTTCGCCCTTGGTGCCGGGGCCGATCGCGTCGCGTTCGTCCCAGGCGGCTTCGATCACGCTTTGCATGTTATTCCCCTAAAATCTCTTCCAGCCACTCACCGACATCGCCGATCACCAGGTCGATGTGGCCCTCCTCGGCCAGATGAGCGCCGCGCTCGGAGCCGTTATCGACCCAGACCGTGGTCATGCCCAGCGCCTTGGCCGGTTTCAAATTCTGCGCCATGTCTTCGACCAGCACGGCCGAGGCGGGATCGATGCCGAAGCGCTCGCACAGCAAGGCATAACCGTGCGGATCGGGCTTGGGGCGCAAATCGCTGGCGTGGATGTCGTGCAGCTCGTCGATATGGTCATGAACCCCGATCGCCTCCAGCACGCGCCGCGCATAGGGCGCGTCGCCGTTGGTGAAGACGAACTTGCGGCCGGGCAGCCGGGCAAGGCCGGCCGCCAGCCGCGGGTTGGGCGCGATCCGGTCGAGCGGGATCGCATGGACGTCGGCCAGGAAGTCGTGCGGGTCGACATCGCAGTCCCGCATTAGACCGGCCAGGGTCGTCCCGTGCTCGTGGAAATGCGCCTTCTGGATTCTTTTGGCCTCGGCCACGTCGCAGGCCATCAGTCGCTGGATGTAGGCGCCCATGCGCTCGTCGATCAGGGCGAACAGGCCAGTTGACGCCGGGTACAGGCAATTGTCGAGATCGAAGATCCAATCGCGTATAAGGGCAAAGCGAGTGTTCATGCGCACCCGAGCGCGTAGCCGCAAACGGCATCTTCATCAAAATGAAAGGTTTTGTTAAGCATAATGAGCCAAGGAAAGACTTGAATTTCCAATAGCTTGAGCGGGGTTCCACGATGACTAATCGGCTCTTGGCCACCAGCGGCTGCGCGCTGATCCTGATGCTGTCGGCCTGCGGTGGCGGCGGCGGTGGTGGCGGTGGCGGCGCCCCGATCCGATCGACTCCCACTCCGACGCCCACACCGACTCCAACTCCGACGCCTACCCCCACGCCGACTCCGACGCCGTTCCCGATCACGGCAGAATACCAAAGGTCGAACAGTGTCACCGCGCATGGCGCCATCACCGCCTACCAGGCCGGTGCGACCGGCGCGGGCGTCAAGATCGGGGTCATCGATACCGGCATCAGCCCCAGCCTTTCCGAATTCACCGGCCGCATCGACCCGGCCTCGGCGGATGTCGCCGGCAGCCGCGGCGTCGGCGATTCGGATGGTCATGGCACCGCCGTGTCGGCGGTCGCGGCGGCGGCCAGGAACGACACCTTGACTCAGGGCGTCGCCTTCAACGCTACCATCGTATCGATGCGCGCGGATGATCCGGGAAGTTGCGCCGACACCGACGGCTGCATCTTTTTCGAAAGTGACATTGCCCAGGGCCTCGACGCCGCTCGCCTAGCCGGAGCGCGGGTCATCAATCTGTCGCTTGGCGGCTCGACGCCCAGTTCGGGCCTGATGGCGGCAATCGGCCGGGCGGCCAGCGCCGGCATTGTCCTGGTCATGTCGGCGGGCAATGAAGGCGAGACGGCCGAGGGCATCAATCCCAATGCCTTCGCGCTGGTCCCTGCTCAGCAATATCCGAACAATGTCATCATCGCCGGTTCGGTCGGCGTCAGCGACGGCAGCGGCGGCACCAACCTCAACCAGCTTTCGGACTTCTCGAACAAGGCTGGCACCGGCGCCCAGAACTATCTGACCGCGCTCGGCTACCGCAACCTCACGCCCGACCATGAAGGGACTCTCTGGTACTTCTCGGGTACCAGCTTCTCGGCGCCGGTCATCACCGGCGCGGTCGCCTTGCTTGCCCAGGCCTTTCCCAATTTGACCGCGCCGCAAATCCTCAGCCTTTTGTTCACTACCGCCGACGATCTCGGTGTGGCCGGCACCGACGGGACCTTCGGCCGCGGCCGGCTGAACATCGCCCGCGCCTTTCAGCCGCAGGGCACGACGATGCTCGCGACCAGCCAGATCGCGGTCGGCGACGGCACCAGCGGCGATCTCCCGCCGGCGGCGGGCGACAGCGGCGGGACCTGCGCCGATGGTACCATTTGCACCAGCGGACTCGGCGTGATTATCCTCGACGGTTTCTCGCGCGCCTTCACCATGGACCTGGCCAAGTCGCTCCGCACCGCGGTCGCCGACCGGCCGCTGCACCGCGCACTGGACGGCGGCAATACGGTGCGTAGCTCGGCCGTCTCGACGGGGCCGCTGACCGTCGCCATGACCGTCGCCGAGCGGCCGCAGCCCAATGGCCTGTTCGAGGTCGAGCGCACGGCCATAGGTCCGGATGACGCCCGCAAGTCCCGGCTCGTCGCCGGCGCGGCGATTGCCCGCCTCGACAAGAACACCGCCGCCGCTCTAGGCCTTTCCGAAGGCGCCAAGGCGCTCGAGCGGCGCTTGGCCGGGGCCCAGGCCGGCGCCTTCCTCATCGCCCGCGACATCGCCGGCGACCCCGGCTTCTCGGCCCGGCGCGACATGAGCGTGGCGCTGCGCCGCAATCTCGGCCCGGTGGCGATGACCGTGTCGTCGGAAAGCGGCGAGGTGTGGCAGGATCGGGAGACTACGGCCACCGGCGCCCCCTATCGCTGGACCAGCGTCTCGTTCGACCGCGATTTCGGCAAGACCTGGCTGTCCGCCGGCGTCTCGAAGCTCGACGAGCGGCGGAGCCTGCTCGGCGGCCGGCTCGGCGAGGCCTATGGCGGCGGCGGCTCGCAAAGCCTGTTCCTCGACCTCGAGGCGCGGCGGCAGTTCGGCCATGGATTGAGCGCTACGCTCAGCGCCCGGCGCGGCTGGACCGATTTCGCCGGCGGCCGCTTCCAGAGCGGCGCCTATGCCTTCGACCTGCAGAAACGGGGCGTGGTCGGCCAGGACGACCGCATCGGCCTACGCATCGCCCAGCCCCTGCGGATCGAAAATGGCGGGCTCGGGCTGATGCTGCCGACCGGCTACGACTATGCGACGCAAAGCGCGACCAGCAGCTGGTCGACCTTGTCGCTGAGCCCCAGCGGCCGCGAAGTGGATGCCGAGGTCAGTTATTCGACGCCCCTCGCCGGCGGCTGGCTGGGCGGCAATCTGTTCGCCCGCAGCCAGCCCGGCCATATCCGCTCGGCCGACTCCGATGTCGGCGGCGCGATTCGCTTTACGCTCGGTTTTTAGCCCATTCGCCGGCCAAAGCGCGGGAACAGCATGCCGACGCCGCCGCGATAGCGGGTATAGTCCTCGCCATAGACATTGGTCAGGTCGCGCTCTTCGTAGCGGATCGCGATCAGCATGTAGGCCGAGATGCCCGCCGCCAGCAGCAGATGGCCATAGCTCATCCGCGGGGTCGTCCAGAAAGCGAGGAAGAAGCCGGCATAGAGCGGGTGCGCGACCCATTTGTAGAGCAATGGCTGACGCAGCTCGGGTGGCTGCGCCTGGCGCCCGCGCAGGTGCAGCCAGGCCTGTTGCAACCCGAACAATTCAAAATGGTTGAGCAGGAAAGTGCTGATCAGGACGATCAGCCAGCCCAGCGCGAACAGGCCCCACAATACGACCTCGGCCAGCGGATTGGTCACCGACCAGACCAGGCCATCGATCGGCCGCCAGAACGACATGAGGATGATCAGTGCCGCGCTCGCCATCAGCACATAGACGCTGCGCTCGGCCGGCGGCGGCACGACCCGCGTCCACCAGGCCTTGAAGCCCTGACGCGCCATGACGCTGTGCTGGACCCCGAACAAGGCGATCAGGGCGATGTCGATGATGGCCGCGGTCAGCGCCGGCGCCGCCGGGCCGACATCGACCGTGCGCGGGACGACCGCGATATTGCCGACGAAGGCGATCAGAAAGAGGAAGGTGGCGAAAAAGATCGCGTAAGCGACCAACGCGAACAGCATGGTGAGGCTGCGGGTCATGGCTCATTCCCCCGTTCGAATGGCACGGGGGCTTATAGCATGGATTAGACGGTAAAGCTTTCGCCGCAGCCGCAGGCGCCCTTGGCATTGGGGTTGGCGAAGACGAAGCCGGCGGCGAAATCGTCCTCGGACCAGTCCATGATCGAGCCGATCAGGTAAAGCAGCGAGCCGCCGTCGACATAAAAGGCGCCGCCCGGCGTGACGATCTTCTCGTCGAACGCGTTTTCCTCGGTCACATAATCGACCGAATAAGCCAGCCCCGAGCAGCCGCGGCGCGGTGTCGACAGCTTGACCCCGATCGCCCCCTCCGGCGCGCGGCCCATAAGCTCGACGATGCGCGCTTCCGCCGCCGGGGTCAGTGTGATCGCGGCCGGGCGCGCGCGAACTTTGCCTTGCGTGCTCATCACAGCATCCCCAGCTCGAGCCGCGCTTCGTCGCTCATCTTGCTCGGGTCCCAGGGCGGGTCCCAGACCAATTTGACTTCGGCGTCGCGGATGCCCGGGACCGACAGCACGCGCATTTCGACCTCGCCCGGCATCGACTCGGCGACCGGGCAGTGCGGCGTCGTCAGCGTCATGGTGACGACCGCGTCGCCGTCCTCGGAGATGGCGACGTCGTAGATCAGGCCGAGCTCGTAAATGTCGACCGGGATCTCAGGATCGTAGATCGACTTCAGGGCCTCGATTACCGAATCCATCAGCTGGCCGTCAGCACCGCCTTGCGCGGGCTCCGGCTTGGTCTCGGCAAGGAAACCGGCGAGATAATCGCGCTTGCGCTCGAAGTCCGGCGTGACCCGGGCGCGGGGCGGGGTTTCGACCGAGCCGACCTCTTCCACCGTGATTTTCTTTTCCTCGCCCATCATGACCCGAATATCCGCAAAACCTTGTCGATGCCCTTGACCAATGCCGCGATGTCCGAGCTGTCGCTGAACGCCGCGAAGCTCGCCCGCGCCGTCGCCGGCACGCCCAGCACCTGCATCAACGGCTGGGCGCAATGGTGGCCGGCGCGGATGGCGACGCTCTCGTCGTCCAATATGGTGCCGATGTCGTGCGGATGCACCCCCTCGACCGCGAAGCTGACGATGCCAGCGCTGTCCTCGGGCCCGAACAGGCGCACGCTGTTGATCCGGCGCAGCGCCTCCCGGCATTCGCGGACCAAAGCGGTTTCGTGGGCGTGGATGGCGTCGAGCCCGATGCCTTGCACCCAGTCGATCGCCGCGTGCAGCCCGACTGCGCCGACGATATGCGGCGTCCCGGCTTCGAAGCGCTGCGGCGGCGGCGTGAAGGTGGAGCGCTCGAACGTCACGCTGTCGATCATCGCCCCGCCGCCCTGGTACGGCGGCATCGCCTCGAGCAGATCGGCGCGGCCCCACAAAGCGCCAATGCCGGTCGGGCCGTATAATTTGTGTGCGGACAAAGCGTAGAAATCGCAACCGATCGCGGCGACGTCGACCGGAATCCGCGGCGCCGCCTGGCAGCCGTCTAGCAGCAGCAGCGCGCCTTTCGAATGGGCGATTTCCGCCGCGCGCTTCGCATCGAGAATCGCGCCGAGCACGTTCGAGACATGGGCGAAGGCGACAACGCGATGCTGGTCGGAAATCATGCCTTCCGCCGCATCGAGGTCGATGCAGCCGTCGGCGGTCAGCGGCACGACATCCAGCTCATACCCGGCCAGCTGCCAGGGCACGATATTGCTGTGATGCTCCAGCCGCGACACCAGGACGCGGTCGCGGCCCTCTTTCGGCAGGCATTGCGCGACCAGGTTGATCGCCTCGGTCGCATTGCGGGTGAAGACGATTTCGTTTGGCGTTGCCGCGCCGATGAATGCCGCCACCGCCGCGCGCGCATTTTCATAGCTTTGCGTCATCACCGCCGAGCGCTCGTAAACCCCGCGGTGCACGGTCGCATAATCATGGTCATAGGCGCGCGTGATGGCGTCGATCACGACTTGCGGCTTCTGCGCGGTCGCGGCGCTGTCGAGATAATGCCAGCCGACGATGGCCGGGAATTCGGAACGCACCGACAGCGCCGGCGTGATGTTCGCGGCGACGTTCACGTCACCCTCCTGAGCGCCGCCCGCGCCGCCTCGCAGATCGCATCATTGCCTTGTGCGCCGTCCCACAGTCCCATGACGAAGCCTTCGAGCAGCAGCGCCTTTGCGCTGCCCGGATCAAGTCCGCGGCTCATCGCGTAGAATAATTGGTCGGCGTCCAATTCACCGACCGTGGCGCCGTGCGCGCACTTCACGTCGTCGGCATAGATTTCCAGCTCGGGCTTGCAATTCGCCGTCGCGCCGCGGTCGAGCAGCATCGCCTTGACCGACTGCTCGCCGTCGCTCTGCTGCGCGTCGCGCGCGACCGCGACCTTGCCGAGATAGGAACCGACCGCCTTGCCGCCGAGCACGCTGCGCACCACCTGCCGCGATACCGCCGACGGCTCGTCGTGGCGGATGACGGTGACGATCTCCAGCGTCGAAGTGCCGGTGCCTATATTCGCCGCGTTGAGCGAAAAGCGCGCCCCTTCGCGCAAAGTCACGTCCAGTTCGATGCGGCCATATTCGCCCGCCGTGTTGAGCGCGAACAAGGCAAATTCCGCGCCAGGTTCAACCGTAATCTCCGCGCGCCGGACTTCGACATCCTCGCCACTCGGCAGCCAGATTTGCTGCAGCCTTTGCTGCGCAACAATTTCGACCCGCTCGGGTGCCGCAAGCGCGCTCCACACCGACGCCAGAGCGTCGAGGTCGGCATAGCGATAGGCCTCAAGTTTCCGTGTTGGGAGCGCGGTCATCAGGCAACCGCCTCCGCATAGCCTTCGCGCTCCAGTTCGTGGGCCAGCTCGGGACCGCCCGATTTCACGATCCGGCCCTTCGACAGCACGTGCACCTGGTCCGGCTTCACATAATCGAGCAGCCGCTGGTAATGCGTGATCAGCAGCACGGCCTTGTCGGGCGCGCGCATGATGCGATTGATGCCGGCGCCGACGGTGCGCAGCGCGTCGATGTCGAGGCCGCTGTCGGTCTCGTCGAGCACCGCGAAGCGCGGCCGCATGATGCCCATCTGCACCATTTCCGAGCGCTTCTTCTCGCCGCCGGAAAAGCCCAAATTGACCGGCCGCTTGAGCATCTCCGGGTCGATGCCCAGCTCGGCGGCTTCGGACCGCGCCAGGCGCATGAACTCTGCGCCCGACAGCTCCGGCTCGCCGCGCGCCCGGCGCTGCATGTTCAAGGCCTCGCGGACGAACTGCAGCGACGACACGCCGGGAATCTCGACCGGATACTGGAAGCCAAGGAACAGGCCGGCGGCGGCGCGTTCGTGCGGTTCCAGACTCAATAAATCCACCGTTCGTGCTGAGCTTGTCGAAGCACTGTCCTTCCTTTCGCCGGAAGACAAAGGCAGCCCTTCGACAGGCTCAGGGCGAACGGACGTGGTGAAGGTTACGCTCCCCTCGGTCACCTCATAGCCCGGCCGCCCACCGAGCACATAAGCCAGCGTCGACTTGCCGGCGCCGTTCGGCCCCATGATCGCATGCACCTCTCCGGCCGGGACGCTGAGCGTCAAGCCGTTCAGGATCGGCTTGCCGGCGACGGTTGCGTGGAGGTTCTCGATGGTCAGCATATCGGGGTCACTTGGCTCCCTCGGGCATCACGACGCCCAGCTTCTTCGCGTAATTTTTCTCGACGCCCACGAGCGCGCGATCGATGTCGCGCTTGACGCCCGCGGCTTCCTTTTCGTCGAGCTTGGCGGTGACATGCTTCACCATCGCATCATGCAAAGCGAAGCAGGTATCGAAGCGCTGCTGGCGAACCTCCTGCGCCGCGCCTTCGGTTTCCCCGACCGCCTTGTCGAAACATTTGCGCTGCAACTGCACGAACGGCGCTGTGTCCAGGCCCTGGCCGCTTGCGCCCTGGTTCGAATTGGCGGGCGGCCCGCCATAGCCACCATATTGTGCCAGCATGACGGTGCCGGCGACCATTGCGATTGCAATCATCCGACGCTCCCTTCCAGACTGATCCCCAACAATTTCTGCGCCTCGACCGCGAACTCCATCGGCAGCTGCTTCAGCACCTCGCGGGCGAAGCCGTTGACGATCAGCGCCACCGCCGCTTCCTGGTCGAGCCCGCGGCTCATCGCGTAGAACAATTGGTCGTCGCTGATCTTCGAGGTCGTCGCCTCATGCTCGACGGTCGCGGTCGGGTTCTTGACCTCGATATAGGGCACGGTGTGGGCGCCGCACTCGCTGCCGAGCAGCAGGGAATCGCACTGGGTGAAGTTGCGCACGTTCTCGGCGCGCGGCAGCACCCGCACCAGCCCGCGATAGGTGTTGTTCGACCGGCCGGCGCTGATGCCCTTGCTGATGATCGTCGAGCGCGTGCCCGCGCCGATGTGGACCATCTTGGTGCCGGTGTCGGCCTGCTGGCGGTTGTTGGTCAGCGCCACCGAATAGAATTCGCCGACCGACCCATCACCCTTCAGGATGCACGACGGATACTTCCAGGTGATGGCGCTGCCGGTCTCGACCTGGGTCCAGCTGACCTTCGACCGGTCGCCCGAGCAGAGCGCACGCTTGGTGACGAAATTGAAGATTCCGCCCTTGCCGTCGGCGTCGCCCGGATACCAGTTCTGGACGGTCGAGTATTTCACCTCGGCGTCCTCGTGCGCGAAAATCTCGACCACCGCCGCATGGAGTTGGTTCTCGTCGCGCGTCGGCGCGGTGCAGCCTTCGAGGTAGCTGACGTAGCTGCCCTTGTCGGCGACGATCAAAGTGCGCTCGAACTGGCCGGTATTCTCGGCATTGATGCGGAAATAGGTGGACAATTCCATCGGGCAGCGGACGCCCTCGGGCACATAGACGAAGGTGCCGTCGGAGAAGACCGCGCTGTTGAGGCAGGCGAAATAATTGTCGCGCTGCGGCACGACCGAGCCGAGATATTTGCGGATCAGCTCCGGGTGCTCGCGGATCGCCTCGCTGATCGACAGGAAGATGACCCCGGCGGCGGCGAGTTCCTTGCGAAAGGTAGTGGCGACCGAGACGCTATCGAACACCGCGTCGACCGCGACCTTTCGCGCGCCCTCGACGCCGGCCAGCACCTTCTGCTCCTCGATCGGGATGCCGAGCTTTTCATAGACGCGCAGGATTTCCGGATCGACCTCGTCGAGGCTTCCGACCTTGGGCTTCTTCTTGGGCTCGGCGTAATAATAGGCCGCCTGGTAATCGATCGTCGGCAGATCGAGCTTGGCCCAGTCGACCTCCTCCATCTCCAGCCAGGCGCGATAGCCTTTGAGCCGCCAGTCGAGCATCCATTCGGGCTCGTTCTTCTTGGCGGAAATGAAGCGGACGGTGTCCTCGCTCAGCCCCTTCGGAGCGAACTCCTGCTCGATGTCGGAGGAGAAGCCCCACTCATAATCGGCAAGCTTCTCCGTTGCCTCGTGCGCCTCGCGGTTCTTGAGGGTCTCGGTCATTTCGACAAGCCTCCGCTCAAACCAACCCGTTCGTGCTGAGCTTGTCGAAGCACTGTATTTTCTTGCGTTGAAGAGAAGGACAGCCCTTCGACAGGCTCAGGGCGAACGGATGAAGGGTCTTGCGACAGACTCTCCAAACTCACCGCACCCAGCGCCCCGCGGACCGCGTCGCCGACCACGCCCATGTGCGGCTTGATCCGGCAATGGGCGTCGAGCGCGCAGTCGTTGCGGCCCTCGCTGCATACGGTCATGGCGAACGGCCCCTCGACCGCCTCGACGATGTCGGCCAGGCTGATCTCGGGCACCGGCCGGGCGAGGGCGAAGCCGCCGCCGGCCCCGCGCGCGCTGGACAGCAAGCCGGCATTGGCCAGCAGGCCCATCAGTTTCTGCGCGGTCGGCAGGGGCACGCCGGTCTCGCCTGACAACTCGGTCGCGCTCAGGCGCGCGCCGGCCTCACGCCGGGCGGCCGCGGTCATCAGCACGACCGCATAATCGGCAAGATGGGTGAGTCGCATGGCTATATCGGAGCTTTCCAGTCCGATTTAGGCGCGCCTGACTAAAAACTCAACTGTCACCCCAGCGAAGGCTGGGGTCCATGCTTGGTGAGCGGCTGCCAGGTCGTGCGAGGCATGGGTACCAGCCTCCGCTGGCATGACGCAGGAAGGTTGGCTAGGTCGAAGCCCGTGCGTCTCTACCCAATCCTCAAACCCATCATCTTCCGCTTCGATGCCGAGCGTGCGCATCGCGCGACCATCGCCGCGCTGAAATGGATGCCGAATCGCCGCCCACCGCAATTCCCCGCCTCGCTGACGACCAGCATCGCCAACCTCGGTTTCCCCTCGCCGGTCGGGCTCGCCGCCGGCTTCGACAAGGATGCCGAAGTCGCCGGCGCCATGCTGTCGCTCGGTTTCGGCTTCGTCGAGGTCGGGACGCTGACCCCGCTGCCCCAGGCCGGCAATGCCAAACCGCGCCTGTTCCGACTGACCGAGGACCGCGCCATCATCAACCGCCTGGGCTTCAACAATCGCGGCCAGGCCGACGCGCTCGATCGGCTGGCCAGGGGCGACCGGTCGCGCGGCATCGTCGGGGTCAATATCGGTGCCAACAAGGACAGTCTCGATCGCATCGCCGATTATGCCGCCGGCGTGCGGGCGATGACGCCGGTCGCCGATTATCTGACCATCAACATCAGCTCGCCCAACACGCCGGGCCTCAGGCAGTTGCAGGACGAAGGTGCGCTGCGGGCGCTGCTCGGCGCGGTCGCGGAGGAGCGGACGGTCGGCGGCCCGCCCGTCTTTTTGAAAGTCGCGCCCGATCTGGGCGAAGGCGAGCCCGACCAGATCGTCCGAATCGCCATGCAGCACGGCATCGACGCCATCATCGTCGCCAACACCACAATTTCACGGCCGCCCTTGCAGTCAAGGCACGCGGGCGAGGCGGGCGGCCTGTCCGGCGCGCCATTGCAGGCGCTGGCGCTCGACGCCTTGCGCCGCTTCCGCGCGGCCAGCGGCGGCGCCATGCCGCTGATCGCCGCCGGCGGCATCGCCAGCGTCGCCGACGCCTGGGCCCGCATCCGCGCCGGCGCCAGCCTCATTCAGCTCTATTCGGCGATGATCTACGAGGGGCCCGGCCTCGCCCGCCGAATCGCACGTGGCCTGGCCGGCAAGCTCGCCGAGGAGGGCATGGCGAGCATCGCCGACGCAGTCGGAATTGACGCTAGCCGCTAGTCGCTAGCCGCTAGGAGACAGCACCAGCACGACGCCTTCGCGGCGCGGGTCGGCGCCGCCGTCGACCCGGCCATCGCGGATCAGCACGCCGTGGACGCCCGAATCCTCGCCCTGGCCGGGCTTCAGCGCGATGCCGCGGGCGCGCAGCCCGTCCATGACCGCCGGTGAAAACTTGTCGACCTCGCCCTGAAAGTTTCCGCCGCGCGCGACCAGGTTCGGGGCGGCAATCGCCTGCTGCATCGGCAGGTCCCAGTCGACCGCCGCCACCAGGCTCTTGGCGACATAAGCGAGAATGGCGTTGCCTCCGGCCGAGCCGATGGCGCCGGCGAACTTGCCGTCCCCGGTCAGCAGGATGACCGGCACCATCGACGAGCGCGGGCGCTTACCCGGCGCCACCGCATTGGCCGCCGCCCGGCCTTGCGCATCGCGTGGTTGGAAAGCGAAGTCAGTCATTTCATTGTTGAGGAAGAAGCCGTCGACCATGCGGCCGGAGCCGAACACGCTCTCGACCGTGGTCGTCATCGATACGACATTGCCGGCTGCGTCGCGGACGATAAAATGCGACGTTCCGGCAACCTCTTCGGTGGTGTCGATCGCGGCGACCGTCGCGCCTTGCGGAACACCGGGCTTCGGCGCCGGGCCGGCCACCGAACCGATCGCCTGGACGCGCTTGGCCACATAGACCGGGTCCAGCAGCCCCGCCACCGGCACCGATACGAACGCCGGGTCGCCGACATAAAGGTCGCGGTCGGCGTACATCAGGCGGCTGGCCTCGGCGAACAGGAACCACGCTTGCGGGTCCTGGGCGTCGCGCCCGGCGATGTCGGTGCGCTCGAGCATCAGCATCAACTGGATCAGCCCGACGCCGCTCGACGGCGGCGGCGGCGCGCACAGGATGCGGACCCGCCACGGCCGGCACAAGGCCGCGCGCCTGACCGGCCTGTAATTGGCCAGGTCGGCCATGGTCATCGACCCGCCGAGCGGCGCGGCGCGGGTCCTGGCGACAATCTTCCCCGCGGTCGAGCCGGCGTACATCGCCGTCTGGCCCTCGGCCGCCAGTCGCTTGAGGAAGACGGCATATTCGGGGTTCCTCAGCCGGTCGCCGGCCTTGACCAATGCCCCGGCCGGCCCCTGCCGGAAATAGGCCTGGGCATCGGGCGCGCGGGCTTGGGGAAACCGGCCGGCGACCATCCGCGCCAATCGTGGGCTGACGGTGAAGCCCTCTCGCGCCGTGCGCTCGGCCGCGCCGAACAGGTTCGCCCAGGGCAGGCGGCCATGCTCACCATGCGCCATTGTCAGCATCGCCACCGCGCCGGGCACACCGGTCGCGCGCCCGCTCCGCACCGCTTCGCCGAACGGCAAGGACGTGCCGTCGGCCTTGAGGAACATCGACTCGCTGGCCTGCGCCGGCGCCACTTCGCGCCCGTCGTAGACGGAGACTTGGCTGGTGCTCGCATCGTAATAAGTGAGGAACGCGCCCCCGCCGAGGCCGGAGCTTTGCGGCTCGACCAGGCTCAGCATCGCCTGGATCGCGACCGCCGCGTCGACCGCGCTGCCGCCGCGCCTAAGCACCTCTTCCCCGGCTCGCGCAGCAAGCGGATTGGCGGCAATGACGAACGGCGCTTCGGCGACCCTCATCGCCCCGGGCTCCGCCGTGCGGGTGGCGGCGCAACTGCCGAGGGCGGTCAGAGCGAGCAGGCAGGTGACGAAACGGAACAGGCGCATACCGCCGCGCCTAGACCACCGCGCGGCGGCGTCCAAGCGCGGGGGCGCTGGCGCTCGGCCGCGGATGGTTTAAGAAGCGCCATTCCGAGGGTCCGAATGGCATTGCAGCTCGAACATTTCCCGAACCTGGTGACGACGTTCTTCACCCGCGCCCAGGCGAAGGGCGACAAGCCCTTCCTGTGGGCCAAGGCGGAGGGCCGGTGGCAGCCGATCAGCTGGAACGAGGCCGCCCGGCAGGTGGCGGCGCTCGCCGCCAGCCTGCGCGGGCTCGGGCTGGAAACGGGCGACCGGGTGATGCTGGTCAGCGAGAACCGGCCGGAATGGCTGATTGCCGACCTCGGCATCATGGCGGCCGGTTGCGTGACGGTGCCGACCTACACCACCAACACCACCCGCGATCATCAGCACATCCTCGGCAATTCGGCCGCGCGGGCGGTTATCGTCTCGACCCAGAAGCTGGCGACGACCTTGGTCCCGGCGGCGATGTTCGCGTCGGAATGCCACCATATCATCGGCATCGAGGATATCCGCACGGGCCAGAGCCAGGACGTCACCCGCTTCCATCAATGGGCCGATCTGGTCGACGGCCCGGCCGACATCGGCGCGACCGCGGCCGAAGCCGCGAAGGTCGGGCGCGACGACCTCGCCTGCCTGATCTACACCTCGGGCACCGGCGGCGCGCCACGCGGGGTCCAGCAGCACCACGGCATGATCCTGCACAATGTCGAGGGCTGCATCGACATCATCGCCAACGACTTCGGCTGGGGCGAGGAGATCTTCCTCTCCTTCCTGCCGGCCAGCCACGCTTATGAACATACCGGCGGCCAGCACTTCCCGGTCGCGCTCGGCGCCGAGATTTATTACGCCGAAAGCCTCGAGAAGCTCGCCGCCAACATCGAGGAGGTGAAGCCGACGATCATGGTCGTCGTTCCCCGCCTGTTCGAGATGCTGCGCGCCAAGATCATGAAGGCGATCGAGAAAGACGGCGGGCTCAAGGCCTATCTGATGGCCCGGGCCATCTCTATCGAAACCAAGCGCTATGCTGGCCGATCCAACCCGTTCGACCTGCCGATGGACGGAATCCTGTCGCTGACCCTGCGGCGCAAGGTGAAGGCCAGGTTTGGCGGTCGGATGAAGGCGATGGTGTCGGGCGGCGCGCCGCTCAATCCTGACGTCGGTTTGTTCTTCCAGGCGATGGGTCTGCCAATGCTCCAGGGCTACGGCCAGACCGAGGCTGGGCCGGTCATCAGCTGCAACCGGCCCAAGGCTGGCATACGGATGGAGACTGTCGGCCCGCCGCTGATGAACACCGAGGTGCGCATCGCCGACGACGGCGAGATTCTGGTCAAGGGCGAGAATGTCATGCACGGCTATTGGCGCAACCCGGAGGAAACCGCGCGGGTGCTGCCGGATGCCTGGCTGCACACCGGCGATGTCGGCCACCTCGATGGCAAGGGCCGGATCGTCATCACCGACCGGAAGAAGGATTTGATCGTCCTCGACAAAGGCGACAATGTCTCGCCGCAGCGGGTCGAGGGCATGCTCACCCTGCAGCCGGAGATCGCCCAGGCGATGGTTTATGGTGACCGCCACCCCTATCTGGTCGGGCTGATCGTGCCGGAACCCGAGTTCGCCGGCGCGCCCGATTTGCCGAGCCGGCTCGGGCGGGCGGTCGACCGGGTCAATGCCGAGCTGTCAGTGACCGAGAAGGTACGCCGCTTCATCCTCGCCGACGCGCCGTTCAGCGTCGACAATGAGCAATTGACGCCGTCGATGAAGATCCGGCGCCACGTCATCCGGGCCGCTTATGGCGAGCGGCTCGACGCGCTCTATAAGCGCTAGGGCTCAGCCCGGGCGGTAGGGAACGAAATCGCCGAGCGAGCAGGCGCCGACCGACATGCCCGAGCTATTGTCGACCACTGTCGCCAAATCGCCGCGGCACAGTTGCGGGCCCATATTATGAGTGACCAGCGCCCTGCCGCTCTGGTGCAGATTATTGCAGCCGCCGAGCGGCTGGTTGACATAGACCGTGCGGCCATCGCGGAACAAAATGGTGTTGTCGTCGATGATCGTCATGTCGTTCGACCGGCGGGTCGGCAGGCATTTCTCGGCCGGCCCGGCGACCTTGCCGGCCAGGAGGCGATCATATTCGGACTGGGCCTTGACCGAGCGCTCGGCTGGTTCGCTGGCGGTGGCGCAGGCGCACAGGCCGACGACCGCGGTTGCAAGCATGAAGATGCGCATCTTCGATCCCCTTTGCTATTCGTCGCTCCCCTATAACGCATCCAGCGCCGTTTGTGATTAACCGAAGCTGTCTTTCATCGCGCGCAACCGGGTCAGATCGTCCACCGAGCGGGCGCGCATGAACGGGTTGGTGGCGCGCTCTTCGCCGATTGTCGTCGGCAACGTCACCTCGCCTCGCTCGCGCGCCGCCGCGACTCGGGCGAGCCGGTCGGCCAGCGCCTGGTTGTCGGGTTCGACGGTGACTGCGAAACGCGCGTTGGCCAACGTATATTCGTGCCCGCAATAGACACGCACGTCCTCGGGCAAAGCGGCGAGCCGCTGAAGATTGGCATGCATCTGTGCCGCCGCCCCCTCGAACAGCCGGCCGCAACCCATGGCGAACAGGGTGTCGCCGACGAACACCGCCTTCGCGCTTTCGAAATAGAAGGCGATGTGCCCCGCGGTATGGGCTGGAATGTCCCAGATCTCCGCCTCGAAGGCCCCGAGTCGCACGCGGTCGCCTTCGCTGACGACTCTGTCCGGCGGATAGACTCGGGTCACTTCCGCCGGGCCGGTAACGGGCGCGCCCGTCGCTGCATGGATCGCCTCGTTCCCGCCGGTGTGATCCGGATGCCAATGGGTGTTCAGTACCTGGTCCAGTCGCCAGCCGCGCGCTTCGGCCGCATCGAGGACCGGCGGGCCGACCGAGGGATCGACGGCCGCCGTCTCGCCGCTCGCCTGGTCGTGGATCAACCAGACATAATTGTCGCGCAGCACCGGCACCGGGACGATGGTCAGGCCGGCGCCGGCCATTACCACTCGCCGCTGTTGGGCATCGACGCCCACGGTTTCGCGGGCGGCAGCGGCTCGCCTTTTTGCAGCAACTCTATCGACACATCGTCGGGCGTGCGCACGAAGGCCATGCGCCCGTCGCGCGGCGGCCGGTTGATGGTCACGCCCGCCTCCGCCAGCCGCGCGCAGGTCTCGTAAATGTCGTCGACCTGGTAGGCGAGATGACCGAAATTGCGGCCGCCGCCATAGCCGACCTCGCCCCAATTGTGGGTCAGCTCGACCTCGCCGCCGTCGTCGCCAGGGACGCCGAGGAAGATCAGGGTGAAGCGGCCCTGCGCATTCTCCATCCGGCGCCGCTCCTCAAGCCCCAGCAGGTTGAAGAAGCGGATCGTCGCGTCGGGGTCGGAGACGCGGATCATGGCGTGCAGGAACTTCATTCCTTGTCAGCCTCGCCGTCATTGCCCTCCGCGATCGGGGTGGTCGCCACCTGGTTGGTGACGGTCAGCGGTACGTCCAGCATCGCCAGCGCCCGCCGCGCGGCATCCCCGGACTTGCCTCGGGGATCGGCGGCGGCGGCGCGCGCCCAATAGTCGCGCGCCTTGGCGTCGTCGCCGGCGAAGTGGAAGACATGGCCAGCTTCGAACAGGATGGTCGGGTCATTGGGCTCAAGCGACAAGGCGCGGCCAATAGCCAGCTTTGCCGTCGCCGGGTTGTTCTCGCGGATCGCCAAAGCAGCCGAGAAATACCAGAGGAACGGGTCCTGGGCGATGGTTTCGGCAGCGGCATTGACCCTGGCTCGGGCGGTCTTCAAATCGCCCTGCGCCTCCGCCGCGCGGGCCCGGTCGAGCAGGGCCTCGCCGCGCTGGTCGGCCAGCAGCCCGGTCCCGGCCAGCGCCTTGTCGATCGCGACCGCCGCCCTGGCCGGCTGGCCGGCGGCGATCCACATGTTGCCGGCGGCGGCCAGCATGCGGTCGCTGGCCGCGTCGCCGGGCTTGAGCAGGCCGGCGCCGGCCTCGAAAGCGGCGGCGGCTTCGGCGAAGCGGCCGCCCTTTTGCGCTTCGATCGCCGCGCAAACCTCCGCTGCGGCGCCCGATTCGCCCGCGCACGGCCCCGACTCGGTGGGCTGGGCAGCAGCCAGCAGGGCGGCGGCAATCAACATCATCATCGGAACTTCTCCGCAAGGGCGGCGATCGTCCGCACGATCGTCTCGATCTCGTGCGGCTTCGACAGCCGGTGGTCGCCCCACTTGATGATGGTCAGCTGGACATCGCCTGAATGGGCGTCCTCGAGCAGCTTGAAGGCGACCCCGACCGGCACCTCCTCGTCCTTGTCGCCGTGAACCAGCCGCACCGGGCAGTCGAGCAGGATCGGCTTGTGCAGCAGGCGCATGGCTTCTCCCGAGGCGACGAAGCGGGCATGCGTGACCTGGGGCGGCCCTCCGTCTTCGCCGGGCCGTTCGAACCGGGCCGTCGCAATCAGGGACTCGCGCTCCTCGGGCGTGATGCCCCAGTCGGTGAAGTCCGGCGCGGCGGCGATGCCGACCACCGCCTTGACCCGGCCGGGCCGCTGCTGGGCGGCGTGCAGCGCCAGCCAGCCGCCCATCGACGAGCCGACCAGCAGCACCGGCCCCTCGACGATCAGGTCGATCGCCGCGACCACCTCGCCCAGCCAGCGGTCGAGCGTCCCCTCGGCGAAGTCGCCGCCCGACGAGCCGGTGCCCGAATAGTCGAGCCGCAGGCAAGCCAGGCCGGCGGCGGCGGCGAAGAGGTCGATCCCGCTCGCCTTGCTGCCCTCCATGTCGGAGGCGTAGCCGGGCAGGAAGACCAGGGTTGGGCCTTTGACCTTGGCATTGCCGGGGCGATGGCGATACGCGATCCGGCGGCCGTCGCCAGGATCGAAATAAGCGAGCGGGGCGGGCTTGGGCTGGGGGAGATTGCTCATGGCCGGCGCCATAGGGCGCCTCGCCCGCGGCTAAAAGCCCTTCGATTGATGCTGGGTCGGGGAAACGAACACCTGCTCGATCGCCAGACCGAACAGTTCGGCGATGCGGAAGGCGAGGGGGAGCGACGGGTCGTACTTGCCGGTCTCGATGGCATTGACGCTCTGCCGTGACACACCGAGGCGGTCAGCCAAATCGCCTTGGCTCCAGTCGCGTCCGGCGCGCAACACCTTCAGCCGGTTGTTCACATCCGCCCCCAGCGCGTGCAATTGGCCAGGCCGAGGCCCAGTGCGAAGACGGGGACCGCCGCCCAGGTCGGCGCGTGCGGCACCAGGTCGAACTGCTCGAAGAAGCCCCAGACCGTCGCCAGCGTTAGCAGGGTGCCGAGCCCGAACAATGAGGAACGGACCATCCGGTGGCGCAGATATTCGTCCGTTTCCTCGACGAGCAGGCGGCTCATCGCCCAGACCATCCACAGGACGCCGATTGAAGGCAGGAAGGCGACCGCGAAGGCAGCCAGCCCGTTGGGATGTAGCTCGTCATGTGCCCAGATGGCGGTGAACAGGCCGACAACGTAGATGGCGCCGGCCGTCAGCATGCGTCGGTTATAACGGCCCATCGCAGGCGAGAAATTCCCCGCCTCGATCGCCCGCCGCTCGCCCTCACGAAACAGGGTGTAGGTGAAGGCTGCGACCAGCACCGCCATCCCGACCGCACCCGCAACCCCGAGGTCAAAGAGGATCATTACCGCCGCGCCGATGGCGAGGACCACCGCTTCGGCAATCACGAGGGCGGCAAAGCCGGTGCGCAAGCGCGCGCGGTCGGCGCCGGTCATGGTCACCACCCCGCTCCGCACCGGCGGCGACCGTAAAGCGATCCGACCGCGGCGCCCGACAGGCCAGCGATGATCCCGAAGGCCGCGCCCTCCGAAACCCCATTGGCGTTGGCGACATAAGCCGCGCCGATGATGAAGCCGGCCCAGCCAAGACCCTTCAAAATCATGATCATTGGTCAACTTTCTTTGTCATTCAGTCAAGGAAGCATTACTAACTTCCAAGATGGTGTCAAGCGACATTTACAGGCTGCAGAAGGTTCGCGTAGCTTGATGCTCTCGCGGCGCTGCACTAGGTGCAGCGGCGATGACCGCGATGATCCAGATCCGCCTTCCCGACGGCACGGTTAAGCCAATGGCCGCGGGCTCGACCCCGGCCGACGTCGCCGCGGCGATCGGACCTGGGCTGGCCAAGGCGGCGCTGGCGGCGCGCGTCGATGGCGAAGTGCGCGATCTCAACCGCCCGTTCGAGGGCGATGCCGATCTGGCGCTGATCACCACGCGTGACGAGAAGGACGCGCTCGAGCTGGTCCGCCACGACTTCGCCCATCTGCTCGCCGAGGCGGTGCAGAAGCTGTTCCCCGGCACGCAGATCACCTTCGGCCCGGCAACCGATGATGGTTTCTATTATGATTTCGCGCCGCCAGCGGGGCGCGGCCCGTTCACCGAGGAGGACCTGCCCGCCATCGAAGCGGAAATGCGCCGCCTTATCGCCGCCGACGCGCCTTTGGTCCGCGAGGTCTGGGAACGTCAGCAGGTCCGCGACTATTTCGAAAAGACCGGCGAGGCGTTCAAGGCCGAATGGGTGATGGAGCTGCCCGAGGGTGAGCCGATCACCATGTACCGTACCGGCGGAGAGGACGGTTGGATCGATTTGTGTCGCGGCCCGCACCTGGCCTCGACCGGCAAGCTCGACCCGCAGGCGTTCAAGCTGACCCGGGTCTCCGGCGCTTACTGGCGCGGCGATCCCAGGAACCCGATGCTCAGCCGCATCTACGGCACCGCCTGGCTGAGCAGGAAGCAGCTCGACGCCTACCTTGTCCGGCTCGAGGAAGCCGGCAAGCGCGACCATCGCAAGATCGGCCAGGAAATGGACCTGTTCCACCTCCAGCCTGAGGCGCATGGCAGTGTCTTCTGGCACTCCAACGGGTACCTCATCTGGCGCCAGCTCGAGGCCTATATGCGCCGCCGCCTCGATGCCGCCGGCTATGAGGAAGTGAAGACCCCGCAGTTGATGGACGGCAAGCAGTGGGAGCGTTCCGGCCATTGGGGTAAATATCGCGAGAATATGTTCATCGTCCCGGACGAGATTCCCGGCACCGATGACGATGCGCCGGTGCTTTCCGGCGACGCCGACCTCATGGCCCTCAAGCCGATGAACTGCCCGGCGCACATCCTGGTCTTCAAGCAGGGCATCAAGAGCTATCGCGACCTGCCGATCCGCATGGCCGAGTTCGGCTGTTGCCACAGGAACGAGCCGCACGGCGCGCTGCACGGCATCATGCGGGTGCGCCAGTTCACCCAGGACGACGCCCACATCTTCTGCCGCGAGGACCAGTTGATCGACGAGATCAAGGACTTCTGCGACCTGCTCGACAGCGTTTATCGCGACCTTGGCTTTGACGATTACGCGATCAAGCTCGCTCTGCGGCCCGAAAACCGGCTCGGCAGCGACGAGGAATGGGACAGGGGCGAGCAGATCCTGCGCGACGCGGTCCACGCCGCCGGCCGCGACACGGCGGAGTTCGGCTGGGAGGAGCTGCCGGGCGAGGG
>JAKFFL010000010.1:0-3978 GCA_036675225.1 Sphingomonas sp. | reverse complement strand
CCCGGACAAGCTACGGGCGAGGATGGTGCCCAGGAGAGGACTCGAACCTCCACGCCCTTGCGAGCGCCAGCACCTGAAGCTGGTGCGTCTACCAATTCCGCCACCTGGGCACAGATCGAAGGATTTCAGTCGGTAGGGCGGGCGATTTGGCGTTGGAGTGCGCGCTTGTCAATGCGGTTCGCCCGGGGCAAAGGCTCCGGCCATGTTCGACAAGCGAAGCGGCCTGGTGACGATCTTCGGCGGCGGTGGATTTATCGGCCGCTATGTCTGCGAAGCCTTGTTCAAGGCCGGAGTCCGGGTCCGCGTCGCCGAGCGCCACCCGCGCCGCGCCTATTTCCTGCAGCCGCTCGCCGCCGTCGGCCAGCTCGATTTGTCCCTCGCCGATGTCACCTTGCCGAAATCGGTCGAACATGCGGTCGAAGGCGCCAGCGCGGTCATCAATCTGGTCGGCATCCTCAATGGCAATTTCGAGAGGGTGCACGCAGTCGGCGCGGCCAATGTCGCCTCTGCGGCCGCGAAAGGCGGAGCCGGCGCGCTGGTCCAGGTGTCCGCCATCGGCGCCAGCCCATCGAGCCCGGCCGAATATGGCCGGACCAAGGCCGCCGGCGAAATCGCGGCCCGCCGCTCGTTCCCGGACGCGACCATCATCCGGCCGAGCCTGGTGTTCGGCCCGGAGGACCAGCTGACTAACCGCTTCGCCAAGCTGATGAGCCTGCTGCCGATCTATCCGGTCATGGCGCCGAAGACCCGCTTCCAGCCGGTCTATGTCCGCGACCTCGCCCAGGCGATCGCCGCCGCCGCGCTCAAGCCCGGGCACCACGCCGGCAAGACCTACGAAATCGGCGGGCCGGAGGTCATGACCATGCGCCGGCTGAGCGAATATATCGCCGTCGCGTCCGGCCAGTCGCCGCACTTGATCGACATGCCCGATTTCGCCGCCAATGCCTTGTCCTATCTCGGTTTCCTGCCCGGTGCGCCCTTGACCCGCGACCAGTGGCGGATGCTGCAGCAGGACAATGTCGCGCCGAAGAAAACGATGGGTCTGTACGCATTCGGCATCACCCCGACACCGCTGGCGGCGGTTGCCGAGGAATGGCTGGCGCGCTTCCGCCATGGCGGCCGCTTCGCTGCCCGCCACGAATATTCCTCGGTCGGCTAGCGGAAGGCGCGGTGCCGGTCCTGCTGCTCGTCCTCATCCTCGGCATCGTCGAGGGCGTCACCGAATATCTCCCGGTTTCCTCGACCGGCCATCTGATCCTGGCGACCGAGCTGATGGGCTATGACGCCGATCGCTGGGCCCTCTTCAACATCGCCATCCAGCCGGGCGCCATCATGGCCATCGTCATCCTTTACTGGCGGACCTTCCGCGACGTGCTGGTCGGCCTGTTCCAGAGCAGCCCGAGCGCCTGGGCCTTCACCCGCAACCTGTTGGTGGCCTTCCTGCCGGCGGTGGTGCTGGGCCTAGCGCTCGGTAACCAGATCGAGGCTCTGCTCGGCAATGCCGAGGTCGTCGCCTGGGCGCTGATCATCGGCGGCTTCGCCATCCTTGCGGTCGAACGCTATGCGCGGCCCGAATATTCCGGCGGAGTCTCGGAAATGAGCCTCAGGCAGTCGGCGATGGTCGGCATCGTCCAGTGCCTGGCGATGATCCCCGGGGTCAGCCGCTCCGGCGCCACCATCCTCGGCGCCATGGGCATGGGCATCGACCGCCGCACCGCCGCCGAGTTCAGCTTCTTCCTGGCGGTGCCGACGCTGACAGGCGCCACGGTTCTGCAGCTCTACAAGCATGGCGCCAGCATCGGCAGCGACATGGTTGGCTACATATTGCTCGGCGCCTTGGTGTCGTTCATTGTCGCCGTGGTCGTCGTCAAGGCCTTCCTGGCGGTCATCACCCGCTTCGGCTTCGGCCCCTTCGCCTGGTACCGGATTCTGGCCGGAAGCGCGGCTTTGGTCTGGCTTGGAATGCGCTAAGCCTTTCCTTCGCCATGGCTTTTGCCGATAATGGCGCGAGTGATTCGAAAGGATGCGTCGATGCGCGCGCTGTTCGCCCTTGTTCCCCTGGCCCTGATCGCCGCCCCGGCGCTCGCCGCGCCGCCGGCGCAGGACGAGATGCGGATCCCGGCCGAGCTGACCGACCCGGCAATGGCGCAGACCTTGGGCAAGATGCTCGGCGCGCTGACCCGCGCGATGATGGACATGCCGGTCGGCGAGATGCAGGCCGCGGTCGAGGGCCGCGAGCCGACTCCCGCCGACAAGACCCGCACGGTGCGCGACGTCGCCGGCGGCGGCCCCGACCTCGAGCGCAGAGTCGAGGCACAGGTGGCCGAGGTCCTGCCGCGCATGCAGACCGCACTGCAGGCCATGTCGAAATCCCTGCCGGCGATGGCCAGGGCCGTCGAGAAAGCCGCCGAGGAAGTCGAAGGCAACCTCGACCGGGCCACCGCCAATCTACCCCAGCCCGGCTATCCGAAGCGCTGAATTTCGCGTCTATGCGGTGGACTGAACCCGCCGCCGCGCTAATGCTGGCCCGACATGTGGCAGCTCTATCAATTCCCTTTGTGCCCTTTCTCCCGCAAGGTCCGGCTGGTCCTTGGCGAGAAGGGCGTCGGCCATGAGCTGGTCCGCGAATATCCGTGGGAACGGCGAGACGAGTTCATCGACTTGAACCCGGCCGGCGAGACGCCGGTGCTGATCGACACCGAGGCCGGCACCGTCCTCATCGGCAGCCAGCCGATCTGCGAATATTTCGACGAGACGGTCGCCAAGATGCCGATGATCCATGGCAATGCCGTGCTGCGCGCCGAAATCCGCCGGCTGGTCGAATGGTTCGACGAGAAACTGTACCGCGAGGTCGTCGAGCCGCTGATGCACGAGCGGATGCGCAAGCGGCTGGTGTCGAATGCCTCGCCCGACACCCGCGTGCTGCGCGAGGCGATGCGGATCGCCAACAGCCATCTCGACTATGTCGATTATCTGCTCGACCACCGCCGCTGGCTGGCCGGCGCCGGCCTCAGCCTCGCCGACTTCACCGCCGCCGCGCAACTGAGCGTGGTCGATTACCTCGGCGCGCTCGACTGGCGCGGGCACAAGCAGACCAAGGACTGGTATGCGGTGATGAAATCGCGCCCCGCCTTCCGGCCCCTGCTGGGCGAACGGATGGAGGTGATCGTGCCGCCGTCGCACTATGACAAGGTCGACTTTTGAGCGGGCCTAACGTCACTAAAGTCGCAAGAGTCACGGGGATGGACGCCATTTCGTGCGACTTTATGTGACGCTTGCGATTCTGGAATTGGCCCGCACGTTGAGAAACAACCGCGGGCAGCATGCCATGCGTCATGGTCTGTAGGACAGCGAAAATTCAGCCGGACAGAACCTCGCCCTCCGGCGCGCCGCGGCCTAGCTTGTCGGGCAATGACTCGCCGTCGGGCGTGAATTCGAGGCTCAATGAATTGATGCAATAGCGCTCGCCGGTTGGTGGCGGGCCGTCGGGGAAGACATGGCCCTGGTGCGCGTCGCAACGGGCGCAGACGATCTCGGTGCGGACCATGCCGTGCTGCGTATCGCGGAGGTACTGCAGGTGGTCGGCCGCGAACGGCGTCGTGAAGCTCGGCCAGCCGGTGCCGCTTTCGAACTTGGCACCGCCCTTGAACAACGGCAGGCCGCACAGCCGGCAAGTGTAGGCGCCGGCGCGTTTCTCCTCGAGAAAGGTGCCGCAGAACGGCGCTTCGGTGCCGTGCTCGAGCAGCACCCGGCGCTCGTCGTCACCAAGGTCGCTTTCGAGCCGCCGGCGGTCGTCGTCCGACGGCGGGGAGAGGTCGAAATGGATCGTTGTCACGTCGGTCATCGCGGGCCTTTCAAGATCGCTCACTTCGTAAATTCGGTGAGCGGCTTGCCTTTCACCAATACATAGGTCGCGAGCTCCGCCGCCGGAAGGGTGCCCGTGTTCCGCGGCGCATGGACCACGCCGTCCGGGACGAA
>JAKFFL010000099.1:0-4002 GCA_036675225.1 Sphingomonas sp. | reverse complement strand
CGAGCCCGCCGAGCGCCGCGACTTCACCGACTTCTTCGGCAACGGCGGTCGGGTGTCAACGGCGGTGGAAAAACCAGCCATGGGGCGGCGCAATAGTCTGCCACTCGGGCGTATTGAACTGCTGCTCGGGCGTGGCGCGCGCCTTGGCACGCGCGCTCCCCGAATAGCTGGCGTGTGCCAAGGCGCGTTGGCCTGGAAGGCCAACCGGGTGGCTGGGGTCAGGCGTTGGCTGCTGTTTTTCTCGTGCGGCTCTGTGCGAGGCGGTAGCTGTCGCCGTTCATCTCGAGGATGGTGACGTGGTGGGTCAGCCGGTCGAGCAGGGCGCCGGTGAGGCGCTCGGTGCCGAAGGTCTCGGTCCATTCGTCGAACGGCAGGTTGCTGGTGATCAGGGTGGAGCCGCGCTCGTAGCGCTGGCTGATCAGCTCGAAGAGCAGCTCGGCGCCGGTCTTGGAGAGCGGCACGAAGCCGAGCTCGTCGATGATCAGGAGCTTGTGGCCGGCCATCTGCTTCTGCAGGCGCAGCAGCCGGCGTTCGTCGCGGGCCTCCATCAGTTCATGGACCAGCGTCGCTGCGGTGGTGAAGCCGACGGAGAGGCCTTTCTGGCAGGCGGCCAGACCGAGTCCCAGGGCTACATGCGACTTGCCGGTGCCGCTCGGGCCGAGGGCGATGACGTTCTCGCGCCGCTCGATCCATTCGCAACGGGCCAGTTCGAGCACCTGCATCTTGTTCAGTGCCGGGATCGCCCTGAAGTCGAAGCTGTCGAGGCTCTTGACCGCCGGGAACCTTGCGGCCTTGATCCGACGCTCGATCATCCGGCGTTCGCGATCGATGAGTTCCAGCTCCACCAGGCGAGCGAGAAAGCGGACGTGGTCGAGCCCTTCGGCGGCGCACTGGCGAGCGAGCTTGTCGTATTCCCGCAGGAATGTCGGCAGCTTGAGCGTCTTGAGATGATGGGCGAGCAGGATCTCGGGGGCGTCGGTCACGCCGCATCCCCCGAGACCAGGCACATGTAGCTGGCCGCCGAGGTCCGGGCGACGGTGGCGCGCGGCAGGTACGGGTAGACGTCGAGGTCGAGCTTCGGCGGGCGCTTCTCGACCCGGCAGAGCACGAGGTGCTTGACGGCGTCGAAGCCGACGGCGCCCATACGCAGCGCGGTCTTCACCGCAGCATGCAGGTCGTCGAGCTCGAAGGTTTCCAGCAGCCGCAGCACCTGCACGTATTCCCGGCGGCCCGCCTTGATCATCCGCGCCTCCATCAACCGGCGCAGGGTCTGGAACTCGGGCGGCAGGTCCCACTCGGCCAGCGGCGCCGCCTGGTCGAGCGCGCCGATCTTCTTCTCCAGCAGTGGCAGGTAGTGCACGGGATCGAAGATCATGTCCTCGCGGTCGTAGCACCGGGGGTGGCGGGCGACGATCTCGCCGCCGCAGCCGATCACCACCGCGTCGACGTAGCCCCGGATCCAGACGTCGCGGTGCCCATAGGCGACCGGCACCGAGTAGTCGTTGGTCTTGTAGCGCACCAGCGCCTGCGAGCTGACCCGTCCCGTGGCCTGGTCGCAGGCGTCGAACGGCGCGGCCGGCAGGTCCGCCATCGCCTCCAGGTCGCGCGTGAGCCGCGCGCCGATCGTCTCGGTGTGACCGCGCAGGATCTCCGCCTGGCGCTTGCGGCACTGCGCCTCGAGCCAGAGGTTGAAGTCGTCCCAGGTGGCGAAGCGCGGCAGCGGCACCATGAACGTGCGCCGCGCCCAGCCGACCAACCCCTCGACGGCGCCCTTGTCGTTGCCCTTGCCGGGCCGACCGTAGCGGTCGCGGATCAGATAATGCGACAGGAAGCCGCTGAAGAGCGTGGCCCGCTTGCGGGTTCCGTCGGGCAGGATGCGCGCCACCAGGCAGCGGTCGTTGTCGTAGAGCACCGACTGCGGCACCCGACCGAAGAAGGCGAAGGCGTGGACGTGGCCGTCCACCCAGGCCTCGGCGGCCGCCGCAGGATAAGCGCGGATGTAGCAGGCGTCGCTCTGCGGCAGGTCGAAGGCGAAAAAATGCGCCGCCTGCTCGACGCCGCCGATGAACACGGTCGCTTCGCCGAAGTCGGCCTGGGCATGACCGGGCGGGTGGTGCAACGGCACGAACATCTCCCGGCCGCGCCGGCGATGCTCCCGGACGTAGTCCTTCACGATCGTGTAGCCGCCGGCGAACCCGTGCTCGTCCCGGAGCCGCTCGAACACCCGCTTAGCCGTGTGGCGCTGCTTGGCGCGCTGGCCGAGATCGTCCCGCAGCCACTGCTCGATGATCTCGGTGAACCCGTCCAGCTTCGGCCGCCTGATCTCGGCTCGGCGCCGATATCCCGGCGGGACCGAGAACCTCAGCATCTTCCGTACGCTGTCGCGCGAGATCCCGAAATGCCTGGCCGCCTCACGCTGGCTCATGCCTTCAGCACAAGCCAGGCGAACCTTCCGATACAGATCCACCGTGAAAATGCCCCCGCCCTCCCCAATACCGGAGAGGGCCAAAGTGGCCGACTTTTACGCCGCCCGCAGCGCGACCATCACGCCGCTACCCTGGTCGACTTTTGCACCGCCGTTTCCACCGCGTCAGGCGGCGAGGTCAAGGGCTTCGGGATCGAGCGGGCGAGAGAGGGTCGGCCATCCGTCGACCTTGCGCATCACGATCTGGCCGGACGCCAGCAGGGCCCAGAACAGCATTGGCGCCGTCTCGGCGTCGGGCAGCACGGCCTGGGTCTTGATCCGGCGTCGGAACTCCTCGTGCAGCCGCTCGATGGCGTTGGTCGTTCCGTCGGATTTCCACTGCGACGGGTCGAGGCGGGTGAAGGTGAACAGCCGATCCCCGGCTTCCTCGAGGCTGTCGGCCACCGCCTTGCACTTCAACCGCCATTTGCGGAGGAAAGCTTTGCGGCGCTGCTCGATCGCCGCCCTGGTCCCGGCGTAGACCATGTCGCGGTAGTCCTCGGTCAGCTCGTCGTGCATGGACTTCGGCGCGTGGGCGAGAAGGTTGCGGTGCTTGTGAACCGTGCAGCGCTGGACCGGCACGTCCGGCCAAAGCTCGGCCAGCGCCGCCTCGAGGCCCGGGGCGCCGTCGACGATGACGAATGCCGGCGCCTTGAGGCCACGGGCGTCCAGATCATCGAGGAAGCTTCGCCACGCCGCTTTACTCTCGCCGCCCATGTTCCTGATCGACAACAGGATCTTCTGCCCGTCCCGGCGCACGCCAACCGCCGCGAGCACCGAGATCGAGGTCGCCTTCCGGTCGATCCGCGCCTTCACCACCGAGCCGTCGAGGATCAGCCGCACGATGTCTTCATCGGCGAGGCTGCGCGCGCGCCACGCTTCCCAGTCGATCTTGACCTTGCGCCAGGCCCGGCTCACCACGTCCTTGCTCACCGCCCCTTCGAACAGGCCGAACAGCGCGCGCTTCACCCGCCGCGTGTTGGTCCCGGCGAGGTAGACCGAGGCGATCAGCGCCTCCGCCTTCTTCGTCAGCCGCTGATAGCGGCGCAGCGCCTGCGACCGCCATTCCGTCGCCCGGCCGGCATCGTCGACCAGCCGCGCCCGGGGCACCTTCACCGTCTCGGCGCCGAACGTGCCGATGACCCGCCGCTCGCGGTGGCCGTTGCGATGGCCGGTCGCGCCCTCGGCAGAGCGTTCATATCGGCCGCGGCCCAGCACCGCCTGCAACTCCTCCTCCAGAATCGCCTCGATGAAACGGCGCAGCCGCTGCCGGACCCCGTCTTCCAGAGGGTCAAACGCGCTACCCCTGGCCAGTAGCGCGAATAGCGAGGCCTCGGTATCTTCCTTCATGGCGTGATCTCCTTGGCGGTAGCAGCCGCCTATCGGTGCTTCGGGGCACCCGGAGATTACGCCGCCCACCAATTTCCACCACGTTCGAGACACGACCGCGGATGCGGTCTTGCGGCTCTCCTGCGAGAAGTTCCAGCGACCCGTCCCGGGCGCGGACGCCGCCTCGAAGAGGCGCCTCCCCGCCGCAT
>JAKFFL010000146.1:0-22153 GCA_036675225.1 Sphingomonas sp. | reverse complement strand
GGCGGCGCTAAGGCGCAGCAAGCTGGAGGCGCGGGTCGAGCGCGAACGGTCGAGCGAGCTTGGCCAGCCGAGCACGGGCGAGACGCCGCTGCTTGGGCGTTCGGAGGCGATGCAGCGGGTCCGCCAGCTGATCGAGCGGGCGGCGCCGACCGACGCCAACGTCCTCATCCTCGGCGAGAACGGCACCGGCAAGGAAATCGTCGCGCGCGAGATCCACCGGCTGTCGCGGCGCGCGGCCAAGCCTATGGTGGCGGTCGACCTCGGCGCCACCGCCGAAAGCCTGTTCGAATCGGAGCTGTTCGGCCATGTGAAGGGCGCCTTCACCGGCGCCGCGGCTGATCGGCTTGGCCGGCTCAAGGCGGCCGACCACAGTACCCTGTTTCTCGACGAGATCGGCAATCTGCCGTTGCATTTGCAGCCGAAATTGCTGACCGCGCTCGAAACTCGCCAGGTGGTCCCGGTCGGCGCCAACAAGCCGGTGGCGATCGACGTCCGGGTGGTGGCGGCGACCAACCTCGCGGCCGACAAATTGGCCGACGAGGCGCGCTTTCGCCAGGATCTGTTGTTCCGGCTCAACACCATCGAGATCCAGCTGCCGCCGCTGCGCGCCCGACGCGACGACATCCCGCTGCTGCTCGACCATTATCTGGCCTTCTACGCCCGCAAATATGACCGTCCGGCGCGTGCGCTGGGTGGCGAGTCGCTGGCGGTGCTGACCAATTACGAATGGCCGGGCAATGTCCGTGCCCTGCGCCATGCCGCCGAGCGGGCGGTGATCCTGGCCGACGGCGAGCAGTATCGGCTCGATGATTTCCCGCTGCCCAGCCGTCCGGATTCAGCGGCGCTGCCGAGCCTCGGCGGGACGCTGAACCTCGACCAGCTGGAAAAGCAGATGATCGAGCGGGCCTTGCGGATGCACCATTTCAACATTTCGCTGGCCGCGGCCGAACTGGGCCTGAGCCGCGGCGCGCTTTACCGTCGCATGGAGAAGCATGGCCTTTAAGGAAAAGCTCGGCTTTCGCCGCCGCTTCGAGTTCGGGCTGGCTTGGCGCACGGCTGTCCTGATCGCGGCCATCGTGCTGCTCGCCGAGGCAATGGCGGCGCCCGGCCTGCGGGCGGCGCGGCTGGTGACGGTGCTGATCGCTTTGGCGGCGCTGGCCAGCCTGTGGGAATTCATCCGCCGCACCAATTTCCAGGTTTCCCGGTTCATCGAATCGGTCCGCTTCGAGGATTATGCGCAGCGTTTCTCCGACCCCAGCGGCGGCGGCTTCGACGTCCTCGGCGACACGCTCGACGCGGCGCTCAAGACCCTGCAGGCGCGGCACATCGTCGCCTCGGGCGAGGCGCGCTATCTGTCGGCGATCGTCGATGACAGCCCGAGCGCGCTGCTGGCCATCGACCAGGACGGCAAGGTCGAACTGCTCAACAAGGCGGCGCGGCAACTGCTCGCCCGCTTGGCTGTCGCCCGCGCCGAGGACCTGCGCGGGCTCGGTCCCGAGTTGGTCGCCGCCGCCCAGCTGCCGCCCGGCACGCGCAAGATCACGCGGGTGATGATCGACGGCGTGCCGCACCGCGCCATCTTCGCCTCGGCCCATGTCGCCCGGCTCGAGGGCGGGGTGACCGTGCTGTCGATCCTGCCGGTGCAGAGCGAGCTAGGCGCGCTGGAGGTCGCCGCCCAGGCCGATCTGGTGCGGGTGCTGACCCATGAGATCATGAACTCGCTGACCCCGGTCACCTCGCTGGCGCGCTCGGCCGCGGAAATGGTGGCGGCGGCCGAGGCAAAGGGCGCCGAGCTCGGCGAGGCGCGCATCGCCACCGAGACCGTCGCCCGCCGGGCCGAGGGCATTTCCCGCTTTGTCGAAAGCTATCGCGAATTCGCCCAGGCGCCGGAGGTCAACCGCCACGCATTCCCGGTCAAGCCGTGGGCCGAGGAGATCCTGCGGCTGGCCGAGGCCAGCGCCGGCGGGCGCCGGATCGACATGCGGCTGGAGGTCAGCCCGGCGACGCTCAAGATCAATGCCGACCCGGAGCTGCTCGCCCAGGCCCTGCTCAACCTGCTGCGCAACGCCATCCGTGCCACCGCCGAATCCGACCAGCCGATGATCCGCTTCGCCATCGGCCGGCACGGCCGCGGCCAGAGCCGGATCGAGATCCGCGACAACGGCCCCGGCATCCCGGACGAACGGCGCGACGACATCTTCCTGCCGTTCTACACGACCCACAAGGGAGGCAGCGGGGTCGGCCTCAGCTTCGCGCGGCAGGTGGCGCTGGCCCACGGCGGATCGATCAGCGCCGGCGACGCACCCGAGGGCGGGGCGCTGCTGCTGATGGTCATCTAGGTCGGCCGCCGCCGCAATCCCACGAGGGACCCGGCGATGCCATGCACTTGATTGTTGGCGATTTTCTCATAAGACCGGCGCCGGGGACGGGTGCCGCATGCGCCAGTTGACGCATGCCCGAGCGAGGACGCGTATTTGTCGGATCTATTGGGCCTGTCGGAAGAGCAGCGTTTCCGGCTGCTGATCAGCTCCGTCACCGACTATGCGATCTACCTGCTCGATACTCAAGGCATGGTTTCCAGCTGGAACCCGGGCGCCGAGCGCTTCAAGGGTTACAAGGCCGACGAGATTATCGGCCAGAATTTCTCTCGTTTCTACACGGCTGAAGATATCAAAGCCGACCTGCCCCGTCGCGCCCTTCGCATTGCCGCGCGCGAGGGCCGCTTCGAGAGCGAGGGCTGGCGAGTGCGCAAGGACGGCACGCGCTTCTGGGCACATGTCGTGGTCGACCCGATCCGCGGCGACGACGGCAGGCTGATCGGCTTCGCCAAGATTACGCGCGACGTTACCGACCAGAAGAACAAGGAGCAGGCGCTGTTCGACAGCGAGCAGCGCTTCCGGATGCTGGTCCAGGGCGTGCGGGATTACGCCATCTTCATGCTCGATACGGACGGCCGGATCAGCAACTGGAACGCCGGCGCCGAGGCGATCAAGGGCTATGGCACGGAAGAAATCGTCGGTGAGCATTTCTCGCTGTTCTACACCGAGGAAGATCGCTCCGAGGGAATTCCCGAGATGGCGCTGGCGACCGCACTTAGCCAAGGCAAATACGAGCACGAAGGCTGGCGGGTGCGCAAGGACGGCTCATTGTTCTGGGCGAGCGTCCTCATCGATCCGATTTTCGACGACCAGGGGCAGCATGTCGGCTTCGCCAAGATTACCCGCGACATCACTGAAAAGAAGCAGGCCCAGGAGGAATTGGAGAAGACCCGCGTGGCGTTGGCGCAGGCGCAGAAATTGCAGGCGCTGGGCGAGCTGACCGGCGGCATCGCCCATGATTTCAATAATCTGATGACGGTCATCGCCGGGGCCAGCGACTTCCTGCTCAAGCACCGCGAGCTGCCCGAAGAGAAGAAGCTCCGCTATTTGCAGGCGATCGTCGACACAACCGACCGGGCGACGGCGTTGACCAGCCATTTGCTCGCCTTCGGGCGGCGGCAATCGATCACGCCGGTGGTCATCGACCTGGCCGTGCGGCTCGACGCCTTCGCCGAAATGATCGGCCGGATGCTCGGTTCGATGTTCAGGGTTCAACTCGACATGCAATCCAGGGCGCCGCTGGTCGAGGTCGATGCTGCGCAACTCGAGACCGCATTGCTCAATGCGGTGGTCAATGCGCGCGACGCAATGCCCGCCGGCGGCGAGCTGACGCTGTCGACGATCGACACCCATTTCGACGGCAAGGATGCCATCTGTATTTCTGTCCGCGACACTGGGGGCGGCATTGCGCAGGACATGCTCAACCGGGTGTTCGAGCCGTTCTTCACCACCAAGGAAGTCGGCAAGGGCACCGGCCTCGGCCTGTCGCAAATCCACGGCTTCGCGGCCCAGGCTGGTGGCACCGCCTCGATCGAGTCCGAGGAAGGGAAGGGCACGACACTCATGATCTGCCTGCCGCGATCGACCAAGCCGTTGCATGTCGCGCCGGCGGCCGAGCGGCCGAGCCCGATGGCCAAGGGGCTAAAGGTGCTGCTGGCCGAGGACAATGACCAGGTCCGCGACTTCGCCTGTGAGCTGCTGCGTGACCTGGGCTGCAACATCGTCGAAGCCGCGGATGGCGACGAGGCGCTCGCCAAGGCGCTGGCCGAGGAATTCGACCTCGTCTTCTCCGACGTGGTGATGCCGGGCATGAGCGGCGTGCAGCTCGCCGACCGGCTGGCGGAGGAGCGGCCCGGCCTGCCGGTACTTCTCGCAACCGGATACAGCGAGGAGTTGCGCGCTCAGCAGTCGGACCGCTTCGCGGTGGTTGCCAAGCCCTATGACGCGACCATGCTGGCCGGGGCGATCGCGTCGCTGCTGGAAGAGCGCAAGGGCCGCGCCGCCTGAAATTTGCCAGCCTCATGCCCGGCTCGATCAGCGCCTGCACGGCCTGGAAATCATTGATCATGCGGTGGTCGATCTCGGCCAGAGCCCGGTCGAGCTCATCCATCTTGGCGCTGCTTCGGGTGGAGGCGCGATCGACCTCGCGCTGGTAGAAGATCCATGTCGCCAGCCGCCCCAGCTTGCGCGCCGGGGGCATAACGGGCAGGTTCTTGGCGAGCGCGGGAGGCAGGCCATGGACGACAGTAGCACGACGACACCGGCCCCGGCCTGGTTCGCGGGCGCCGCCATTGCCGCCGTGTTGTTCGAGGCGTTCGGGGCCTACAGCTATCTGGTTCACGTCCTCGGCGATCCGATGATCCTGCCGATCGACCAGCGCGACCTGGTGCTGGCCATGCCGACGTGGATGAACGCGGCGTTTGCGCTCGCCGTCTGGTCGGGGCTGGCCGGGGCGCTGCTGCTGGTGCCGCGTCGTCGCCTGGCGCAACCTCTGCTGCTGCTGTCGCTGGTGGCGGCGGTGGTCCAGTTCGCGGCGCTGCTGGTCGTTCCGAAGCTGCGCAACCTGATTGGATCGGACGATCTCTTCGTGCCGTTCCTGATCCTCGTCGCCTGCTACGCCATCTGGCATCTGGCGTGGCAGGCGCGCCGCTCGGGCTGGCTGCGCTAAGGGCGGCCAGCTTTAGCAGTCGCGCGGCTTGCCGACGTTGATCGCCTGGCACTCCGCCTTGCGCTTCGCCTTCTTTTCAGCCCGCTTCTGCTTGGCGAACTCCTCGGCGTCCGTAGCCGCATCCGCGGCGGCCTGAGCGTCGGCCGCAACCGCTGCGCCGGCAGAGCCGGCGACCACGGCGCTAGCCGCGGCCGAGCCGTCATCAGGTGCAGTGGCCTGTTCATCGGTAGCTGCCGCGCCATTCTCCGGCGCGGTCGCCTGCTCGTCGGTGGCCTCGGCCGGGAGCGGGGCTTGGCTCTGAGCGAGCGCAATTCCGCCGAGCGTGAGGGCCACAGCAGCCGTGATTGTCCTGAACATCATCTTCTCTCCGTGACTTGAAGGGCGCGTCGCGCGCGCCTGCGTCGGGAGAAACGAAGGCCGCCTCTGCCCCGGTTCCGTTCGTTCCGGGGGGCGCTCGGCGGCCCGTTGGTTGGGCGGGACTGGCTGACACCGCATTGAATGACTAGAAGCGCGCCATGTCCACCTTCACCATCGACACGGCGACCAGCCGCGCGACCCCCTCGCCGGTGCCGGGCAAGCGCATGACCGTGCCGGCGATCCGGGCACGCAAAAAGGATGGCAAGACCGAGCAGCCGATCGTCATGCTGACCGCCTACACGATGCGGATGGCGCAATTGCTCGACCCGCATTGCGAAGTGCTGCTGGTCGGCGACAGCCTCGGCCAGGTGATCTACGGCCTGCCGTCGACCGTGCCGGTGACGCTGGAGATGATGTGCGCCCATGGCGCCGCGGTGGTGCGGGGCAGCTGGCACAGCCTGGTCGCGGTCGACATGCCGTTCGGCAGCTATGAAGGCTCGCCGGAAAGCGCGTTCGCTTCGGCGTCCCGGATCATGAAGGAAACCGGCTGCGCCGCGGTCAAGCTGGAGGGCGGCGAGGCGATGGCCGAGACCATCGAGTTTCTCAGCAAACGCGGAATCCCGGTGATCGGCCATGTCGGATTGACGCCGCAGGCGGTCAACGTGCTCGGCGGCTATGGTGCGCGCGGCAAGAGCAAGGATGAAGCGAAGAAGATCCTGGCCGACGCCAAGGCGGTGGCCGAGGCCGGGGCCTTCCTGATCGTCGTCGAAGGCGTGCTGGAGCAGATCGCCACCGACGTCGCGCGGGCGGTCGCGCCGCCGGTGATCGGCATCGGCGCCTCGGCCGAATGCGACGGCCAGGTGCTGGTCACCGAGGACATGCTCGGCCTGTTCGAGCGCACCCCGCGCTTCGTCAAGCGCTACGCCGATCTGGCTAGCGAGATCGGCGAGGCGGCGGCCAGATATGCCGGGGAAGTGCGCGAGCGGCGATTTCCGACAGCCGACCAGACCTACCGGCCCAAGACCTAGGCGCCGGCGCCCGCCTCCCTGCTTGCCGCCTGCCGCACCGGTTCACGCCATTTGCGGGCCCAGGCCTCGACCGTCACATAGGACAGCATCGCCAGCCCCAGCGACAGTGCAAAGGTGATCGTGAAGGTCGACAGGAAGCCACCCGTCTCCCTGAGCACGTAGGTGATCGGGAAATGCCAGAGATACAGGCCGTACGAGAGCTTGCCGAGCGCGACCAACGGCGGTGCCGCCAGCAGCCTGAGGCTGCCCGGGTTGGTGATGATCGTGCCGATGAGCACGGCCGAGGCGAACTCGGCGACAATGATGGCTCCGGCCGAGGCGTGCATCTGCGCCGTCGCCGCCAGGACCGCCAGCAGCCCCGCGGCGACCCAGGCATGGACCGGGCGAAGGCCCAGCCTGCCGTCGCGCAGCAGGAAGAACAGGATCGCACCAAGCACCAGGCCGGTCCCGTGGGTTGCCAGACCGTAATAAGCCGCGATCCAATTGTCGGTGGCGAGGCGCATCACCGTCAGCCCGGCCCAGGCGATGGCGAGCAACATGGCCGGCCGGCTGGCGTGTAGCAGCAGGAGCAGCATCACCGGCCAGAGCAGATAGAATTGCTCCTCTGCGGCCAGCGACCAGCTGTGGCTGATGAAGGGCGGGATTTGCGCCGAGACGAAGGCGAAATTGCTGACATAGAGGCCGGCGATCAAGGCATCGCGCCAATGCGGGTAGCCCGGCCAGAACAAAGGCGCGAGGGCCAGATAGGTCGCGAGGAAAAGTAGCAGCGCCGGGACCAGCCTGACCGCCCGCCGCCAGTAGAAGCGGCCGAGGCGGACGGTGCCCGTCCGATCCTGCTCGTCAACGAGGATGGACGTGATCAGGAAGGCGCTGAGCACGAAAAAGATGTCGACGCCGATGAAACCGCCCTGGAACAGGCCTTCGCGATCGGAATGGAAGAGGATGACGAGCAGGGCGGCGATCGCCCGCAGGCCGTCGAGCTCGGGCACATAGGCGCGCGCACCGACCGCCGGCGCCCGCGGGGACGGGACTGGTCTGGTCTCGACCGCGGGTGCGCTGGCAAAGCACATGGACGCAGTCGTTACGGGTTCAGTCCTAAGTTTTGGTGAAGCGCTCGCCTGCGCGATGCCGTGGCCCGCCAGCCCTGCAGCGTTGATTTTTTCTTAAATTGCGGCAAATAGAAGCCCGCCTTGTTGGACTGGAGGCCTGTCATGTTGTTGCTTGCCGCATTGCTTGCGGGAACGGCTGCCGAGCCGGCGCCCGAAATCATTCAATATCGCGTGGCGGAAGCGCTGGTCGTCGACAAGGACGGCAAGCCGCTGTTCCGCGCCCCGCGCGATTTCCTGCTGACGATTGCCGGCAATCCGGAAGGCCGGATCCTGGACTATGACGCGTCGCGGCGGATGATTCGCGTCTCGGCGCATAACCCCTGGTGGATCCCGTGCAGCCAAGTCCAGCCGCAGTCCGTCGCCTGCGCCCAGCCGCCAAAGCCGAAGACTCGATCGATCACGCTGCCGCGCGCCGGCGCGCCCGCGGATGCGGCCACCGGCCCGGAATCGCGGGGCGTTCCGTCTTGCCCCGGCGACCCGCGCTGCCCGACCGGCAATTAGGCTTTTGGCGTGGCCGCGTCGACGCAGGGCACGCTGATCCAGCCGACCTTGCGCAGATAGTCGAGATTGAGCGGACCGGTGGCGCAGCGCAGGCGGCGGGCGCCGTCGCTATGGAAGCGCAGTTTGAGCGTTGCCGACAGCCGCCGTCCGGGCAGGGCCGCGACGGACCGGTCGAACGTCGCGAACCGGCCGCATACCTGGCTTTGATCGGTGCAATTCCACGACACCAGCGGGAAGGACAATTGGAAGGCGCGGGCCGCCCCGCTCGGCATGTCGAGGATCTCGTCCGACCTCTCGACGACATAGAGCCCGGGCAACTGGATGCAGCGCAGGCCCAGCTGGCATTCGGGTGCCGCGGCTTCGGCCTCGCTGGTCAATACGGTCTTTACGGTGCCCTGATATTCGAACCCAGTGGCGCCGCCATCCAGCGACAGGACCGCGCTCTTGAGGACGTCGCCATAGCCATCGGAGACGTTGATCAGGTCGATGCGGACGGCCGCGGTGAGGACCGAGGCGTCACCTTCGCCATCGCGGTACAGGATGAGCTGGGCCGGCGCGTCGACCGCGATCTCCGAGCCGCGCATCGAATAATAGACGTTGATGAGCGTGATGCCGAGCGACATCACGAACGCCGCCAGCGACAGCGATTCTTCCAGCCGCAGGGATGGCGCGAATAAAAAGCGGCCGCGCGGCCTGGATTGAATTTTCGCCATGACGTCCCCCAAACCTCGGCCGGCCCCGAACAAAACACGGTTCTTCTGCGCAGGCAATCTGGCAGATCGATGAACTGAAAAACCCGCTTTACAAAACGATAACAAATCTCGACCTAAGGCGCCGGCGCGCCGGTGCGTCGAGTATGCATTCCACACCCAAGGGGGACTTCCATGAAATTAGTTACGAGGGCCTCGGCCCTGGCGGTTGCCGCCTGTCTGGCGTCGCCTGCCCAGGCCGATTTTAGTTTTTCGCCACGCTTCTTCCTCTATTTCGACAATGCTTCCCAGCGCAGCTCGGGCTTCGACGAGCAGGCCAATGTGCTCGGCCAGGCCGACGAGGACGCTTCGCAGGACCTCAGCGATTTCTTCGGCACTCCGGTGCTCGTCGAATCCGGCAATGCGACGTCGGCGGCGATCAACAACCAGCAGGTCTATCCGCTGTTCGGCGGCGCCTTCACCATGGGCCTCGATTCGCAGAACCGGACCCAGGTCACCTTCTCGGCTCTTTACGGCCAGGCCGAAAACACGTTCCGCACCGTGCAGACCGTCGAGCAGGACATCACTGTCGAGGGCTTCGTTGCCGAGGACGTCATCACCCAGCACATGGAAGGCGACGTCAAGTCAAAGCGGCTCGACCTCGAGCTGACCCTGCAGCATCGGCTGAACGAGCGGTTCGCACTGCTTGGCGGGCTTCGCTACGAGCGGATCAAGAGCAGCGGCACATTGCAGTTCGACAGCGTCGCTTCGAACAATGCCTCGAACCTCTTCTCGCTGCTGTTCGGCGATGGCGAGGTCGTCATCGGCCTCAATGAGTCGACCGGAACCATGACCAGCAAGGTCACCGACCACATCTTCAGCATTCGCGCCGGCGGCGCCGCCTTCGCCAATATGGACGCGCGCAACCTCGTCTATCTGAACGGATTGCTGCACTACACGCACCAAAGCGCCGACGACGCCGTTAGCCGGCTGGAGGTGCCAGAGCTCGACTTCGACGAGACCAACGATATCGACATCAAGTCGGAAGGGGCGATCGGTCCGGACATCGCGGTTGGCTATGTCCACAAGTTCACCGACACGATTGGGCTTGACGTGCGCTACCGCGCCATCGTCTATTTCCCGATCTCGGGTAACAGGGATTTCGACGATCCCCGCGTAAACCATGGTGTCAATGCCGGTCTCACCTTCAATTTCTAGGATTTGGCGTCAGCTCCTTCTGGGGCTGTTGCTGATCATGGGCGCGAATCCGGCCGCGGCCGAGGTTCGCGCCCTCATCCTGTCGGCCGACTATGTGAACGCGCTTGACCCCGACATGCGGTTGTCGAACCCGGTCGCCGACGGTCGCGCCATCGCCGCCGCATTGCGGACGGCGGGCATCCGCGACCTGCGGCTGGCCGAGGAAGCCCCGGCCGATCGCTGGCAGAGCGAAGTCCAGGCGTTCACCAGCCGCCTCGGTGCCGACGATATCGCCGTCGTCTATTATGCCGGCCACGGCTTCCAGATCGGCGGGCAGAATTATCTGGTGACGGCGGACGGCGACACGCTGATCGCGCTCGACGAGCTGATGAAGCAGCTGACGGCGAAGGCCAAGGGAACCATCCTGATCGTCGATGCCTGCCGGGAGAACCCGATTGCCGCGAGCGAGCAATTCCAGGTCCGCGGCATCGGCGCCGGCGCCTCGCGCGCGATCCAGACCGTGCGCATGACTGAAATCGAATCGCGGGCGAAGGGTCTGGCGCAGCTGGGCGACCTGCGCGGCCTGTCGGCGATCGTCCTGTTTTCCACCGAGCCCGGCAACGTCGCCCTCGACGGCGATCCCGGGCGGGGCAGCCCGTTCGCCAAATTTGCCGCCCGCGAGCTGTCCCGGCGCCAGTCGCTCGACAGCGCGTTCCGGCGGATCGCGGTGGCGGTCAACAAGGCGACCGGCGGCCAGCAATCGCCGTGGCGCCAGGGCGACCTGCCATTCGACGTCTACATTGCCGGCATGACCGACTTTCCCGTTCCTTAATTGGCCCGGGGCTCCGGCGTGCATTCGGCGCCCGGCGCCGGAGCGGCGGAGCGGGCCAGCCGCCAGCCGTCCGCATCGCGCACCTTGTAGAGGGTCAGCCGGCCATCGCCATAAGCCTGGCCCGACTGCGCTCTTGCATCGTCCACCGGAACCAGCACGGCGCTCTCGCCGCTGCCGACCTGCACCGCCAGCTGGCCCTGGCGGAGCCGGGCACGCAGCGATTCCGACCCGCAGCGCAAGCGCACTTCGGCCTGGCCACCACGGAATAATTGGGGCGCCGACGCGGCGCTGTGAACCGGCTGCTCGCCAGCGCCGCACGCGGCAAGCGCAAGAAACAAGGCGATGAAAATGCTACGCGACATGGCCGCTGTTTGGCGGGGACCGCCGGCCTTCGCAAGCGATTCCACGAGGGGTGCCGGCGATTGGTCGAAGCCCCTTTGCCTTTGGCCGGCGGTTCGCTAGACGGGCGCCCAAGCCAGCTTCCGTTCATTCGCGGGAGGAGAGGAAGCGGCTCCATGAAACTATTCCCCTTTGCGTGAGGACCGACTTGGCGCTTCCCCCAGCAGACCCGGCTGAAAGCTTCGTTCGCGAAGTCGACGAGAATTTGCGCCGTGACCAGACCCAGGACTTCCTCAAGAAGAACGGGCCGTGGATCGTCGGCGCTTTGCTGCTGTTCCTCGCCGCCATCGCCGGCTGGCTCTACTGGCAGGACCGCCAGGTGAAGCAGGCCGAAGCCGCCACCGAGCGGCTCAACGCCATTATGGGCCAGGTTGGTGCCGGTGACGCCGCCGGCGCTGAAAAGCCGCTGGCCGAGCTGGCGCAATCCAATGCCGAGGGAGTCAGCGCCGCCGCGCGGCTGACCCAGGCCGCGCTCGCGCTCGAAAAGTCCGATCGCAAGTCGGCGATCGCGCAATATCGCTCGGTCATGGACGACAAGGGGCTGGCCCAGCCGTACCGCGATGTCGCCACCATCCGCCTGACCGCGCTGGAATTCGACCAGATGAAGCCGGCCGACGTTATCGCCCGGCTCAAACCGCTCGCCGAGGCGGGCAATCCCTGGTTTGGAAGCGCCGGCGAGATGACCGCCATGGCGCTACTCAAGCTCAGCCGCAGGGACGAGGCGGGGCGGCTGTTCGCCGCCCTCGCCGCCGACAGCCAGGTTCCCGAAACCATCCGAAGCCGCGCGGTGCAGATCGCCGGAACGCTCGGTATCGACGCCACCGCGTCGCTGCCGGCCACAGCCCGACAGGACTGAAGACCCATGAAGCGTAGCGTAGAAAAGATTGCCCTCGCCCTCGCCGCCGCCGCTTTGCTCGGCGGCTGCAACCCGTTCAAGAAGGACAAGCCCGGCACGCCGGTGGTCGGCGAGCGGATATCGGTGTTGACCAGTGAGGCGGACATCGAGGTCGACGAGGCGACGGCCGCGCTGCCCTTCTCGCTGCCAGCGGCGGTCGCCAATGAGGAATGGGCGCAGTCGGGTGGCAACGCATCCAAGTCGATGGGCCATCTGGCGCTCGGTGCCAGCCTCGGCACGGCGTGGACCGTATCGATCGGCGAGGGCAACAATCGCGCGGCGCGGTTGGCGGGTTCGCCGGTCATCGGCGGCGGCCGGGTCTATACCATCGACACGGTCGGCACGGTGCGCGCCTTCGACACGCGCAATGGCGGCCAGGTTTGGAGCACCAGCTTCGGCGCCGACGTCAATCGCGACGCCAATTACGGCGGCGGCGTCGCTTATTCCGATGGCCGCATCTACGCGACCAACGGCACCGGCTATGTCGTATCTCTCGACGCCGCCACGGGCGGCGCCGCATGGACGGTGAAACCTGGCGGCCCGCTGCGCGGCGCGCCGACGGTGGCGGACGGCTCCGTCTATGTGATGAGCCAGGACAACCAGATCTATTCGCTGAAAGCCGCCGACGGCGCACAGAATTGGTCGAGCGCCGCGGCGCTGGAGATCGCCGGCGTGTTCGGCTCGGCTTCACCATCGGTCGCCGCCGGCACGGTCGTCGCCGGCTTCTCGTCGGGCGAGCTCAACGCTTATCGGTACGAGAATGGCCGGCAGGTCTGGCAGGACGCGCTGTCGCGCACCAGCATCTCGACCAGTGTCGCCGCGCTGTCCGACATCGATGCCGACCCGGTGATCGATGGCGGCCAGGTGTTCGCCATCGGCAAGGGCGGGCGCATGGTTGCGCTCGAGCTGAACAGCGGCCAGCGCCAGTGGGAGCAGAACATCGCCGGCATTTCGACCCCATGGGTCGCCGGCGAATGGGTGTTTGTGGTCACCGACGAGGCCAAATTGGTGGCCTTGCATCGCGGCAGCGGACGCGTGCGGTGGATCAACCAGCTGCCGCGCTGGGAAAACCCCAAGGGCAAGAAGGGCCCGATCTTCTATGCCGGCCCGGTGCTGGCCGGCGATCGGCTGATCCTGGCCTCCTCGCAAGGCGCGCTGATCAACATCAATCCGGAAAACGGCAGCTTCCAGAGCCAGAGCAACCTCGGCGCCGGTGTCAGCCTGCAGCCGGTGGTCGCCGGGTCAACGCTCTATATCCTCGATAACCGCGGGCGGCTGACCGCCTTCCGCTAGTCGGCATTGCGAGCGCAGCGAAGCACTCCAGTTCGGCTGGCCGGATTGCTTCGTCGCTGTGCTCCTCGCAATGACGGCCAGGTTCCGTTAGGTGCGCGCCATGCCCCTTGCCACCGTCGCCATCATCGGCCGCCCGAACGTCGGCAAGTCGACCCTGTTCAACCGGCTGGTCGGCCGGCGGGTGGCCTTGGTCGACGATAAGCCGGGCGTCACCCGCGACCGGCGCGAGGGCGAGGCCAGGCTGTTCGACCTGACCTTCCGGGTGATGGACACCGCCGGCTTCGAGGATGAGGACGCCGCCAGCCTGCCTGGCCGCATGCGCGCCCAGACCGAGGCGGCAGTGCGCGAGGCCGATGCGGCCCTGTTCCTGATCGACGCGCGCGAGGGGCTGACCTCGCTCGACGAGGAGATCGGCCGCTGGCTCCGTGCGGAATCGACGCCGGTGATCGTCGCCGCCAACAAGGCGGAAGGGCGCGGCGGCGAGGCCGGCCGGCTAGAGGCCTACAAGCTTGGCCTTGGCGACCCGATCGCCTTGTCGGCCGAGCATGGCGAGGGGCTGGCCGATCTGTTCGAGGCCCTGCGCCCGCACGTCGAGCGGGACGAGGCGGAGCCGGAGGGCGACGGCGCGGAAGCCGAGGACGGCCCGCTCAAGCTCGCCATCGTCGGCCGGCCCAACGCCGGCAAATCGACCCTGGTCAACACCATGCTCGGCGAGGAGCGGATGATCACCGGTCCCGAAGCCGGGATCACCCGCGATTCGATCAGCCTCGACTGGGAATGGCAGGGCAAGGCGGTGCAGCTGGTCGACACTGCCGGTCTGCGCAAGCGCGCCAAGGTCCAGGACAAATTGGAGAAATTGTCGACCGGCGACACGCGTCGCTCGATCGACATGGCCGAGGTCGTCGTGCTGATGCTCGACGCCACGCGTGGGCTGGAGGTCCAGGACCTCAAGATCGCCGATGCGGTGATCGAGGAAGGCCGCGGCCTGGTCATCGCCCTCAACAAATGGGACGTGGCGGAGAATGCCTCGTCTTTGTTCAACGGCGTCAAGACGGCGCTCGACGAGGGCCTGGCGCAACTGAAGGGCGTGCCGCTGCTCACCGTCTCGGCCAAGACCGGCAAGGGCATCGACCAGCTGCTGGGCGCCGCCTTCGAAATCCGCGAGAACTGGTCGCGGCGGGTGACCACCGGCGAGCTCAACCGCTGGTTCGAGCGCGCGGTCGACGCCAACCCGCCGCCCGCGCCCGGCGGCAAGCGCATCAAGCTGCGCTACATCACCCAGGTGAAATCGCGGCCGCCGAGCTTCGTCATCTTCGGCACGCGGGTCGACCAACTGCCCGAAAGCTATCGGCGGTACCTGCTCAATTCGATGCGCCGCGACCTGAAGCTGGGCGCGGTGCCGCTGCGCCTGACGATGCGGGCACAGAAGAACCCGTACCACGACAAGGAAGGCGCAAAGCGGCAATAACCGCCTCTTTACCCTTTCTGGGATAAAGCCCGGCAGGTGGGACCCAAGCCCCTGGTCCGGGGCACGAGGAGCAGCGAATTGAGCGACGACAGCTCGGACATCGTCGACTGGGTGCATTTCGAGAAGAGCCGGGCCGAGCTTGGCCCGGGCTTCATCCGCATCCTGTCCTATTTCCGCGAGGACGGCGTGAAATCGGTCGCCCAGATCGAGGCGGCGATGCGCGAGCAGGACACGATCGCGCTGGTCATCCCGTCGCACACGCTCAAGGGCGAGGCACGCCAGTTCGGGGCGGAGCCGCTGGCGGCCATCGCCGAACTCATCGAGCAGACGGCGCGGATGTGCGTCGAGACCCACCGGTTTCCCGATGAGCTCGTCCCCGAGGTGGTGCAGCTGCGCAAGCTGTTCAACGAGACCATCGAATTGTTCGACAAGGCGACCAATCCGTTGCTGACCCGCGGCGCACCGGCAAGCGGCTTTGGCCGCAAGGCCGGCAACCAGAGCTTCGGCCGGATCTAGGCGGCGGCGACCGTTCCGGGCAACCGGGGTTTGCGGAACGGCTGCATGCTGCCCCGCGCCAGGCTGCGCCACAGCCATTCCAGCGGCCCGTAGTGGTAGCGGTCGAGCCACGGTTTCGACCACAACAGCATCAGCAGCCAGACCAACGGCACGAACAGCCACGCCTCGAACCTCGACAGGCGGTGGTAGAGCGCCAACCCGTCGCCATAGAAGATCAAGGCGGCGATGATACTGGTGCCGAGATAATTGGTGAAGGCGGCGCGGCCGACGGCGGCGAAGCGGTCGCGCACCCAGCTGGCGTTGCGGAAGGCGAGGATGATCAGCGCCGCATAGCCGAGCGCCATCATGATCCGGAAGGGCAGCTGGGCGACGACCAGGTTGAAGAACACCAACGGCAGATAGAAATCAGATCGCCAGGTCATGTAGGCGAGCGCCGCCGACCCGATCGCGCCGATCGACAATGTCCAGATGGCGATCGATCGATAGCGGCGGTCGCTCCAGTCGCCGGTCAAATAGCCCGACTTGTAGCCGGCCATGCCGAGCAGCATCAGCGCCAGCGTTTCCGGCCCGAAGAAGATCAGGCTGCCAAACGGCTCGAACGCGCGGTCGCCAAGCATGTGGCCGGCGCGGGTCGCCGCCGAGCCGCGGTGGATGGCGATGTCGCGCGCGGTCTTCTCGTCGCTCTGGCTGCCCCAGGCCATCGCCTTCCCATATTCCTCGATTTCAGCCGGCGTCGCGTCGGCGGCGTGCGCCTCGGTTTCCGCCGAACGGAAATAGGCCGAGGAGGCAGCCATCATCGCCGCGTTGAGCAGGAACAGAGCAGCGGCCCAGGTCAGCAGCGATCTAGGCGGCTTGCGGACGAAGGCGTAGGCGATCATGCCGATGACCGCGTAGAGGAATAAGATGTCGCCGAACCAGATGAAGTAGAAGTGGGCGAGGCCGAACAAGGCCAGCACGATCATCCGCCGGTAATGGACCGAGGCGCCGGAGCGGCCAGCGGCAACGGCCCGCTCGATGACGAGCAGCATCGAGGCGCCGAACAGGATCGAGAACAGCCCGCGCATCTTGCCGTCGATGAGAACGAAATTGGCGAACCAGGTGGCGAGGTCGGCGCCGGTGTGCCCGCCCGCCGCGGCCGGGTTCATATAGGCCGGGAAAATGAAAGCGAAGGCGACGACGTTGACCGAGAAGATGCCCATCACCGCAATGCCGCGGATGATGTCGAGCGTGACGATGCGCTTCGACGCGTCGACCGAAGTGATTGTCGCCATGGCCGCCCCCCTTGAAGGGCGCGAGCCTACTCTTTCGCCGGCTCGGATTGAAGCTGGATATAGTTAGGCAGGCCCATCGCCGCGATCAGCTCGAACTGCTGCTCGAGATGGTCGATATGCTCTTCCTCATTGCCGAGGATCTTGGCGAACAGTTCACGGCTGACATAGTCCTGGACCTTCTCGCAATGGGCGATGGCGCCCTTCAATTGGACGACCGCCTCCTTCTCGAGCTCGTAATCGGCCTTGAGGATTTCCTCGACGCCCTCGCCGATGCGCAGGCGACCGAGCATCTGGAAATTGGGCAGTCCGTCGAGGAACAGGATGCGCTCTGCCAGCTCGTCGGCGTGCTTCATCTCGTCGATCGATTCGTGGCGCTCGAACTCGGCCAGCTTCTTGACGCCGAGATTGTCGAGCAGGCGGTAGTGCAGCCAATATTGGTTGACCGCGGTCAGCTCGTTCTTGAGCGCCTCGTTCAATAGCGCGATGACCTTCTTGTCGCCCTTCATGACCGTCTCCTGCGTCGCGGAGTGGCCCTACGCCTTCCGGCGCATGAAAGCAAAGACGAAAATGGCGGAAAACTAGGAAAAATATGCGACTGCCAATCAGTCGCAGGAGCAAAGATCAGGCGGCGATGGCGCGGATCGGGAGGACGCTGCCCTGCTCGTCGTCGATGATTTCCTGGGCGAAGCTCAGGCAGCAGCGGCACTGCGGCTCGCAGCCAAGCGAGGCGTAGGCGCTCTCGGGGCATGAGCTTCCCCGCCGGGCGGCGGCGCGAACCTCGTCCTCGCGAATCGCATTGCAGGAACAGACGATCATGGTGATCGCCATACTCGATAATGCGAACCATTCGCAACTATATTCGGAAGTGGCTAGGCCAGCGCGGCGTCGGCACCCATCAGCGTAGGGAAGAAGCCCTCATGCGCGGCGCGGAGGTCGGCGAGGGGGATTTCGCCGTCGGTCGCGACCTCGGCGTCACCCAGATAGATGGTATCGCCGCCGGTCCAGCCGAGGAAGCAGGAGCCAACGCCGGCCTCGCGGGCCAGATTCCCGATAATATCGAGATCGAGCGCCTCGGTGACGATGTAGCGGCCTTGGGTTTCCCCGAACATCGACCAGGCGTGGCGGACTTTTTCGAGGTCGACCTTGTCCTCGAACGCCTCGACCATCAGCCGGGCGCCGATGTTGCCGGCGAGCGCCATTTCCGTAACCGCGACCAGGATGCCGCCGTCGGCGACGTCATGTACTGCGGTGACATAGCCCTCGTCGATCAGCATCCGGACGAATTCGCCGTTGCGGTGCTCGACCTCCAGGTCGACGCGCGGCGGGGCGCCGTCGCGCCGGCCATGGCAGACGTCGCGCCACAGCGAGTGCCCGATCTCGGGGTCCGCCTTCGGATCGGCTCCGATCAACCGAATTCTTTGCGCGCCGTCCTTGAACGCGATTGTCGCGCTCTTCGCCCAATCCTCCAGCAGCCCGACGCCACCGATCGCGGGCGTCGGCAGGATCGCGCTCCCGCCTCCAGTCGCCTTGCTCTCGTTGTAGAGGCTGACGTTGCCGCTGACGATCGGGAAGTCCAATGCGCGGCAGGCGTCGGCCATGCCTTCGAGGCAGCCGACGAACTGCGCCATGATCTCGGGCCGTTGCGGGTTGCCGAAGTTGAGGCAGTTGGTCACCGCCAGCGGCCTGGCGCCGACCGCGCAGAGGTTGCGCCAGGCTTCGGCGATCGCCTGCTTGCCGCCTTCATAGGGGTCGGCGTAGCAATAGCGCGGCGTGCAGTCGGTGGTGATCGCCAGCGCTTTCTTCGAGCCATGCACGCGAACCACCGCGGCGTCGCCGCCGGGCGGCTGGACGGTGTCGGCGCCGACGCGGCTGTCATATTGCTCCCAGATCCAGCGCCGCGAGGCGAGGTTGGGCGAAGCCATCAGCTTGAGCAGGTCCGCCGCGATGTCGGTGCTTTCGGGCACCTCCTCGAGCGGCTTGACCCGCGCCCAGGCCTTATATTCGTCGCGGCTCATATACGGGCGTTCGTAGAGCGGCGCCTCGTCGGCGAGCGGGCCGAGCGGGATGTCGGCGACGGTCTCGCCTTGCCAGACCAGCTCCATGCGGCCGGTGTCGGTGACCTCCCCGATAACCGCGAAATCCAGCTCCCATTTGGTGAAGATCTTCTCCGCCTCGGCCTCGCGGCCGGGCTTGAGCACCATCAGCATCCGCTCCTGCGATTCCGACAGCATCATCTCATAGGGCGTCATGCCCTCCTCGCGACAGGGCACCTGGTCCATGTCGAGGCGGATGCCGACGCCGCCCTTGCTCGCCATTTCGACCGAGGAGGAGGTGAGGCCGGCGGCGCCCATGTCCTGGATGGCGACGATCGCGTCACTGGCCATCAGCTCGAGGCAGGCCTCGATGAGGAGCTTCTCGGTGAAGGGATCGCCGACCTGGACGGTCGGGCGCTTCTCCTCGCTGTCCTCGGAGAAATCGGTGGATGCCATGGTGGCGCCATGGATCCCGTCGCGGCCGGTCTTGGAGCCGACATAGACGACCGGATTGCCGATGCCGGCGGCGGCCGAATAGAAAATCTTGTCGGTTTTGGCGACGCCGACGGTCATGGCGTTGACCAATATGTTGCCGTTGTAGCTGGCGTCGAAATCCACCTCGCCGCCGACCGTCGGCACGCCGACGCAATTGCCGTAGCCGCCGATACCGGCGACGACCCCGGCAATCAGGTGCCGCATCTTGGGGTGATCGGGCGAGCCGAAGCGCAGCGCGTTCAGATTGGCCATCGGCCGCGCGCCCATGGTGAAGACGTCGCGCAGGATGCCGCCGACGCCGGTGGCGGCGCCCTGGTAGGGCTCGATGTAGCTCGGGTGGTTGTGGCTCTCCATCTTGAAGATGGCGGCATCGCCGTCGCCGATGTCGATGACGCCGGCGTTCTCGCCCGGCCCGCAGATCACCCAGGGCGCTTCCGTCGGGAGTTTTTTCAAATGGACGCGCGAGCTTTTGTAGCTGCAATGCTCCGACCACATGACCGAGAAGATGCCGAGCTCGACCAGGTTCGGCTCGCGCCCGAGCGCATGAAGGATGCGGTCATATTCCGCGTCGCTGAGGCCATGGTCGGCGACGGACTGGGGCGTGATGGCGGGGGCTTCGGCAACGTCCATGCGCGGCCCCTTAGCCGCCGTTACGGGCCGGGGCTAGGCCGCGATGAGCGGTGAGTCGATCAATTGCATCTGTAACAATGGTGGCAGATATTTAGCGGCGAGCGGTGGGGGAATCGTCAAGGAGAGCGGAAATGGTGAAACCAATTCCCGAAGGCTATCACAGCGTCACGCCCTATCTGATCGTCGACGACGCCAAGGCGGCGATCGATTTCTACCGCCAAGCGTTCGGCGCCACCGAAAAGTTGAGGCTGCCGATGGGGGACAGGATCGGTCACGCCGAGATCAGGATCGGCGACAGCTTCGTCATGCTTGCCGACGAATTCCCCGACATGGGGCACCTCGGCCCCAAGGCGCGTGGCGGCACGACGGTCAGCCTGATGATCTATGTCGAGGATGTCGACAGCGCCTTCAAACAGGCGATCGAGGCTGGCGGCAAAGAAGAACGGCCAGTCGAGAACCAGTTCTGGGGCGACCGGATGGGAACCCTCACCGACCCGTTCGGTCACAAGTGGACCCTGGCGACGACCGTCGAGGAGGTTCCGGACAGCGAGCTGCAGGCGCGGATGAAGGACTGGAGCGAGAAACAGAAGCAGGCGGAGCCGGCCTGAATGCAACGCGGCGCGGGTTTGGCCCGCGCCGCATTGCCTTGATCAATCAGCCTCGGTGGCTCAGCCCTTGCAGACCTGCGAGCCCATGCCGGGGCGCTCGAGCGTGATCGATCCGCCCGTGGCGGTGCCGATCAGCCCATAGCCCTCCGGCCCGATCATCTTCTGCCCGGCCTCGGGCCCGATCAGCTGGATCGGCGCGGCGTTCCGTTCGGCACGGAAGTTGGCGGACTTATTGTCCGACAGCCAGTCGATATAGACGACGCTATTGTCCTTGCAGCGATAGATACCGCTGTGGGCGATCGACGGCGGCAGCTGCAACGGCGCGGCGGCGTTGGCGGCATTGGCCTGGTCGTTGGCCAGGTTGCTGGCGGTGGTGGATGGGTCGGACTGGTCGCAGCCGGCTAGCGCGGCGGCGGCGACCAAAAGGGTCGAGCAGAGTGTGCGGTTCATATTCCCCCGGCTTTCGCTGCCGCCGTCTAGCACGTCAAGGCGAGTGATTGCCATTGATCGAAGCGGCGCATAGTCTTGTCGATCCGTGGGGGCGCGGCGGGGAGGCCGGACAAACGAGATGCAGCGCGTACGGATCGGACTGACCGGCCTTGCCTTCGTGTTCCTGCTCGTGCTGCTCGGCGCAGCCATCAGCCGCTGGGGCGAAACCGGCCCTGGAACCAACGCCGCGGTCGAGGTCAATGCCGCGGCCGAGCCCAACGAGCCGCTGGCCGAGCTCGGCGTCGCGCCGGGCGAATCCTCCGCATCCAACGAATCCCAAAACCAGCAGTGAGCGCCTGGCGGGAGGCGGCGCTGGCGGCTTTCCTGCTGCTGGCGTCCTGCCGGGAGGGGACGCCGGCGACACCGCCGGACAAAGCGCGGCCCGAGCTGTATCTGCTCACCCCGCTGCCCATGTTGTGGAGCGAAAGCTTCGGACTGGACCAGCCCGGATCGCCGGCACTGACGGCGCTCGAGCAGGCGTATCGCGTCCGCCCGGTCGACCTGCCGAGCCAGGTTCCGGAAGGGGCGCTCCTGCTGGCCGCCCAGCCGCGGGCGCTTCCAGCCGAGGAACTGGTGGCGCTCGATGGCTGGGTGCGGCGCGGCGGCAGCCTGCTGCTGCTCGCCGATCCTGTGCTCGATTGGCCGAGCGAGCGCCCGCTCGGCGATCCGCGCCGGGCGCCAGTCGGTTTCCCGGATACCGGGCTGCTGAAGCACTGGGGGCTGCGGCTCGACGCGCCGGAGGATCGCGGCCCGAAACAGTCCTCGCTTGGCGGCGAGTCCGTGCTGACCGCCTCGCCGGGCACACTCGTCGCCATCGGCGCTGGCTGCGCCGTGCTGGACGAGGGGCTGGTGGCAAGCTGCCGCATCGGCGACGGGCGGGCGCGGATCATCGCCGACGCCGATTTCCTCAACCTCGGCCCCGAGGGCCTGGATGGCCCGACGGAGCGCAACCTTCCTGCACTGGTTTCGCAACTGGCGGCGATGAGTCGCTGATTCGCCGGACTTTTCCGAGTCGCGGCGCCCACAAACTTATCCACAGGGTCGTCCACCGAGAACAGGGCAAGAACAGAGCCTTCAATTCGTGCCCAAAATGTCGCGCTTTTCCGTGTATTTGCGTCTGTAGGGCATGAAAACCCACAAAATGGCATGAAATTCCATTGTGTCCCCAGTGCGCTTGAGTTACCAACATGGTCTGGCGCGGGGGCATCCTCACCGATTGAGTGAACGCCGCGGGGCGCACGGCGATGCCGTGCACCCTGCGAACGGGGAAGCTTTGCGCGCCGCGGGAGTGGGACGT
>JAKFFL010000118.1:0-4036 GCA_036675225.1 Sphingomonas sp. | reverse complement strand
GATGACGAGGATGGCCAAACCAATAGCGGCCTCAGCCGCGGCGACAGTCAGGACGAACATGGCGAACACCTGGCCGGTGATCTCACCGAGGAAAGCGCTGAACGCGACGAGGTTGATGTTCACCGCCAGCAGGATCAGCTCGATCGCCATCAGCATCAGGATGATGTTGCGGCGGTTGAGGAAGATGCCGAGCACGCCGATGGTGAAGACGATGGCGGCGACGGTGAGATAGTGGGCCAGGCCGATCACAGCTTCACCCCCTCGCCCACCGGCGGGTTGGCGAGCCTGATCGCCTTGTCGGGCCGGCGGCCAATCTGGCGCGAGGCCTTCTGGCCGCGGGCGTCGCCGCGGCGGCGGTGAGTCAGCACGATGGCGCCGACCATCGCCACCAGCAGGATCAGCCCGGCGATCTCGAACGGGAACAGGAAGCGGCTGTAGAGCGCCTCGCCGACCGCGACGATGTTGGGCTGCGCCGCCTCGGGCGGGCTGGCGGCGATCAGCGGCCCGGTGCCGCGGGCGTTGGCGGCGATGATGATCTCGGCGAGCAGGACCAAGGCGATCAGCAGGCCGAACGGCAGGTTCTTCGTGAAGCCGGAGCGCAGCGAGGCGAAATCGATGTCGAGCATCATGACCACGAACAGGAACAGCACCGCGACCGCGCCGACGTAGACGATGACCAGCAGCAAGGCGATGAACTCGGCCCCGACCATCAGCATCAGACCCGCCGCGTTGAAGAAGGCAACGATCAGCCACAGCACGCTGTGCACCGGGTTACGCGCGAAAATGACGAGGATCGCCGAAGCGACGGTCACGGCCGCGAACAGATAAAAGGCGAGGATGGCGATCATCGGGTTGCGGGGCGCCTACCGATACGCCGCATCGGCGGCAAGGCTAGCGGCGACGGCCTGTTCCCAGCGGTCGCCATTGGCCAGCAACTTGGCCTTGTCGTAGAGCAGTTCCTCCCGCGTTTCGGTGGCGAATTCCAGGTTCGGACCTTCGACGATGGCGTCGACCGGGCAGGCCTCCTGGCACAGCCCGCAATAGATGCACTTGACCATGTCGATGTCGTAGCGGGTGGTGCGCCGCGACCCGTCCTCGCGCGGCTCGGCCTCGATGGTGATCGCCTGCGCCGGGCAGATCGCCTCGCACAATTTGCAGGCGATGCAGCGCTCCTCGCCATTGGGATAGCGGCGCAGCACATGCTCTCCGCGGAAACGCGGGCTCTGCGGGGTCTTCTCGAAGGGGTAATTAATCGTCGCCTTGGGCTTGAAGAAATATTTGAGCGTCAGCCAGTGGGCGCCGAGGAATTCCCAGAGCGTGAAGGCTTTTAAAGTGCGCGCGATCATGCGGCGGCTCCATAGCGGGTGAGCATCAGCCACCCCGAGACGAGGACGACGAACAGCAGGCTCAGTGGCAGGAAAATCTTCCAGCCGAGCCGCATCAATTGGTCGTAGCGGTACCTGGGCACGGTCGCCTTCACCCAGCCGAAGATGAAGAAGAAGATCCCCATTTTGAGGAACAGCCAGAGGATGCCGGGAATCCAGTAGAGCGGCGCCCAGTCGATCGGCGGCAGGAACCCGCCCCAGAACAGGATGGCGTTCAAGGCGCACATCAGCAGCACGTTGCCATATTCGCCGAGCCAGAACAGGGCGAAGCTCATCGACGAATATTCGGTCTGGTGGCCGGCCACCAGTTCGCTCTCCGCCTCGACCAGGTCGAACGGCGTGCGGAAAGTTTCGGCCATCGAGCTGATCAGGAACACCACCGCCATCGGGAACAGCAGGGGATTGAAGCCGAAGCCGTTCAATAGGCCGAAGCCGATATTGCCCTTCTGCGCCATGACGATGGCGGTGAGGTTGAAGCTGTCGGCGTAAAGGACGACACTGATCAGGACGAAGCCGATCGAGACTTCGTAGCTGACCATCTGCGCCGCCGCCCGCAGCGCCGAGAAGAAGGGATATTTGGAGTTGGACGCCCAGCCGGCGATGATGACGCCGTAAACGCCGAGCGAGCTGGCGGCGAGGATGTAGAGCAGGCCGATATTGATGTCGGCCAGCACCACGCCGACGTCGAACGGCACCACCGCCCAGACGATCAGGGCGACCGTGAAAGTGATGACCGGCGCGATCAGGAACAGCATCTTGTTGGCGCTGGTCGGGATGATGGTTTCCTTGAGGAAGACCTTCAGCCCGTCGGCGAAGCTCTGCAGCAGGCCGAACGGGCCGACCACGTTGGGCCCGCGGCGCAGCGCCATCGCCGCCCAAATCTTGCGCTCGGCATAGATGACCATGGCGACGGCGAGGAGCAGCGGGAGAGCGATGAGGAGGATGCCCGAGATGGTCGCGGTGAACCACGCCCAGTCATAGGTCATGCCCCAGGATTGGAAGGTGGCGGTCATGCAATCCTCCCCGCCTGCGGGGAGGTGGCAGCCGCAGGCTGACGGAGGGGGTTCTCCACGTGGCACGCCCCCTCCACCATGCTTCGCATGGTCCCCCTCCCCGTTCCGGGGAGGATTTTAGCGTAGCCCCTCACTCCGCCGCCTCCATGTACGGCACGCCCTGCACCAGCTCTTCCGAGCAACGCTGCATGGTCGGGCTGGCGCGGCAGATGGCGTTGGTGAGGTAGAAATCCTGAACCGGGTAGCTGACCGGGCCCGACGCCTCGGCGGGCAGCTTCGGCGGCGACCAGGGCAAGTCGATGATACCGTCGACGCCTAGCTCGGGATGATCGGCGATCATCGCCGCGCGCAACTGGCCGAAATTGTCGAACGGCAGCGGCTTGCCGATCAGCTCTGAGAGGGCGCGGAAAATGCTCCAGTCCTCGCGGGCGTCGCCCGGCGGGAAAGTGGCGCGCTCGCCGCGCTGCACCCGGCCCTCGATGTTGACATACGTTCCGTGCTTCTCGCTGTAAGCGGCGCCGGGGAGGACAAGGTCGGCGGAGGCCGCGCCCTTGTCGCCGTGGTGGCCGATATAGACTTTGAACGCCTTGGCGAACTTGCCGGCCGGCACTTCGTCGGCGCCGAGCAGCAGCACGACCTGCGGCTTGGCGGCCTCGATGTCGGCCAGCCCGCCTTTCCGCGCGAAACCGAGGATCAGCGCGGCCATGCGAGCGGCGGACGTGTGGAGGGTGTTGAAGCCGTTCCAGCCTGGCTTGATGAAGGGGCCGGACGCCTTGAGCGCCGCGCCGAGCGCGCCCGTGGCCAGCGCGCCGGGGCCGACAATCATCACCGGCCGCTCGGCCTTGGCAAAGGCGTCGGCGACCTCCTTCGGCAGCTTGCCGAGCAGCTTCAAATCGTCGCCGAGCCAGGTGACCGGGAAGGCCAGATCGACCACCGGGCCGATGGCGAACATTTTGGCGCCCTTGCGCGCGGCCTTGCGCAGCCGCGTGTTGACCAACGGCGCTTCCCAGCGGCTGTTCGAGCCGACCAGCAGGACGGCGTCGGCGTTCTCCAGCTCGGCGATCGGCGTGTTGAAGCGCAAGGCGGCGAGGCTGGAGATGTCGTAATCGAGCCCGGTCTGGCGGCCTTCGAGCAGGCTCGACCCCTGCCCTTCGAGCAGCTTTTTCGCCGCATACATCGTTTCCGCGTCGAGGAGGTCGCCGGCGATGGCTGCGACCTTCCTGCCCGCCGCATTGAGCTTGTCGGCCAGCGACGCCAGCGCCTCGGCCCAGCTCGCCTGACGCAGCTTGCCCTTATCACGCAGCCACGGCCGGTCGAGCCGGTTGCGGACCAGCGCATCGACATGGTGGCGGGTCTTGTCGTGGATCCACTCCTCGTTCACCGCGTCGTTGATGCGCGGCAGGATGCGCATCACCTGGCGCTGGCGGACGTCGAGGCGGATGTTGGCGCCCATCGCGTCCATGACGTCGATCGACGGCACCCGGCGCAGCTCCCAGGGCCGCGATTCGAAGATTTGCGGCCGCTGCAGCAGCGCCCCGACCGGGCACAGATCGGCGAGGTTGCCGGAAATTTCGCTGGTCAGCGCCCGTTCGAGATAGGCGACCACCTGGCTGTCCTCGCCGCGGTAGAGCATGCCCA
>JAKFFL010000060.1:0-4097 GCA_036675225.1 Sphingomonas sp. | reverse complement strand
TGATTTTCAGTCACGTGCTCTACCAACTGAGCTACCTGGGCATGCCATAAGCGGCCGGTCGGCCGTTCGCAGCGGAGCGTCCCCTAGCCGTCGTCCCTGTCGCTGTCCACCCCGGCCAGGTCGTCTTTGCCGGCCGGCGGACCGGCGATGCGGTAACCCTCGCCAAGCCATTTCAGCAGGTCGCGGTCCTTGCAGCCCTGGCCGCAGAACGGCGCATGGTCGGCATGGCTCGGCTTGCCGCACAATGGGCAGCCCTTGGCGCTGGATTCAGGCTTTCTCGGCATGGCCGCCGGAGATGGTGAGCCGGGGGTCGGAGCGCAAGCCGACAGCGCCGCCGATCTGGCGCGACAAGGCCCCCAGCCATTCGGGATGCGCGGCTAGCACAACATGCACCGCCGGGTGCACGGCAAGGCGGATGGCGCCGGCTTCGCGCGCCGCCAGGCGCAGCAGCGTGCGCGCTTCGAACGCGGCCCGGTCCAGGGCCAGCTCGAACAAGGAGGCGTGGCGGCGCGGCCGCACGATCTGCAGGAAGCCGAAGCCGTTGACCGCGGTTCGCTCGAACGGGTTGGGCAACAAGGCGTCGACCGCCGCGCCGATGGCGGTGCGCTGATCCTTGCCCTGCACGGTCGGCAGATCGACGCCGATCGAACCGCCGATGCCGTGGCGCAGGATCGCCCGCGCCGCCGCTTTGGCGCCGGCCATTGCCAGATCGATATGCGGCAGCGTCCCGTCGACGTCGATCAGGGTCATGGCCGGTGTCGGCGAGATGCGCAGGGCGCCGCCGGCGAAGGCAACGATGCCACTGCGTGCCTCCTCGATCAGTTCGGACCAGCCCGCCTCTTCCAGCTGGTCGCGCGGCGACGGAAACGCAATCTCCCCGGCTTCGAGCTCGGCTTCGCGCTGCGGCTCGCCGCTGAGCCGCGCCAACGGCCGCTTCCACGGTTCGGCGCCGGGGATTGTCTCGCGCGTGATCTCGATGGTGATCGCTTGACCTTCGGTGACTCCCGGTGCCCCGTCGCGCAGCACATATTCGCGGCCATTGGCGAGGGCGATCGCCGGTAGGCCCACCCGCGTCAGCCGGGCTTCCAGGATCGCGCCGGCCGGGATGACATTGTCGAGAAGGATGCGCGCGGCGACGATCTCGCCGCCGGCGATGCGCACCGCCCGGCGCTCGCCGATGCCGCGCTCGCACTGCCAGTCAGGGGATGGCGTAGCCGGCACTTTTCAACATCTGCCTGGTCTCGGCCAAGGGCAGGCCGACGACGTTTGAATAGCTGCCGGCGATGTGGCGGACATAGACTTCGCCATAGCCCTGCAACGCATAGCCGCCGGCCTTGCCGCGCCATTCGCCGTGACTGGCGTAATGGTCCACTTCCGGTGGGCTTAGCCGTTTCATGGCGATCATCGTCTCGACCAGACGAGTACGCACGGACCCGCCGGGAATCGCCAAAGCGACGCCGGTCAGCACGCGGTGGCGCCGGCCTGACAGCAACGCCATGCAGGCGCGCAAGGTGGCTTCGTCCTCGACCTTGGGCAGGATGCGCCGCCCGACGGCAACGACCGTATCGGCCGCGAGTACCAGAGCGTCGGCGTGGCTTGCCGCCACGGCCTGCGCCTTCTCTCGCGCCAATCGCAGCGCGTGCTCGCGCGGAAGCTCACCCTTGGGCACGCTTTCGTCGATATCGGCCGGGACGATGGTGTCGGGATGAACGCCGATCCTCGCCAGCAGGTCGAGGCGGCGCGGGCTTGCCGAGGCCAGGACCAGCCGCATCGCCTTACTTGAAGCGATAGGTGATCCGCCCCTTGGTCAAATCATAGGGCGTCAATTCGACCAGCACCTCGTCGCCGGTCAGGACGCGGATGCGGTTCTTGCGCATCTTGCCGGCGGTGTGACCAAGGATCTCGTGGCCATTCTCCAGCTTCACGCGGAACATGGCATTGGGCAGCAGCTCGACCACTTGCCCGCGCATTTCGAGAAGTTCTTCCTTGGCCATTCAAATCCTGTCAGCGAAAAAGGTGCGGCTGTTTAGCCGCGAAGGGGCAATATGAAAAGGCGGGGACGCCGGCCTCGCCTTCCATTGTTCGACTTCCAATCAGAGGCCGGGGGTGCCGGCACCCTGCGCCGCCAGTGCCGCCAGCAACAGCAACGCGACGATGTTGGTGATCTTGATCATCGGGTTGACCGCCGGCCCGGCGGTATCCTTGTAGGGATCGCCGACGGTGTCGCCGGTCACCGCAGCCTTGTGGGCCTCGGAGCCCTTGCCGCCGTAATTACCGTCCTCGATATACTTCTTGGCATTGTCCCAGGCGCCGCCGCCCGAGGTCATCGAGATGGCGACGAACAGGCCGGAGACGATGACGCCGAGCAACAAGGCGCCGAGCGCGGCAAATCCCTGCTCGCGGCCCGCCACCCACGAGATCAGGAAGAAGACGATGATCGGGGTCAGCACCGGCAGGAGCGACGGAATGATCATTTCCTTGATCGCCGCCTTGGTCACCATGTCGACGGTGCGCGCGTAGTTCGGGCGGCTGGAGCCGTCCATGATGCCCGGGTTGGAACGGAACTGCTCGCGAACGTCGAGGACGACATCGCCGGCCGCCCGTCCGACCGCCGTCATGCCCATCGCCCCGAACAGATAGGGCAGCAGCGCGCCGAGCAGCAGGCCGACCATGACGTAGGGGTTGGACAGCGAGAAATCGACGCCGGCGGCGCCGATCCCGAGTTCGCTCGCATAATGCTCGAGGTCGGTGGTGTAGGCGCCGAACAGCACCAGCGCCGCCAGCGCCGCCGAGCCAATCGCATAGCCCTTGGTCACCGCCTTGGTGGTGTTGCCAACCGCGTCGAGGGCGTCGGTGCGGGTGCGGACATCGTCGTCCATCCCGGCCATTTCGGCAATGCCGCCGGCATTGTCGGTGACCGGGCCGTAGGCGTCGAGGGCGACGACCATGCCGGCCAGGGCCAGCATCGCGGTCGCCGCGAAGGCGATGCCGATCAGACCGGCGAGCAGATAGGAAGCGATGATCGCGATGCAGATGACAATCGTCGGCAGCGCCGTCGACTCAAGGCTGATCGCCAGGCCCTGGATGACGTTGGTGCCGTGGCCGGTTTCCGACGCCTTGGCGATAGACTGCACCGGGCGATAGTTAGTGCCGGTATAATATTCGGTGATCCAGACCAGCAGGCCGGTGACGGCCAGGCCGATCATCATGCAGTAGAACAGGTCCCAGCCGGTGAAGCCGTCGGACGGGGCGACCGTCGCGCCGCTGATGTCGAGGCCGCCGGCTTCCACCCCGCCGACGACGGCGTTGAGGTCGCCCAGCGCGAGCTGGGTGACGAAGTAGAGCGCCGGGATCGACAGGATCGCGGTGGTCCAGAAGCCCTTGTAGAGCGCGCCCATGATCGACTGGCCTTTGCCGAGCCGGACCATGTAGGTGCCGATGATCGAGGTGATGATGCAGACGCCGCCGACCAGCAGCGGCAATGCCATCAACGCAGTGATATCGGCGGCCGCGGTGCCGATCAGCAGCGCGGTCAGCACCATCGTCGCGCCGACGGTGACGACATAGGTTTCGAACAGATCGGCGGCCATGCCGGCGCAGTCGCCGACATTGTCACCGACATTGTCGGCGATGACGGCGGGGTTGCGGGGGTCGTCCTCGGGGATTCCGGCCTCGACCTTGCCGACCAGGTCGGCGCCGACGTCGGCAGCCTTGGTGAAGATGCCGCCGCCGAGACGGGCGAAAATGGAGATCAGCGAGGCGCCGAAGGCGAGCGCGGTCAGGGCGGTGACGACTTCGCGGCTTTGCGGCTCGGCGCCCTGGGTGACCAGAACATAGAACAGGCCGGCGATCGCCAGCAGCGCGAGGCCGGCGACCAGCAGGCCGGTGATGGCGCCGGCGCGGAAGGCGGTGGTGAGGCCGCCCTGCAGGCTGGTGCGGGCGGCTTCGGCGGTGCGGACGTTGGCGCGCACCGAAATGTTCATGCCGATGTAGCCGGCCGCGCCTGACAGCAGAGCGCCGACGGTAAAGGCGATCGCCGGGACCAGGCCGAGGAACAGGCCGACGATGACGGCGACGACGACGCCGACGATGGCGAT
>JAKFFL010000055.1:0-4121 GCA_036675225.1 Sphingomonas sp. | reverse complement strand
GCAGCAGCTGGAGCATTTGACCTGGCAGGGCGCGGCCGGGCGCTGGCCCGAGGGCATTCCGGAGAAGGTCGAGCGGCAATTGCACCACGAGCTCGGCCTGATCGCCAAGCTCGACTTCGCCCGCTATTTCCTGACCGTCCACGAAATCGTCGCCTTCGCCCGCTCGCTCGACCCGCCGATCCTGTGCCAGGGACGCGGCAGCGCGGCCAACAGCGCCGTCTGCTTCACGCTCGGCATCACCGCCGTCGATCCGGCGACCAGCGACCTGCTGTTCGAGCGCTTCATCTCCGAGGAGCGCCGCGAGCCACCCGACATCGACGTCGATTTCGAGCATGAGCGGCGCGAGGAGGTGATCCAGCACATCTACCAGAAATACGGCCGCGACCGCGCCGGGATCGCCGCCACCGTCATCCATTACCGCCCGCGTTCGGCGATCCGCGAGGTCGGCAAGGCAATGGGGCTGAGCGAGGACGTCACTGCCGCGCTGGCCGGCACCATCTGGGGCAGCTGGGGCGAGGAAGTGCCGGAGGACCATGTCGCCGAGGCCGGGCTCGATTTGTCCGACCCGCATCTGAAGCGCACGGTCAGGCTCGCCGAGCAGATGATCGGCATGCCGCGGCATTTGTCGCAGCATGTCGGCGGCTTCATTTTGACCGAGCGGCCGCTGACCGAGACGGTGCCGGTCGGCAATGGCGCGATGAATGAGCGCACCTTCATCGAATGGGACAAGGACGACATCGAGGAGCTGGGCATCCTCAAGATCGACGTTCTGGCGCTGGGCATGCTGACCTGCATCCGCAAATGCTTCGATTTGATCGAGGCACATCATGGCGAACGCTGGGAATTGGCGACCGTCCCGGCGGACGTGCCGGACGTCTACGACATGCTGTGCAAGGGCGATTCGCTCGGTGTCTTCCAGGTCGAGAGCCGGGCGCAGATGAACATGCTGCCGCGGCTCAAGCCGCGCTGCTTCTACGACCTGGTGATCGAGGTGGCGATCGTCCGCCCCGGGCCGATCCAGGGCGACATGGTCCATCCCTATCTGAAGCGGCGCCAGGGCAAGGAGCCGTTGACCTTCCCCTGCCCCGGCCCCGAGCATGGCCAACCCGACGAATTGGAGCGCATCCTCGGCCGGACATTGGGCGTGCCGATCTTCCAGGAGCAGGCGATGAAGATCGCGCTCGAGGCGGCGAAATTCTCGTCAGCAGAAGCCAATCAATTGCGCAAGGCGATGGCGACGTTCCGGTCGAAGGGCAATATCGAGGCGCTGCAGGAGAAAATGGTCGGGCGGATGGTGGCGCGCGGCTACGACCCCGACTTCGCCCAGCGCTGCTTCGACCAGATCAAGGGCTTCGGCGAATATGGCTTTCCCGAAAGCCATGCGGCGAGCTTCGCGCATCTGGTCTACGTGTCGAGCTGGCTCAAATGGAAATATCCGGCGGCGTTTGCCTGCGCGCTGCTGAACAGCCAGCCGATGGGGTTCTATGCGCCCGCGCAGATCGTCCGCGATGCGAGGGAGCATGGGGTCGAGGTGCTTGGCGTGGATGTGAATGGTTCGCACTGGGACTCAACTCTCGAACCCATCGAACCTTCACCCAAAACCGTTCGGGCTGAGCTTGTCGAAGCCCTGCCCTGCCTCTCTTTCAGGAAGGGGAAAAAAGACAGCCCTTCGACAAGCTCAGGGCGAACGGATCCGGATTTGGCTTTGAGGTTGGGCCTGCGCCAGGTTGAGGGATTCCACCGCGACGCGGGGGAGCGGCTGGTCGCGGGGCGCGCTCGCCCCTACGCCTCGGTCGATGAATTGCGCTCGCGCGGACGAGTGCCGGTGCATGCGATCGAGCGGCTGGCCGAGGCCGATGCCTTCCGCTCGATCGGTCTCGACCGGCGCGCGGCTTTGTGGGACGCGCGGGCGCTCAAGCCGGCGCTGGACCTGCCCTTGTTCGTCGCCGCCGACGCCCGCGACGAAGGGGCGGAAGTCGAGACGACGCCGCTGCCCGCCATGCCGCTCAGCGAGCATGTCGTCTCCGATTACCAGACGGTGCGCCTCAGCCTGAAGGCGCACCCGATGCAGTTCCTGCGCGAGCATTATGCGGCCAAGAATTTCATCGCCGCCGAGCAGCTCAAGGCCATTCGCGACGGTAAAAGCGTGTCGCTCGCCGGGCTGGTGCTGATCCGCCAGCGACCGGGCAGCGCCAAGGGTGTCTGCTTCATCACGCTCGAGGACGAGACGGGAATCGCCAACCTCGTCGTCTGGCCCGACGTGTTCGACAGCCAAAGGCGGATCGTCATGGGCGCGCGGCTGATGGTGGTGCACGGGATTGTGCAGAGAGACGAGGACATCATCCACCTCGTCGCCCGCAAACTGGAGGACGGCACGCATTTGCTGCGCCATCTCAGCGACGATTTGATGACCCCGCCCCTCAGCCCGGGCGACGCTGGCGGCGCCATGAGGCCCCCGCCCGGCCGCCATCCGCGCGACGTTTCGGTCATACCGAAAAGCCGGGATTTCCATTGACGCCCAATTCCGCTGTAAAAGAGCGGCATGCGCGTATTGGCAGCATCGGTCATCTTGTTCGCCTCCGCCGCCGAGGCGCAGGACGCCGCCATCGACGGTCGCTGGGCCAATCCCGACGGGAGCGTCATCATCGACGTCGCGCCGTGCGGCGCGGCGCGCTGCGGCACCGTCGCCTGGGCGTCGGACAAGGCCAAAGCCGATGCGCGCAAGGGCACCGACACGCTGGTCGGATCGGACCTGCTGACCGGGCTCGAGCAAAGGAAGCCCGGTCATTGGGACGGCCGATTGTTCATCCCGGACCACAACATGCGCGTCAGAGCGAAGATTCAGCCGATCGGCGAACGCCAGCTCAAGGTCTCCGGCTGCGTCGCGGCGGTGCTGTGCCGGTCGCAATACTGGAACCGGTCGGACGGGCCGCTGCCCGACTGATCAGGCCGCTTCGAACGTCCCGAAGTCGCCGGCCAGCACCGCCGACTGCAGCGCCCCCATCTCGTCGGCCCAATAACGGTCCTGGGTGAGCGGCGGGCTGATGGCGCGGACCTTGGCGTGGATGGACTGCAGCTTGTTCGAGGTCTTGAGGGGCGCGTGGTAATCAACGCCTTGTGCCGCCGCGATCAGCTCGACGGCGACGACCCCGGCGGCATTGCGGGCGATCTGGCAAGCCTTGCGCGCGGAGATGGGGGCCATGCTGACATGGTCCTCCTGGCCGGCCGATGTCGGAATGGAATCGACGCTGGCGGGGAAGGCGAGGCTCTTGTTCTCGCTGACCAAGGCGGCGGCGGTGACTTGCGGGATCATCAGCCCCGAATTGACCCCGCCGTCGTCGGTGAGGAAGGCCGGAAGCCCGCTCATCTTGGGGTCGATCAGCACCGCCGTGCGACGCTCCGACAGCGAACCGACCTCGCAAAGCGCCATGGCGACGGTGTCGGCGGCGAAGGCGACCGGCTGGGCGTGGAAATTGCCGCCCGAGATGGCGATGTCCTCATCTTCGAACACGATCGGATTATCGGTCACCGCGCCTGCTTCGATCGTCAAAGTGCGGGCGGCGTTGGTGAGCAGGTCGAGGCTCGCCCCCATCACCTGCGGCTGGCAGCGGAAGCTGTAAGGGTCCTGCACCCGGCCGCAGCGGAAATGGCTGGCGACGATTGCGCTGCCGGCGAGCAAGGCGGCGATTTCGGCGGCGACGCGGATCTGGCCCGGCTGGCCGCGCACGGCGCTGATGCGCGGGTCGAACGGCTTGACGCTGCCCTTCAATGCATCGACCGACATCGCGCCGGCGGCCAGCGCGGCGCCGAACACCCGCTCGGCCATGAACAAGGCGTCGAGGGCGATGGCGGTCGAAGCCTGGGTGCCGTTGATCAGGGCCAGGCCTTCCTTGGGGCCGAGCTCGAGCGGCGCCATGCCGAGCTTGTCGAGCGCATCGCGGGCGGGGAGGATTTCGCCAGCGAGGTCCATCCGCCCCTCACCCAATAGCGCCGCGATCAGGTGGGCGAGCGGGGCGAGGTCGCCCGAGGCGCCCACGCTGCCCTGCGCCGGGATCAGCGGCATGGCGTCGCGATCGAGCAGCGCCTGCAATGCCTCGATCACTTGCGGCCGAACGCCCGAA
>JAKFFL010000168.1:0-4174 GCA_036675225.1 Sphingomonas sp. | reverse complement strand
GGCCGCCAAGCAGGTCATCTTCCAGAAGGTCCGCGACGCCGAGCGCGAGCGCCAGTATGAGGAATTCAAGGAGCGCGCCGGCGAGGTCATCACCGGCGTCGTCAAGCGCGTCGAGTTCGGCCATATCGTCGTTGACCTCGGCCGCGCCGAGGGCGTCATCCGCCGCGACCAGCAGATCCCCCGCGAAATGGTGCGCGTCGGCGACCGCATCCGCAGCCTGATCCTCTCCGTCCGCCGCGAGGCGCGCGGCCCGCAGATCTTCCTGTCGCGCGCCCATCCCGACTTCATGAAGAAATTGTTCGCCCAGGAAGTGCCGGAAATCTACGACGGCATCATCGAGATCCGCGCCGCCGCCCGCGATCCGGGCAGCCGCGCCAAGATCGGCGTCATCAGCCACGACAGCTCGATCGACCCGGTCGGCGCCTGCGTCGGCATGAAGGGCAGCCGGGTCCAGGCGGTGGTCCAGGAACTCCAGGGCGAAAAGATCGATATCATCCCGTGGAGCGAGGATTTGGCGACCTTCGTCGTCAACGGCCTGCAGCCGGCAACGGTCAGCCGCGTCGTCATTGATGAGGAAGAGAATCGCATCGAGGTCGTCGTCCCCGACGATCAGCTCAGCCTCGCCATCGGCCGCCGCGGCCAGAACGTCCGCTTGGCCAGCCAGCTGACCAGCAGCCAGATCGACATTCTGACCGAGGCCGACGCCTCGGAGAAGCGCCAGCGCGAGTTCATGGAGCGCACCGAGATGTTCCAGTCGGAGCTCGACGTCGACGAGACGTTGTCGCAGCTGCTGGTCGCCGAGGGTTTCACCAGCCTCGAGGAAGTCGCTTACGTCGAAGTCGACGAGATCGCCTCGATCGAGGGCCTCGACGACGACATCGCCGCCGAGCTGCAGAGCCGTGCCGCCGAGGGGCTGGAACGGCGCGAAGCCGCCGCCCGCGAGGAGCGCCGCAAGCTGGGCGTCGAGGATGCCCTCGCCGAGCTACCGCATCTCTCCGAGGCGATGCTGGTCACGCTCGGCAAGGCCAACATCCGCACCCTCGACGACCTCGCCGATTTGGCGACCGACGAACTGATCCAGAAGAAGCGGCCCGAGCAGCGCCGTCAGCGCGAGCCCAGCAACCGGCCCGAGGACAAGGGCGGGATCCTCGCCGATTTCGCGCTGACCGAGGAGCAGGGCAACGAGATCATCATGGCCGCCCGCGCCCATTGGTTCGAGGACGAAACGCCTGCTTCCGACGACAAACCCACAGCCGAGGAGGACGCGGTTGCGGGCGAGGAGCAATGATCCGCTAGAAGCGCACGTTCCGGAGCGCACCTGCATCCTCTCGCGGCGTTCGGCGCCGAAAGAGGCGCTGATCCGGCTCGCGCTCGGTCCGGACGGAGAGGTCGCGCCCGATGTCCGCGCCCGCGCGCCGGGCCGCGGCGCCTGGATCGCCGTCGGCCGGGCGGAGCTCGACGCGGCCAACGCCAAGGGCAAGCTCAAGGCGGCGCTCGCCCGCGCCTTCAAGGCCGGCGAGGTCACGGTGCCCGCCGACCTCGGCGAACGCACCAGCCAGGCGCTTCGCCAGGCGACGCTCGATCGGCTTGGCATGGAGGCGCGTTCGGGCAACCTCATCAACGGTGCCGATCGCGTCGAGACCGCCGCCCGCGCTGGCAAGGTCCGCTTGCTCATCCATGCCGCCGACTCCGGCGAGGACGGGCGCCGGAGGCTCGACCAGGCGTGGCGGGTCGGCGGCGGCGACGCGCGGGGCTTGGTATTTCCCGAAGGGCGCACCATCTTGTCGATGGCGCTGGGCCGCGAAAATGTGGTACATCTGGCCCTGACCGATCCTGCCGCCGCGCGGCGGGTGAGCCATGCCATCGACAGGTGGCTTGCTTTCATTGACCCCGATGCTGGGCTAGAGGGCGGCGACGCCGCTCCGGGCCCCGCCTCGACTGGCGAACTTGACGAAGGAATAGAATGACCGACCAGAGCGACAAGCCCAAGCTTGGTACCCGGCCGCCGCTGGGCCTGAAGCGCACGGTCGAGACCGGCAAGGTGAAGCAGAGCTTCAGCCACGGCCGCTCGAACACCGTCGTCGTCGAGGTCAAGAAGAGGCGGATCATCGGCCGTCCGGGCGAAGCCCCGACGGAAGCACCGAAGACGCCGATGCCCGCCGCCGCGGCGCCCAAGCCTGCGGCTCCTGCGCCCAAGGCGGCGCCCGCCGCGCCGAAGCGGCCGGTCGACGACATCACCAGCCGCCGTGAATTACAGGAGCGGCTGCTGCGCGAGGCCGAGGAATCGCGCATGACCGCGCTCGAGGAAGCGCGCCGCCGCGACGATCGCGTCAAGGTCGAGCAGACCGAGGAAGAGAAGCGCCGCGCCGAAGACAATAAAAAAGCCGAGGAAGAGGCCGCCCGCCGCGCCGAGGAAGAGGCTGCCGAAGCCGCCCGCCGCTCGGTCGAGGAAGCGGAGCGCCCCGCCGCGCCGCCCGCCGCTGGCGTCGTTGAGGGCGACCAGGAAGACCGCCCGCGCCATCACGCCGCGCCTGGTCATCCGCCCAAGCGGCATGAGCCGGCCCGGCCGACCCGCGGCCGCGAAGACCGCCGCCATTCCGGCAAGCTGACCGTCACCCGCGCCCTGGCCGGCGAGGACGACAGCCGCGCCCGCAGCCTCGCCGCGCTGCGCCGCGCCCGCGAGAAGGAAAAGCGCGCCCACATGCAGGCCGGACCGGCCACCAAGCAGGTCCGCGACGTCGACGTCCCCGAGGCGATCACCGTCCAGGAACTGGCCAAGCGCATGGGCGAGCGTGGCGCCGATCTGGTCAAGGCATTGTTCAAGATGGGCACGCCGGTGACGATCACCGAAACCATCGACCAGGACACCGCCGAGCTGCTGATCGACGAGTTCGGCCACCGCATCAACCGCGTTTCGGAATCCGACATCGACATCCAGGCCGAAGCCGACGTCGATGCGGCCGAAACGCTAAAGCCGCGCCCACCGGTGGTCACCATCATGGGCCATGTCGACCATGGCAAGACCTCGCTGCTCGACGCCATCCGCGGCGCCGATGTCGTCTCCGGCGAGGCCGGCGGCATCACCCAGCACATCGGTGCCTATCAGGTCGGCCTGCCCGACAAGTCGAAGATCACCTTTCTCGACACGCCAGGCCACGAAGCCTTCACCGAAATGCGCGCGCGCGGCGCCAACGTCACCGACATCGTCATCCTGGTGGTGGCGGCCGACGACGGCCTGAAGCCGCAGACGATCGAGGCGATCAACCACACCAAGGCCGCCGGCGTGCCGATGATCGTCGCCATCAACAAGATCGACAAGCCGGGCGCCAACCCGCAGAAGGTCCGCGAGGAACTGCTGCAGCACGAGATCATCGTCGAGGCAATGGGCGGCGAGGTCCAGGACGTCGAAGTCTCGGCGCTCAAGAAGACCAACCTCGACAAGCTGCTGGAAGCCATCAGCCTGCAGGCCGAAATCCTCGAGCTCAAGGCCAATCCCGACCGTGCCGCCGAAGCGACGGTGGTCGAGGCCAAGCTCGACAAGGGCCGCGGCCCGCTGGCGACCGTGCTGGTCCAGCGCGGCACGCTCAAGGTCGGCGACGTCATCGTCGTCGGCGCCTCGAGCGGCAAGGTCCGGGCGATGATCGACGACCATGGCCGTCAGGTGAAGGAAGCGCCGCCGGCGTTCCCGGTCGAGGTGCTCGGCCTCAGCGCCGTGCCGCTGGCCGGCGACCCGCTGACCGCTGTCGAGAATGAGGCGCGCGCCCGCGAGGTCGCCACCTATCGCCAGAGCGTGCTCGACAAGAAGCGCACCACTTCGGCACCCGTCAGCCTCGAGAACATGTTCGCCAAGAGCGCCTCGACGACGATCGAATTCCCGCTCGTGGTCAAGGGCGACGTCCAGGGCTCGGTCGAGGCCATCGTCAGCGCCGTCAACAAGATCTCGACCGACGAGATCCGCGTGCGGGTTCTGCATTCCGGCGTCGGCGCCATCACCGAGAGCGACGTCACCCTCGCCTCCTCGACCGGCGCGCCGATCATCGGCTTCAACGTCCGCCCCAACGCCAAGGCCCGCGAGGCCGCGGCCCGCACCAAGGTCGAGTTCCGCTATTACGACGTCATCTACCACCTCACCGACTGGGTGAAGGGGGCGATGGCCGGCGAGCTTGGGCCAGAG
>JAKFFL010000087.1:0-4213 GCA_036675225.1 Sphingomonas sp. | reverse complement strand
CTGGCCGGCGGCGCGCGGCCAGCTGGGAGCTTCGGGACGGGAGCGTTGGCCGCCTTCGTCGCCACACCTTGCGCCGGGCCGTTCCTGGGTGCGGCTCTTGGCGCGGCCTTGCTGCTGCCGCGCGCCGGCGCGGTGCTCGTCTTCGCCGCGCTTGGCCTCGGGCTGGCGATTCCATTTGTCGCCGTCGCCTTCGTCCCGGCGCTTCGCAAGCGCTTGCCCAAACCCGGTCCATGGATGGTTCGCTTCCAGCACGTCCTCGCCATTCCGATGGCGTTGACCGCGCTCGGTTGCCTTTGGTTGCTGTGGCGATTTGGCGGGACGCAGGCGTTCCTGATCGGCCTGGTATCGGCGGCCGGACTCGCTTTCGTGCTGGTGTGGACCGGCTTATGGCAGCGCAAGGGACGGCGCATTGCACTGGCGGCACTGATCGGAGGGGTGGCAATCCTCGCCGGTGGAATTGCCGCGCTCGACCGCACGCCGGTAATGACCGATCGCGCCGTTCCAGGCGCCCAGCCATGGAGCGAAGGGCGCGTTGAAAATTACCTTCAGCAAGGTAGGCCGGTGTTCGTCTATTTCACCGCCGACTGGTGCCTGACCTGCAAGGCCAATGAGGTGGCGGCAATCGACCGCGACGCCACCCGCGACGCGTTCAAGCAAGCCGGTGTCCAGGTCCTGGCCGGCGACTGGACCAACGGCGACCCGGCGATCACGCGCTTCCTCGAACGCCGCGGCCGGGCCGGGGTCCCGCTCTACCTGTGGTACGAGCCGGGCAAGGCAGCCGAGGAGCTGCCGCAGGTGCTCACCCCGTCGATGCTCATCTCCCGCGCTCGACGCCAGCGATAGGCGCCGCGCGCGTCCAGACTTTCTTCCCCGCCACCCAGGTCTCCAGAACCTGCGTCGCCGCCAGCGATTGCGGGTCGATTGCGGTCGGGTCGCGGTCGATCAAAATGAAATCGGCCCATTTGCCGGGCTCGAGGCTGCCGATGCGGTCCTCGGCGAAGCCGGCATAAGCCGCGCCCCGTGTGAATCCATCGATCGCCTGGGCCAGCGACACGCGCTCCTCGGGCCGCCAGCCGCCCGGCGGCTGTCCCTGCGAATCCTGCCGGCTGATCGCCGCCGACAACCCGGGGAAGGGATTGGGGCTCTCGACCGGGAAGTCGGAGCCGAACGCCAGCCGCGCCCCTGATTGCAGGATGGTCTGCCAGGCATAAGCGCCTTCCAGGCGCGGCGGGTCGAGGCGCTTCTCGGCCATCAGCCGGTCGCTGGTCTGGTGGGTCGGCTGCATCGAGGCGATGATCCCGGCCTTGGCGATGCGTGGGATGTCGGCGGCGTCGACGACCTGGACATGCTCGATCCGCCAGCGGCGGTCGCCGGTATGGGTTTTTCCCAGCTCCTCGAAGGTCGTGATCACCTGCGCGTTGGCGGCATCGCCGATGGCGTGGATGGCCAATTGGAAGCCCATGCCGGCCGCCTTGCCCGCCTGGTCACGCAGCTCGGCGTCGGTCAGGAAGCGCAGGCCGCGCGTATCGGGCTGGTCGGCATAGGGCCGCTTCAGCCAGGCGCCGCGAGAGCCCAGGGCGCCGTCGGCGTAGAGCTTGACCCCGCCCATGCGCATCCTGTCGCCGTGCGCCCAGCCTGTCGGTGCGGTCAGGCCGATGGCCTGTAGCGCCGACAAGGCGGACGCGTAAGTCATGATACGGACGTTCAGCTGTCCTGCCTGCCCGGCGCGGTTCATCGCCGCCCAGCCATCGGCCGACGTCCCCATGTCGGCGACCGCCGTCAGGCCGTAGCCGAGCAGGATTTCCTGTGCCTTGGCCAGCGCCGCGTCGGACTCGGCGGCAGTCGCCTCCGGCACCTTCGCTTCGATCAGGCCCATGGCATTGTCGACGAACAGACCGTTCTCGATACGCCCGCCGGGCGGGGCTGCCGTTGTTGCCGTGACTCCGGCCGCCCGCATCGCGGCGGTATTGGCGACCAGCGCGTGGCCGTCGACGCGTGTCAGCACGACCGGGCGATCGGCGACAATTGCGTCAATGTCGGCGGCGCTCGGAAAGGCCGTCACCGGCCAGGACTCCTGGTTCCAGCCGCGGCCGACGATCCAGCGCGCCCGAGGGTTGGCGGCGGCATAGGCGCGCAGGCGTTGCTGCAGGTCGGCTAGCGACGTGGCGCTGGTCAGGTCGAGCCGCAGCGCCGTGAACCCGAGCCCCATGACATGGCCGTGGGCGTCGATCAGGCCGGGCAGCAGGGTCTTGCCGCCGCCGTCGATATGATGCTGAACGCCGGCAACCTGCGGGACCACGTTCCAGGGTAGAATGCGGACCACCTTGCCGTCATCATCGACGATGAGTCCCGGGAAGCGCTGCAGCTTGCCGTCGGCCCCGATCTGGATGCCGTTGACGTTGTCGATCAATGTATCGGCCGCCGCGGCGGTCGAGACGAGCAGCGCGGCGAGCGCGAGCAGGTGAGTCTTCATGGGCTGGCTCGATAGCATTGTTTGCATAACCGGGAAGGGCTAGCGGTGCCGGCAATGCCCATGACTCCGCCGACCATCGACGACATTCGCGCCGCCGCCGCTCGCATCGACGGCGCGGTCGTCAAGACCCCGATGCTGAAAAGCCGCGCCTTGTCCGACATCGTCGAGGCCGAAGTCTGGCTGAAGTTCGAGAATTTGCAGTTCACGGCCGCCTACAAGGAGCGCGGCGCGCTCAACAAATTGCTGCAATTGACCGAGGAGGAACGCCGCAGCGGGGTCATCGCGGCGTCCGCCGGCAATCATTCCCAGGCGGTCGCCTATCATGGTCGGCGGCTTGGCATTCCGGTCACCATCGTCATGCCCAAGCCGACGCCATCGGTGAAGGTCACCCAGACCGAAAGCCATGGCGCCCGCGTCGTGCTGCACGGCGCCATGTTCGACGATGCCTACGCCAGGGCGCTTGAAATCGGGGCGGAGGAGGGCCTGGTTTTCGTCCATCCGTTCGACGACCCGGCAATCATCGCCGGCGCCGGCACCGTCGCCTTGGAAATGCTGGAGGCCGTGCCAACCCTCGACACCCTCGTCGTCCCCATCGGCGGCGGCGGGCTCATCTCCGGCTCGGCCATTGCCGCCAAGTCGGTCAACCCGCGCATCGAGGTGATCGGCGTCGAGGCCGAGCTTTATCCGTCGATGAAGAATGTCGTCGACGGCGAGCATGGTGCCATCGGCGGCGACACCCTGGCCGAGGGCATCGCCGTCAAGGAGCCCGGCGAGCTGACGCGGGCGATCATCAAGGACAAGGTCGACGCCATCGAGCTGGTTGCCGAGCGCGACCTCGAGCATGCCGTCGCCTTGCTGGTCAGCGTCGAGAAGAGCGTCGTCGAGGGGGCGGGGGCGGCCGGCCTTGCCTGCGTCCTCGCCGATCCAGGCCGTTTCCGCGGTCGGACGGTCGGCACCATCTTGTGCGGCGGCAATATCGACACCCATCTGCTGGCCAACGTGCTCGTCCGCGAGCTGGTACGCGCCGGGCGCATCGCCCGGCTAAAGATCGCCGCCCACGACCGGCCCGGCGCGCTTGCCGCCATCACCGCCAAATGCGCCGAATGCGGGGTCAACATCATCGAGGTCAACCACCACCGCATCTTCACCCGCCTGCCGGCCAAGGACACGGTCATCGAGGTGGAATGCGAAGCGCGCGATTCCCGCGCCATCGACACGCTCGTGCGCCGGCTCGAGGAAGCCGGTTTCCAGGTTGACCGGGCGGCGCTGGACTAGCCGAGCCTTGCCCCAATCTGTCCTTTGGCGGGACAATCGCCCGGCTTAACCCTCTTTTCGCTGAGCAAAGTCTTTCCTTCCGCGTTTACCGGTCTCATAAAGAGTTCAGTAACCTTTGGAGGCCGGGCCGAAGTGAGCGCACCATTCCGCTTCCCCAAATTCTTCGTGACCAACCCGTCGCCCTGTCCGTATCTGCCGGGCAAGGTCGAGCGGAAGGTGTTCACCGAACTGAATGGCCGCAATGCCAATGAATTGAACGAGGCGCTCGGCCGCATCGGTTTCCGCCGCAGCCAGTCGGTCGCCTATCGGCCGAGCTGCATCGACTGCTCGGCCTGCGTCTCGGTCCGCGTCCTCGCCGACGAGTTCACGCCCAGCGCCACCCAGCGCAAGCTGATGCGCCGCCACGCCGACCTCGAAGTCTCGGCCTGCCGGCCGTGGACCACCGAGGAGCAATATGCGCTGCTG
>JAKFFL010000139.1:0-23058 GCA_036675225.1 Sphingomonas sp. | reverse complement strand
GCTTGGCCAGGTCGTCCGCCCGGCGACCTTCAACCGGATCATCGAACGGGTCGGCGACGGCGAGGGCCGGATCGAAATCATGGAGCAATTGCTGCGCACGCAGATGCAGGCGCGCTACTCGCCGGAGACGCTCGGCCATTTCGGCCTGGCGCTCGGCAGCTACGCCCATTTCACTTCGCCGATCCGCCGCTATGCCGATCTGCTCGTCCATCGCGCCCTGGTCAGCGCCTACCAGCTCGGAGAGGGCGGGCTGCCGGCCGGGCAAGGCGAGGATTTCACCGCCATCGGCGAGCATATCTCGATGCTCGAGCGCCGCGCCATGGAGGCAGAGCGCGACACCATCGATCGCTATGTCGCCGCCTTCCTCGCCGACCAGGTCGGGCAGATCGTCCGCTGCCGGATCACTGGCGTGCAGCCGTTCGGGTTCTTCGCCACGGTCGACGAACTGGGCGGAGACGGGCTGGTGCTGGCCGCCGACCTCGGCACCGAATATTTCCGCTACGACGAAGCGGCGCGGACCCTGGTCGGCGAGGACAGCGGCGAAACCTACCGCACCGGGCAGCGGCTGGAACTCAGGCTGGCCGAGGCCAATCCAGTGTCTGGCGGGCTGCGCTTCCAGCTGCCCGAGGGCAGCTACGGCGGCCAGTCGCGGCCGCGCCGGGACCGCATGCGTGCTGGTTTCAAATCGCCACCGCCGCGGCGAGGCCGACCCGCCAACATCCGTCACCAGGGCCGCCGCAAATAGACAGCAACCAATTCGTCGGCCGAGCGCTTGTTGGCCGACCCATTCAGGAGAGCCAAGATGGCCAGCTACAAGATCGCAATCCTCGTCGGTAGCCTGAGGAAGGACAGCTACAATCGGAAAATCGCCCGATCGATTTGCGCGATCCGAGGCGACAAGCTCGATTGCACGATGGTCGAGATCGGCGACTTGCCGCTCTACAACCAGGATTATGACAGCGCCGGCCAACAACCCGAGCAATTTGTTCGCTTTCGCAATCAGATCCGGGAGGCGGACGGCGTGTTGTTCGTATCGGCGGAATATAACCGGAGCATTCCAGGCGTACTTAAAAACGCAATCGATGTCGGCTCGCGGCCCTACGGCCAGAACGTCTTCGACAAGATGCCAGGTGGGATCATTACCGCCTCGATCGGCGCGATCGGCGGCTTTGGCGCCAACCATCATCTGCGGCAGTCGTGCGTGTTCCTCAACATGCCGGTGATGGCCCAGCCGGAGGCCTATCTCGGCAACGTCGGCGACGACAATTTTGGCGCCGACGGTTTGTTGAAGGACGGGCCACTGAAGGATGTCGTGGCGAAGGTCGCCGACGCATTCCATGACTGGGTCGACACGATCCAGCGCTCGCGCGCCCTGCTCGCCGAGGATGCGGCCCACCGGGAGCAGGAAACGGAGACGGCCTAGCGCTCGGTCAGGTCACCTTCCGGCGCTCGCGGAAGCGGGGCTGGTCCCAGTCGCGGGTCGCAAGCACGTCGGCCAGCGCCTCGGCGGCTCTCACGGCATCGGCATAGCTGCTGTACAACGGAGCGAAGCCGAAACGCATCAGATCGGGCTCGCGGAAGTCGCCGATGACGCCGCGGTCGATCAGCGACTGCATGACCGCATAGCCGTCCGGATGCGCAAAGCTGACATGGCTGCCGCGCGCAAGCGGCTCGCGCGGGCTGGCCAGCCGGAGCATCGCGCCGCAGCGGGCCTCGACCTCGTCGATGAACGTTTGCGTCAGGCGCTGTGCCTTGGTTTCGACCTGCGCCATGTCAATTCCGTCGAACGTGTCGAGGCCGGCATCCAGCGCCGCCAGCGCCAGGATCGACGGCGTGCCGGTCAGCCATTGCCGCATGCCCGCCGCCGCCTCGTAAACGGGCGCGAAAGCGAACGGTCGGGCGTGGCCCATCCAGCCGGGCAAAGGCGTTTCTAGTTCGGGCTGCAGATGCCCGGCGACGAAGATGAAAGCGGGTGCGCCGGGGCCGCCGTTCAGATATTTGTAGCCGCAGCCGACGGCCAGGTCGCAACCGGCGGCCTTGAGGTCCAAGGCGACGGCGCCGGCGCTATGCGAAAGATCCCACAACGACAAGGCGCCGTGGGCGCGCGCGGCATGGTTGATCGCGGCCATGTCGCGCCGGCGGCCGCTGCGGTAATCGACCTGGGTCAAGCTGACGACGGCGGTGTCCTCGTCGATCGCACTGGCAATTTCGCCCGCCTCGACGGTTCGCAGCCGCAGGTGCGGCCACAAGCTGACCAGCCCTTGCGCGACATACAAATCGGTCGGGAAATTGCCGGTTTCGGTAAGGATGGTGTTGCGCCCTGGCCGGGCGCGTGCGGCCGCGACGAGCAGCTTGAACAGACACACCGAAGTCGAATCGGCGATCAGCAGCTCGTTCGGGCTTGCACCGACGATCGGCGCCAGCTTGGCGGCAATGTGCGCCGGCCAGTCGATCCACTCGTGCTTGTTCCAGCTGGCGATGAGGTCCTCGCCCCATTGCTTGCGAACCATCGCCTCGATCCGCCCCGCCGTCGCACATGGCAGCGCGCCCAGGGAATTGCCGTCGAGATAGATGACCCCGTTCGGTAGGCTGAACCGCTCGCGGGCGAAGGCCAAAGGGTCGGCGGCGTCGAGCGCGCGGACTTCTTCAAGCGTCACAGCTTGGGAAGGGTCACGCCCTTCTGGCCCATATATTTGCCGGCGCGGTCAGCGTAGCTGGTTTCGCACGGCTCGTTGCCCTTGAGAAACAGGAACTGGCAGGCGCCCTCATTGGCGTAGATTTTCGCCGGCAGCGGCGTCGTGTTGGAAAATTCCAGCGTCACATGCCCCTCCCAGCCGGGCTCGAGCGGCGTGACGTTGACGATGATCCCGCAGCGGGCATAGGTCGACTTGCCCAGGCAGATGACCAGCACGTCGCGCGGGATGCGGAAATATTCGACGGTGCGGGCGAGCGCGAAGCTGTTGGGCGGGATGATGCAAACCTGGGTCTGGCGGTCGACGAAGCTGTTGGCCGCGAAGTCCTTGGGGTCGACCACCGCCGAATCGACATTGGTGAAGATCTTGAACTCGTCGGCGACGCGCGCGTCATAGCCGTAGGACGACAGGCCATAGCTGATGCAGCCCTCGCGCCGCTGGGCCTCGACGAACGGCTCGATCATGCCGGACTGCTGCGCCTGCTCGCGAATCCAGCGGTCGGATTGGATGCTCATGGAGTCGGGCCTAACCGCGCGCCGCTTAGCCTTCAATTCGGCGGCGATTATTTCTGTGGACTGGCGCGGCGGCGAGGAATCGCGCCTTCTGGCGGAGGGACGGCCAGCAACCGCTCACAGTTAATCCACAGGCGTGCTACTTTCGTTCTCCCTTGGACTACCGCGCGAAACGCCTAGAGCAGAGCCATGGCCGAAGTCGTTCGAATCGCTGGCGGGGCGGAAACCCCGGCAACCCCCTCGCTCCCCCAGAATATCGAGGCCGAGGCCGCGCTGTTGGGGGCGCTGATGATCGACAACCGGCTGGTCGAGGACGTCCAGATCCGGCTGCGCGCCGACCATTTCTTCGAGCCTTTGCACGCCCGCATCTACGAGGCGATCCTGAAGGTGACCGACAAGAACATGGTCGCCAATCCGGTGACGCTGAAGCCCTTGTTCGAGGCCGACGAGGCCATGAAGGAGGTCGGCGGGCCGGCCTATCTCGCCCAATTGACCGGCTCCGGCGCCGCCGTCATCGGCGCCCGCGATTTCGCTACGCAAATCTATGACCTGGCGCTGCTTCGCGCCTTGGTCGGGGTCGGCCGCGATATGGTCGAGGACGCGCTCGACACGTCCGAGGAAGTGGCGCCGCTGACCCAGATCGAGCGCGCCGAGAGCGAGCTCTACAAGGTCGCCGAGCAGGGCGGCGGCGAAGGCAAGGTCAAGTCGTTCGGCGAAGCTTCGAAAGAGGCGCTGAGGGTCGCCGAGGCGGCGCTCAATAGCGGGGGCGGCCTTTCCGGCATCACCACCGGTTTGACCGAGCTCAATGGCCGCATGGGCGGCCTCCATCGGTCCGACCTCGTCATCCTCGCCGGCCGCCCGGGCATGGGCAAGACGGCGCTGGCGACCAACATCGCCTTTGCCGCCGCCACGCGCTTCCTGCAGGACGTCGCCGACGGCATCGAGCCGGAGCGGTCGGCCGGCGCCGGCGTCGCCTTCTTCAGCCTGGAAATGTCGGCCGACCAGCTCGCCACCCGCATCCTCGCCGAGCGCTCCGAAATCCCCGGCGAGCAGATCCGCTCGGGCAAGATCGGCCGCAATGAGTTCACCCGCTTCGCGCGCGCCGCCAGCGAGCTCAACAATCTGCCATTGTACATCGACGACACGCCGGCGCTGACCATCGCCGCTCTGCGCGCCCGTGCCCGGCGGCTGAAGCGTCAGAAGGGCGTCAGCATGATCGTCGTCGACTATCTCCAGCTGCTGCAGGGCACCGGCCGCAACTCCAACGAAAACCGGGTCCAGGAAATCTCCGAGATCAGCCGGGGCTTGAAGCAGCTGGCGAAGGAATTGCACGTGCCCGTGCTGGCGCTGTCGCAGCTGAGCCGCGCCGTCGAGCAGCGCGAGGACAAAAGGCCGCAACTGTCGGATTTGCGTGAATCCGGCTCGATCGAGCAGGACGCCGACATCGTTCTGTTCGTCTATCGCGAGGATTATTATCTGGCCGCCAAGCAGCCCGCCGACGACCATCCGGAATTCCAGAAATGGCAGGAGGACATGACCCGCGCTTATGGCAAGGCCGAGGTCATCGTCGCCAAGCAGCGCCACGGCGCCACCGGTAAGGTCAAGCTCAAGTTCGACAGCCGCATCACCAAGTTCAGCGACCTGGCCGACGATGCTTTTCTGCCGGAGATGCGAAGCTAGGGAGCGCGTAGCCGTCTTGCGCGGCGCGCGTGGGGTGGGTGAGGACGCTGGCGGTTCCCCCTTCCAGCGTCCTCATCCGAATATGGAGCGGACCCGGTCGCGCCATGGCCGTTCCTGTTGTATTCAGGTCACAATGCGTAGCTGCTGCGTCAGGGCGGCCTTCACGAGCGGCGGGCGCCACGGACAAAATATTGAAGCGATTGCATTCTTGCGGCACAAGCGACGGTGAGGGACAATCATGTCGGGTGAAGGGAAAATCATGCGCGGGCGGGTAATCTTGCTGACGGCGATCGCGGCGATTTCGATGGCGGCGGCACCGGCCGATGCGAAGAAGAAGCAGCCGCCGGCCCCGGTTCCAGTCGCGGCGCCGCAGGTTGCGCTGCCCGCCTCGCCCAACGGCATGGCGGTCCGTTATTATTACGAGCGCCGCAATTACGCGCCGATCTGGTTCCGCGCTGGCGCTGGCGATGAAGCGATCGGGCAATTGTTGTCGACGCTCCGCCGCGCGCCGACCGACGGTATGACCAACGGCCCGCAGGTCGCCGCCAGGCTCGAGGCGGCGGTCGTTGCCGCGCGCGCCGGGGACGCCATGAAGCATAAGGAAGCCGAACTGGCCTTGTCCGCGGCCTGGGTCGATTATGTCCAGTTCCTGCAGCGTCCGACCTCGAATGTCGTCTGGGGCGATCCCTATTTGCAAATGAAGCCGGGCCATCCCGACCGCATCCTGGCGCTGGCGGAGGCCGCGCCGGCGCTTGCCGCGCATCTGCTTTCGGTGTCGTCGGTCAATCCGATTTATGCGGCGTTGCGCGAAACGGCGGTCACCGAGGCCGCGGCCAATGGCGGCCGCGCGTCGGACCGGGTGACGCTCAACATGGAGCGTGCCCGCATCATCCCGGGCAAGGGCAAGTTCATCCTCGTCAATTCAGCCGAGCAGCGGCTGCACATGTACGAGAACGGCCAGAGCGTCGGCTCGATGAAGGTCGTCGTCGGCAGCAAGGCAAAATATGGCCTGCCGACGCCGATCATTGCGAGCACCATGCATTACGCCATCGCCAACCCCTATTGGCACGTGCCGCCGCACATCATTCGCAAGATGGCACCGAACATCGCGCGGGGCCCCGAGGCCTATATGAAGGCCCATGGCTATGAGGTCATTTCCGACTTCAGCGAGCATCCGACCGTGCTGCCCGCCTCGTCGGTCGACTGGAAAGGCGTCGCCGCCGGCACGGTGAAGGTCAACCTTCGCCAGAAGCCCAACGGCGAGAATTCCATGGGCAAGATGAAATTCCCCTTCCCCAACCGGGAAGGGATCTACCTGCACGATACGCCAAAGCGGGTCTATTTCGCCGAGGACAACCGCGCCCTTTCCAATGGCTGCATCCGCATCGAGGATTATCGCAAGCTCGCCTATTGGCTGTTCGGCCGCGACGTCGCCGCCGCCGGCAGCGCGCCGGAGCAGCATATGCCGATGCCGCGCGGCGTGCCGGTCTATGTCACCTATTTGACCATGGTGCCGGACACGGCGGGGGGCATGCAGAGCTTTGCCGACCGCTACGGCTGGGATCGGCCGGGCGTGCTCGCGGGCGGCATGGACGTCAGCGTCGGCGGCGCCAGCCCGGCGGTCCGTGAAGCCGCGTCGGGCGCCGGCAGCGGAGCCGGCAGCGCCAACTGAGGCGCTCGCCTAGTCTTCCAGCATCGTCGGGTCGCGCAGGCCGTCGTTGATCGACGCCCGCGCCAACTCGGCCTCGCTGCTGGTCACCGGATAGGCGCAATAATCGGCGGCATAGAAAGCGGAAGGCCGGTGGTTCCCGGACAGGCCGATGCCGCCGAACGGCGCGTTCGACGGCGCGCCATTGGTCGGCTTGTTCCAGTTGATGACGCCGGCGCGGACCTCGCTCCAGAACTTGTCGTACATCGCCGGGCTGCCGCCGACGAGGCTGGCCGACAGGCCGAAGCGTGTATTGTTGGCTTCCGCGATTGCCGCGTCGAAATCCGGGACCCGGATCAGCTGCAGGACGGGGCCGAACATTTCCTCGTCGATCCGCTCGCCAATGTCGGTGACGTCGATCAGCGCCGGGGTCAGGAACGGGCGCCTCTCGTCGGGGCGGTCGAGCCGCCGGATCGGCTTGCCGCCCTTCATCATCAGCTCGACCCACTGTTCCTGCAGATGCTGCGCCGAATCATTGTCGATCACCGGCCCCATGAACGGCGGCGGGTCGGCGTGGGGATGGTCGACGATCAGGCGGTCGATGATTTTCGTTATCGCGGCAATGAGCGGCCCTTCCTTGCCGTCCTCGACGATCAGCCGGCGGGCCGCCGTGCAACGTTGCCCGGCCGACAGAAAAGCTGACTGGACGGCGATGACCGCCGCCGCCTCGATGTCCTTGGCTTGCCAGATGACCAATGGATTGTTGCCGCCCAGCTCCAGCGCCAGGATCTTGTTCGGCATGGTGGCGAACTGACGGTGGATCGCCAGCCCGGCGGGCACCGAGCCGGTGAACAAAAGGCCGTCGATCCCCGGCTCGGCGGCCAATGCCCGGCCTTCGTCCGGCCCGCCGATCAGCAGCCTGACGACACCGTCGGGAATGCCGGCGGCATGGAAACACTCGACCAGCATGGCGCCGCTGGCGGGGGTCTTTTCCGACGGCTTGAAGACCACGGCATTGCCGGCGATCAGCGCCGGGACGATGTGGCCGTTGGGGAGATGCGCCGGAAAATTATAGGGACCGAGAACGGCCAGCACGCCGTGCGGCTTGTGGCGAACGGCGATCTTGTTGCCCAGCGCTGCTTCCAGCCGCTGCATCGGCGTTCGCTCCATGTAGGCGGAGGCGGAAATTTCGACCTTGTTGACCACCGCGCCGACTTCGGTCCGCGCTTCCCACAGCGGCTTGCCGGTCTCGCGGGCGATGAGGTCGGCGAAATCCTTCTCGCGCGATCGCACCTCGTTGGCAAAGCGGCGCAATGCCTCGATACGATAGGCGATGCTGTGCGCGGCCCATGCCGGCCAGGCGGCGCGCGCGGCCGCGACCTCCGCTGCCGGATTGCCGATGGTCCCTGACCAGAGTTCCGCGCCCGTGGCGGGTTCGAAGGATTTGAGGGACTTGGCCATGCCCGCGCCTCGGTAAAGGCTGGCGGCTTGTGGTCAAGCCGCGCGCATCGCTTCCGCTCGGCGCATATTCCAACAACGCTACGCGTTGCCGGAACCGTGGTGCGCCTCGCCCATGCGGCGGACCGCCGTGATCTTGGCTTCGAACGGCGCCCAGTCGTCGCGGTCGGCGATCGCCGACCAAATTGTCTCGACCTCTTCGATGTGCATCGAGCAGGGCGCGTCGCCGTCCCAATAAGCATGCTGCCGCGCCGCCGGGTTGTCGCGTCCCTCCAGCTGGCGGGCAAGCGCCCGGAAGGCTTCGCCCGGATAGGCCGCGGCGCCGGGATCGCGCCCGCCGCGCCAGTCGAAGAATGTGCGATCGATTCCTGCCTGGCGCGACTGAAGCGCCTGGACCAACGCCGCCGCCAGCGCCCGATCCGCTTCGGCCCCGCGCGGCTCGACTCCAAGTCGCGCCAGCAGTGCCTCAACCAGCGCCTGCTCGAAGCGCTCGGCCCAGCCGCGCAGCCGGTCGGCGATCGGCGGTGCCTCGCCGATCATCGCCAGGCAACCGGCCAGCTGTGCCAGGTCCCAGTGAATCGCCTCCGGCTGGCGGCCGAATGCGTAGAGGCCGGTTTCGTCAAAATAAGCGGCGGTGAAGCCGTCGTCCCAATCCGGCGCGAACCGCCACGGGCCATAATCGAAGCTTTCGCCGGTGATGGCGATATTGTCGCTGTTGAGGACACCATGGACGAAGCCCGCCGCCATGTATGAGGCCGCCAGCCGGGCAGTCGCTTCCAAGACCAGCTCGAACAGGCGCAGGGCATTGGCGGCGTCGTCAGCCTGTCGCGCTTCCCCGTAGAGATTCTCCAGGCAATAGCGGGCCAGCCTGGCGATATTGGCCGTGTCCTCGAAGAAGGCGAGGCGCTGGAAGGTGCCGATGCGGACATGGCCGTGACCCAGGCGCGTCAGCACCGACGAGCGGGTCGGCGACGGCTCGTCGCCCCGCACCAGCTCCTCGCCGGTCTCGAACAAGGCGAAGCTCTTCGACGTGTTGACGCCGAGCGCCTCGAGCGTCTCGGTCGCCAGCACTTCGCGCACGCCGCCCTTCAGGGTCAGGCGGCCGTCGCCGAACCGGCTGTAGGGTGTCTGGCCGGAGCCCTTGGTGGCGAGATCGAGCAGCCGTCCGGACTCATCGCGCAATTGGGCGAACAGAAAGCCGCGGCCGTCGCCGATTTGCGGATTGTAGCTGCGGAACTGGTGGCCGTGATAGCGTAGCGCCAGAGGCTGCATCAGGTTCTCGAGGAGAGGCTCGAAGCGATGGAAATGCGCTTCCCAGTCAATGCTGCCCAGCCCGACCCGGTCGGCCCAATCCCGGTTGAGGAAGCGCGGGATGGCGGCGGGGAACCGCGCCGGCTCGACCGCGTCGTAAAAGTCGGGGCCGAGCTCCAGGATTCTCGGGTCGGGGCGATAGGGTTGCCGCGAAGCCATCGCGCCGCGATAGGGGAGGAGTGGCAAGGGGGGAACCGTCAATGGCCCAGTGGGTCGATCGCTATTGGAACAGCAGCGACGGCCTCCGCCTGCATTATCGCGACTATGCCGGCCCAGCCGACCAGCCGCCGATCCTCTGCCTGCCAGGGTTGACCCGTAACGCCCGCGATTTCGCGCCGGTCGCCGACCGGCTGGCCGGCAAGTGGCGGATCGTCGCCGTCGAGTTTCGCGGCCGGGGGGAATCGCAGCATGACCCCAATCCGGCCAATTATTTGCCGCAAACCTACGCCACCGACCTGCTCAAGCTGCTCGACCAGCTCGGCATTGCCGACGCGGTGTTCATGGGCACCTCGCTCGGCGGCCTGGTTACCATGCTCATCGCCGGCAGCGATCCCGAGCGCATCGCCGGCGCGTTGATCAACGATATCGGGCCGGTGGTCGAGCCGGCCGCGATCGAGCGCCTGCGCAAATATGTCGGCAAGGGCGGGCAGTGGGCGAGCTGGACCGAAGCCGGCCAGGCGGCGGCGGCGATCAACCGCCTGGCCTTCCCGCAGTACACGGAGCGCGACTGGGAGGATTTCGCCCGCCGGTTGTGCAGCGAGCGCGCCGACGGCAGCATCCGGCCCGACTATGACATGGCGATCGGCGGCGCCTTCGCCAGGAACAGCGGCGCACCGGCGTTCGACGCCTGGCCGCTGCTCGATGGCCTCGCCGACAAGCCGGTGCTGATCGTGCGCGGCGAAACCAGCGACCTGTTCTCGGCCGCCACCGCCATGACGATGCTGGGCCGGCTACCGAAGGCGGAGCTGGTCACCATCCCCGGCATCGGTCACGCGCCGATTCTCGACGAGTCCGAAGCGGCGGCCGGGATCGACCGGCTGCTGGCCAGGGTCCTGTCCGAAAGCGCGGTGGAGCCGGGCTAGGCGGCCAGCCGCTTCAGCTTGGCCAAGGCCGCTTGATCGCCTTCGTCGGGCGAGATGGTCGACTGGAACTGGCCGTTGCGGTCGAACAGCAGGACGGTCGCGGTATGGTCGACCGTATAATTGTCGCCAGTGCCGACCTTTTCCGAGAAGATGCCGAACTGCTTCTTGACCTGGGCGATCTGCGCCGGGCTGCCGGTCAGTCCGATGATCGGCGCGTCGAACAAGGCGCTGTAGCGCCCGACCTCGGCCGGTCCGTCGCGTTCGGGGTCGACGCTGACGAAAAGAATCTGGAAGGCCTGGTCATCGCCCATCTGCCGGCGAAGATTGACCAGCCGCGCCAGGGTCGTCGGGCAGACATCGGGGCAATGGGTGAAGCCGAAGAAGATTGCGTACGGGCGGCCGGCGAGCTTGTTGCTGGCGAACGGCTGCCCTTTGCTGTCGATCAAAGTGAAGGGACCGCCGAAGCTGACCTGGGTAGGCTCGGGCCGGGGGCCTCGCAAGGCGAGCGCGCCCAGTCCGATGACCGCCGCGGCGACGAGCAGCCAGAGGATGATCCTGGCGGTCTTCATCTACTCGCCCGCCGCGGTCCCGGCGGCCGGCTGGACCGTGATCGTGACTTTCTGCGGCCCCGCCTTGGCGAACAGCAAGGTAAGGTCGAAGCGGTCGCCGGCGCGCAGCGGCCGCTTCAGGTCCGAGACCATGACGTGGGCGCCGCCTGGCGCCAGCCGCAGGCTGCCGTTCGACGGCACGACCAGACCTTGCGCGGGGTCAATTGGCCGCATGCGCATGACGCCGCCGTCCATCGTGCTTTCGTGGAGCATGGCCTCGCCAATGGTGGCGCGGACGCCTTTCAGCTCATCGGCGCCGCCCTTGTTGGCGATTCGGACATAAGCGGCGGCCGTCTCCGCCTGGCCGGTCTCGCGTGCCCAGCCGTCGTGGACGCTGAGCTTTGGCCCCGGCGGCGAACAGGCTGAAACGGCGAGGAAAAGGACAGCGAGGACAGGCTTGAACATGCGCGCCCTATGGGAGCGGACGCGCCGCGCCGCAAGCCGTCAGTCGCCGTAGACCGCCTGAGCGCGGGTATAAAAATCCCGGTTCCAGCGGCCATGCTCCGGTGGGCCGTAGCCGGACGCCTTCCAGCCGATGAATGGCCCCTCGGCCGCGAACGCCGGGCGGGCACGGTTGACCGACAGCATCCCCGCCTGCGCGCCGCCAAGGAATGCGGCGATTGCTTGCTCGTCCTGGCTGAACAAGGCGCCGAGCAGGCCCATGCCGGTCGCATTGTGCGCGGCGATGGCAGCGTCGAGATTCGGTACCCGGATGACGGCGGCGAGGGGGCCGAAGACCTCGCGCGTCAGCAGCACATGGCCTGGCGGCAGGCCGGTGAGAAGGGTCGGTTCGACCCAGCAGCCCGAAGGCGGCGACGCCGCCGGGATTCCCCCGCCGGCGATGGGCGACCCGCCACTGTCGTTCGCCATGGCGATAAACGCCTGCTGGCGCTCGCGAGCGATGACCGGCCCGATTTGTGTCGCCGGGTCGCGGGGATCGCCGACCCGCAACGCCGCGACCGCTTGCGCCAGCCGCTCGACGAAGGCGTCGAAGGCGCTGTCGAGAACCAGCACGCGCCGGATGGCGGTGCAGCGCTGGCCGGCAAAGCTGAACATCGCCGCCGCCAGGTCCAACGCGGCGTCGTCGAGGTCGGCGCTGGCGTCGATGATCGCGGCATTGCTGCCGCCAAGCTCGGCCTGGACGGGGAGGAAGCGGCGACCGGCCTCGGCGACGATCGCCTTGCCGGCCGCCACCGAGCCGGTGAAGGAGATGAGGTCGGCGGAGCGGAGCACCGCTTGCCCGGTCGCGGCATCGCCGGTGACGAGGGCGATCCGGTCGCCAAGCCTGGCCTCGGTCAAACTGTCGCGCAGCAGCCCCGCGATTCGCGCGCCGGGCAGCGCCGGCTTCCACAGCGCCGCATTGCCGTAGCCCAGCGCCGGGGCCAGCTTGGCGATCGGGATTGCGAACGGGTTGTTCCACGGCGTGATCAGGCCGGCGATGCCGTGCGGGCGATAGCGGACCGCGCTATCCGCGCCTTGTTCCTCGTCGACGAGCGTTTCGGCGACATGCGCCAGCAGGCCGAGGCCGTAGGCGACCTCGCCCTCGGCGTCGGCGCGCGGCTTGCCGAGGTCGCGGATCAAGGCTTCGACCCAGTCGCCGCTGGTCGCCGACAGCCGCGCGTGCCACCGGCGCAGGCGATCGGCTCGCTCCAGCAACGGCAACGGCTTTGCGCCTTCGAGGCGCCGAGCCTCGCTGGCAACGTCCGCCGCGGCGTGGAGTTCGACCTCGCCCAGCACTTCGTCCCAATCGCACGGGTTGCGGTGCTGCCAGGGGCGCGGGGCAAGGCCGAGGATCGCCGCGCCCGGCGCCACCGACGCTGCCCGGCCGTCGAGCCATTCGAGCGCCTGCACGCCATGGACCGGGTCGTAGCTGCCGACCAGGTCCGCGCCGACCACCACCTCGAAGCCACGCGCATAGGCATCGAGCGCGGTCGCCTGGACGCAAGCGTGGCTGTGGACTCCGGCCAGCACGATCCGCCCGACGCCGCTCTCGCGCAGGTTCGATTCCAGCCCCTGGGCGTCAAACGCACTGAAGAAGTGCTTGAAGAAGACCGGCTCGCCAGGGTCCTCGCGCAAAATTTCCGGCGCTTCCTCGCCCTGCGTGCCGGCGATCGCTTCCGGAGCGGCGCGACGATGCGGCATGGCGTCGGACCCGTCGGCGGCGACGCGGGTGCGGACATGAATGATGGGCCAGCCCTGATCCCGCGCTGCCGCCAGCGCCGCGGCGATCGACGCGACTAAGGCTTCGCGCACCGGCTGGAGGCCGTCGCGGGCGAGATAATCCTCCTGGCAGTCGACCAGCAGGAGGGCGGTCCCGCCGCTCACGCGTCCGGCGATTCCAGCAGCCGTTCGAGATTGGCTTTGACCAGCCGCCCGAACTCGGCGGTGCCGACGACCTGGTGACCCGGCATGGCGATGTCGCCGGTGCATTTCCCCTCGGCCAGCGTCGCGCGCACCGCCTGGCGCAGGGCGGCGTCGGCCTCGGGCCAGCAGAAGCTCTCGCGCAGCATCATGCCCAGCGACAGGATCTGGCCGATCGGGTTGGCGACGTCCTTGCCGGCGATGTCGCGCGCGGCGCCGTGGCCGGTCTGGTAGACGCCATTGCCGGCGTCGTTGAAATTGCCCGAATAGCTCAAGCCCCGCGAAGCGAGCAGCAGCGATCCGCAATCGGCGAGCACGTCGCCGAACATGTTGGGCGAGACGATGACGTCGAACTGGCCCGGGTCGGCGATCAGCTGGAAGACCGCATTGTCGATCTCCAGCTCGCCGAGCGAGATCCCGCTGCCTTGCGCCATTTCCATCGCGCAGTCGCGCCACAGAGAGGAAATCGATGGGACTCCGCCCGGCTTCAAAACGACATGGACCCTGCCGCTTCTGGTCGCTGCCAGCCGCAGCGCCACGCCTAGGATCCGATAGACCATGTCCTCGTGATATTCGAAGCGATGCCGGGCAACCCGGCCGCCGCCGCGGCTGCCTTCCTCTTCCCATATCCCCTGGTAAATGCCGCCCATATTCTCGCGCACGGCGATGATGTCGGCCTTGGCGACCGTCGCTTCGCGGACCGATCCGGCCGCGCGCAGCTCGGGCATGGGCCGGAGCGGGGTGAACTTGCAGTACAGGTCGAAGCGCTGGCGGATTTCATAGACGAAGCGGTCACCGCCCGGCCCGCAGAACAGGGCGCCGCCTTTCCCGAAAATCCCGGCGGCGAAATCGGCGACTTCCTGCGACAGGCTGCTGCCGTGGACCGCCTTGGCGGGCAGGCCGATAAGCCCGCCCTGATGCAGTTCGAAGCGGCGCGAGCCCGCTTTCGCCAGGACGTCCAGCAAGTCGGTCGCGACCGGTACGACCTCGGCGCCGACGCCCTCGCCAAGGAAAATACCGACGTGGTGGATGCGTGCCGGATCGTAGCCCGGGCAGGGAACATGGAGCGTTTCCGTCAGCCGCGGCTCGAGCGGCTCGGTGACATGCTCGAGAATATCGGGTGCAGGGTTCATCAGGCTCTTAAGCACGGGCGGCGGTCTTCTTTTTCGCGCCGTAAAGCGCGGCCAGCTGACTCGCAATCAGCGCACGCGGAATCTTGCCCATGGCATTGCGCGGGATGGACGGCATGCGGACCAACTGGAACGGACGGCGCCGGGTCATCAACGAACGGATGCGCTCGGTCAGAGCGTTGAGGTCGAGATTGTCGGCGCAGACGATCCCGAACACCAGCCGATCGCCTTCGGGAAGCTGCATCGACACCGCGCAAACGTCCTGGATTCCGGGCAGCGCGGCGATCTTCGCCTCCAGGTCGTTGGCCGACACCTTCCAGCCGCCAAGGTTGAGCGTATCGCCGGCGCGGCCGTCGATCGCGAGCAATCCGTCTTCGTGGAGGCGGCCGATGTCGCCGGGATAAAACCAGCCGCCCTGGAAGTGGCCCCCGCTCCTGATCGCCGAATCCCCCTCATAGGAGGATGCCATGACATCCGTCCGGGTGCGGACCAGGCCGGGCTGTCCGGCCGGGACCTTTTCGCCTTTCGAATCGACGATATCTACTTCGGCGCCCGGGCGGAGAAAGCCGACCGCGCCGGGGTGGCGGTCGATGATCTCGTGACTACCAGTGGCGATGCTGCCGGTCTCGGTGGCGCCGTAGCTGATCAGCAGCCGGGCACAGGCAAGCCGCAGCGCCGCATCGCGCAAGGCCGCCGGCAAGCGACCGCCAAGCATGACGATCGTCCGCTCGGCGCGCCCCGGCCATTCGCCGCCGATGCCCGCCAGCCGCTCCTTGAGCTGCGGCGGCGAGCAAATCATGAGGTTGGCGTCGGGCATGGCTTCGCGATCGCGCTCAAGGCCCTTGCTGGCCTGAGGCAGCAGCACGCAGCCGCCGGCCGCCCAGACCGCCAGCGGGTAGCGGAAGCCGGCTGTCGTGCGCAGGTGGAGGAGGGGGAAAAGCTGGGTTTTCGCGTTGATCACCGAGCCATCGGCGAGCTGGTCGACCCGGCGCTCGATCATTGCCGAGTCCCAGGCGATGAACTTGGGCCTGCCGGTGGTGCCCGATGTGAGGTTGAGCCGCTTGGCGCCGCCTTCGTCATTGGCGCCTCGCTCGACGACCGGCGCCGGCGCGGCCGGGTCGGCGTGGTACTGGATTTTGGGCACCGACAAGGGCACGTCGATGAGCGCTTCGAACTGGCCGATGACGAACTGGACTCGCCCGGCCCCGACCGCGGCGCGGATCGATGCCGCGTCCGTCATCGAGACATGCGCTGCGCCGATCTTCATGACGGCGAGATGCGCCACCCAATTGGCATAGCAATGGCCATTGTCGGCTGGCCCGGCGCGGATTCCGACCGTCGTGGCGGCAGTGACGCCTTCGGCCCGGAAGCGCGCGGCGGCGGCGTCGACATCGGCCATCAGCCGGGCGTAGCTGATCGCCGAACCGCCCGCGCGAACGGCAATGCGCTCGCCCGATTGCTCGATGATGCGCGCGATGATCCCCATGGACGCCCGAATTCCCCCTTGCCCGAATGCACTAGCAAAGCCGCGCCGGCACGCAACGCGCTTTTGCCTGGCACGGCCCTTGCTTCATTACAGGCATGAGCAACTGTGGCGACGAGGACGCAGGTCCGCGACTGGCGCGTGCGACTGTCCGCTTCCGGACAGCCGACTGTCCGTGGCCGGACAGAAAGGGTGGAGGCCCGAGCCGGAATCGAACCGGCGTGCAAGGATTTGCAGTCCTCTGCGTAACCACTCCGCCATCGGGCCCCGCGGAAGCGGGGAAATGGTCGGACCGTCCAGGCTTGTCAACCGCCGCGCCGCCGGGCTCCGACCATTCGTCCGACCGACTTTTCGACCGGCGGCGGTCGCCGCCGCTTGGCCTGCCGCGCCCCGGGCGATATGGACGGCCTTGCAAGGCCAGTGTATTACTGGCATATAACAGCTGATGGATCTCGAGGATCGGATGACGCAGCCCCAAACGGACTTCGCCGCCGCTCGGCGCGCCATGATCGACAGTCAGCTGCGCCCGGTCGGGGTCACCGACCAAGCCGTCCTTGCCGCCATGGCCAGCGTCCCGCGCGAGCAGTTCGTGCCGGAACCGTTGCGGTCGCTTGCCTACAGCGATCGACCGATCGGCCTCGGCGACGGCAGCGCCCTGATGGCGCCGGCCGCGCTGGCCAAGCTGCTGACCGAGCTCGAGCCGCGGGCCGGGGAACGGGCCTTGGTGGTCGGTTCAGGCAATGCCTATGCCGCCACGGTCCTCGAGGCGCTCGGCCTCGAAGTCGACCTAGCCGACACCCCGGAGCCGGCGGGCAAAGCGACTTATGATTTGATCCTGATCGACGGTGCCGTCGAGGAATTGCCCGCGGGCCTCGCCGACCGGCTGGCTCCCGACGGTCGTCTCGGCACGGGCGTCGACGACCAGGGGGTCACCAGGCTGGCGATCGGCCGCGTCGCCGGCGGCGCGCTCGGCCTCAGGCGCTTCGCCGACGGCGAGGTGCCGATCCTTTCCGCTTTCGCCCGCCCGCGGGTCTTCACATTTTGACCATGGAGTCTTTGTTGAAGCGTCATCTTCTTGCCGGCGCGCTGCTTGCGGGCCTGATGTCCGGGACGGCCCATGCGGATACTCTCCGCGAGGCGCTGAACTCGACCTATGCCACGAACCCGACTCTCAATGCTCAGCGCGAAGCATTGAAATCAACCGATGCTGGCGTCGCCATCGCCCGCGCGGCGGGGCGTCCGACCATCGCCGGCTCGGTCGGCGTGACACGCGACGTGACGCGCAGCGGCCGCTTCGACGTGGGCACGGGCAAGGGTCCGTTCATGACCAGCAGCGTCGATCTGTCAGTCCCGATTTTCCAGGGTGGCACCGTCCGGAACAGCATTAAGGCATCGAAAGAGCGCGTCGAAGCAGGCCGGGCGGTTTTGCGCGCGGTTGAGGGAGATGTGTTCACCGAGGCGGTCGCCGCTTACATGGACGTGATGCGCGACCGGGCGACGGTCGAACTCAACACCAACAACGTCAGGGTCCTCGAGACCAACCTCCAGGCAACCAGCGACCGCTTCGAAATCGGCGACTTGACGCGGACCGATGTCGCGCAATCAGAAGCCCGATTGTCCCTGGCGCGCTCGCGCTTGCTCATTTCCCAAGGCCGGATGACCGCCAGCGAGGAAAATTACCGGCGCGTCATTGGCAAGCGGCCCGACAATCTGGCGCCGCCGCCGCCTTTGCCGCCGCTCCCGGCAACGCCCGATCATGCGGTGCAGATCGCGCTTTCCGACAATCCCGACTTGCTCGCAGTCGTCAACCAAGCCGAAGCCGCAAATTATGACGTGAAATCGGTCAAAGGCACGCGGCTTCCGACCGTATCGGCGATCGGCTCGGCGGATTATGTCGACTCTACGGGCGATGACTTCGGGCTGCAGTCGGGTACGGCCACCAGTGTCGGCGCCCAGCTAAGATTGCCCATTTACCAAGGTGGCCTGCCCTCGGCGCGCATTCGCCAGGCGCAGGCAATCGAGGGTCAAACCCTCGAACAGGTCATCGGGACCGAGCGTGCCGTCGTTTCGGCAACTCGATCGGCCTTCGCCGACTACCGCGCGGCCTTCGATTCTATCGCCGCCAACCAGGTCGCAGTGAATGCGAACGAATTGGCGCTGGCGGGCGTGCGCGCCGAGAATAGTGTGGGAACGCGCTCGATCCTCGACGTGCTTGACGCCGAACAGGAGCTCTTGAACTCGCAGGTACTGCTCGTGATTGCCCGCCGCGACGCGTATGTCGCGGGCTTCCAGCTGCTGAACGCGATGGGCCAGGCCGAAGCCGGGGACCTGGGCCTCGAAGGCGGCCCGCTCTACGACCCGCTCGGCAATTACCGCCGCGTCGCGGGCGACTGGAACGACTGGTCGATGGACCGCCGGCACATGCCGGCGTCGACCCGCACTGTCACCCCCGCCGAACAGCCTGAGGGCGTGACTCCGACGACGCGATAAGCGATAGGCCGGCCAATGCAGTCGCGTGAACCCTCGATGGAAGACATCCTCGCGTCGATCAAACGCGTGATCGCCGAGGAGAAGGAATTGCGCGCCGCCGTGCCGCCGCCTTCGCCCGACGGGAGCGACGACGACGAGGACGTGCTGGAGCTCGACCAGAGTATGGAAGCCGCGGAGCCAGCGCCGCTGGAACTCGGCCCGCCCTTGCTCGACGAAGACGCCGCCGACAGCAGCCGCCAGAAGCTCGATCAATTGTCGAGCCTCGCCGCCAGCACCCCGCCGGTCGCGCCGGTCAACCCGCTCGAGGACATGCTGCGCGAGATGCTTCGCCCGGTGCTCAAGCAATGGCTCGACGAAAACCTGCCGCGCATGGTCGACGAGCATGTCAAGCGCGAGATCAGCCGCATCACCGGACGCAAGCTCTAGGCGATTGAACCTTCCGTTGGCCGCCGTTAGGCAAGCCGCCATGACCAAAACCCTGCTTCTCGCGGCTGTTGCCGCCACCGCCTTGTTCGCGGCTCCCGCTGCCGCCCGGCCGATGACCGCCACCGACATGCACCTGATGCATCGGCTCGGCGCGCCGGAGGTCTCGCCCGACGGCCGCTGGGCGGTGTTCACCATCTCGGACACCGACCTTGCCGCCAACCAGCGCAACAACCGGCTGCATTTGCTCGATCTCAAGACCAAGGGCGCGGTGCCGCAGCCGGTCAGGGGCGCGGAAAAGGGCCATGATGCGGTCTTCGCGCGTGATGGCTCGATCTGGTTCCTGATGGCGGCGGCGGGGCAGGACCAATTATTCCGGCTGGTCCCTGGCGGGGCCCCTGTCCAGGTCAGCAACCTCAAGGGTGAGATCGCCGGCTTCAAGTTGGCGCCGTCGGGCGACCGGCTGGTGATCTGGGCCGACCGCGACCTGCGCTGCAAGGATTTCGCCTGCGCGGACCTGCCAGGTAAGCCAGAGACCGGCAGCGCCCGAATCTACGACCAGATGTTCGTGCGGCACTGGGACACTTGGGCGCAGCCTGGCGTGCGCTCGCGCCTGTTCGGTTTCGCCATCGCCAATGGACGCCTGACCGGGGCCGGGGTGCCGCTGACCGGTGCATTGGTCGGCGACACGCCGTCGAAGCCGTTCGGCGGCGGCGAGGAAATCGCATTCGCGCCCGACGGCAAGACGGTCTATTTCGCGCTGCGCGAGGCGGGCCGGATCGAACCGACCTCGACCAACCTCGACATCTTCGCCGCGCCCAGCGACGGCAGCACGCCGCCGGTCAATTTGACCGACGCCAATGACGCCACCGACAACCTTCCCGCGGTCTCGCCGGACGGCCGGACGCTGGCCTATGTCGCCATGCAGCGGCCTGGTTATGAGTCCGACCGCCAGGTGCTGATGCTGCGCGACCTGGCAAGCGGCCGAACCCGGGCCGTGACCGATCATCTCGATCGGTCGATCGGCAGCGTCGCCTGGAGCCACGACGGGCGCTTTGTCGTCGCCGAGGCCGGCGACCACCTCGAAAACCCAATCTGGCTGATCGACATTCACGAACAATCCAAGTCGATCGCCCGTCTGACACGTGATGGCAGCGCGCATAATGCGCGGCCACTTCCCGATGGATCGATCCTGTTCACGATGAACAGCATCCAGGCGCCCGACGATCTCTACCTGGTCCGCCAGCCAATGCGCCTCACGCAATTGACGTCGCTCAACGCCGAATTGCTCCAGCAGCTGGACCCGGTGAAAGTCGAGAAATTTTCCTTCCGCGGCGCGTCTGACGATCCGGTCTTTGGTATCAAGGTCAAGCCCGCCGCCGCCCCCGCCGGCAAGCTGCCGGTCGCCTTCATTGTCCACGGCGGGCCGCAAGGCAGCTTTGGCAATAGCTGGTCCTACCGCTGGAACCCGCGCCTGTTCACCGCGCCGGGCTATGCGGTGGTCAGCGTCGATTTCCACGGCTCGACCGGCTACGGCCAGGCCTTCACCGACAGTATCAACCGCGACTGGGGCGGCAAGCCGCTCGAGGATCTGCAAAAGGGACTCGCCTTCGCTTTGTCGCGGGACCCGCAGCTCGACGGCGACCGCATTTGCGCGCTCGGCGCCAGTTATGGCGGCTACATGATGAACTGGATCGCCGGGCGCTGGCCCGACCGCTTCGACTGCCTGGTCCAGCATGACGGGGTCTTCGACGCCCGCGCCATGGCCTATGAAACCGAGGAACTATGGTTCGACGAATGGGAGCATGGCGGGCCTTATTACGAACAGGCCGCCGAATATGAAAAATGGAACCCGGTCCATCATGTCACCAACTGGAAGACGCCGATGCTGGTGATCACCGGCGAGAAGGACTTCCGCATCCCCTACACGCAAGGGCTCGCCGCCTTCACCGCCCTCCAGCGCCAGGGCATCCCCTCGCGCCTGGTCGTCTTCCCCGACGAGAACCATTGGGTGCTGAAGCCGAAGAACTCGATCCAATGGTACGGCGAGGTGTTCGCCTGGATGGACCGGTGGATGGGGGCTGGCGCGGGCGCGTCCGGCCGCTAAAGGCGGCCACATGAGCGAACTCGCCAAGACCTTCGAGCCCGGCCCGATCGAGGCCCGCTGGTATGCCCATTGGGAAGGGCAGGGGCTGTTCCGCCCGGAGCGGGGGGACGCCATGCCCTTCACCATCGTCATGCCGCCGCCCAACGTCACCGGCAGCTTGCACATCGGCCACGCGCTGGACAACACGCTGCAGGACATCCTCACCCGCCACGCGCGCATGCAGGGCAAGGACGCGCTCTGGGTGGTCGGGATGGACCACGCCGGCATCGCCACCCAGATGGTGGTCGAGCGCGAGCTCGAGAAGCGCCAGGACAAGCGCACCAACTACAGCCGTGACGAGTTCGTCGCCAAGGTGTGGGAGTGGAAGGAAGAGAGTGGCGGCCAGATAACCCGCCAGCTCCGCCGCCTCGGCGCATCGTGCGACTGGGCCAACGAGCGTTTCACCATGGACGAGGGCTTCTCGAAGGCCGTCACCCATGTCTTCGTCGAACTCTACAAGCGCGGCCTCGCCTACCGCGACAAGCGCCTGGTGAACTGGGACCCCAGGTTCCAGACCGCGATCAGTGATTTGGAGGTCGAGACCCGCGAGATCGCCGGCAAGTTCTGGACGTTGCGCTATCCGCTGGAGGACGGCAGCGGCGCCATCGAGGTGGCGACGACGCGGCCGGAGACGATGTTGGCCGACATGGCGGTGGCGGTCCATCCCGACGACGAGCGCTATCAGGCGATCATCGGCGAGCAGCTCAGGCACCCGATCACCGGCCGCCTGATCCCGGTCGTCGCCGACGAACATGCCGATCCCGAGCTTGGCTCGGGCGCGGTCAAGATCACGCCGGGCCATGACTTCAACGACTTCGAGGTTGGCAAGCGCGCCGGCATCAAGCCCGCCGACATGCTCAACATGTTCGACGGGACGGCGAAGGTCGTCCAGACGTCGGATGGCCTGATCCCGCAGGAGCTGGTCGGACTCTCGCGCGAGGACGCCCGCGACCGTGTCGTTGAGTTGCTCGAAGCGACAAGCGCGCTGGTCAAGGTCGAGGACCGCATCGTGCCGACGCCCTACGGCGACCGCTCCGGCGTGGTGATCGAGCCGTGGCTTACCGACCAGTGGTATGTCGACGCGGCGAAGCTGGTCGGCCCGGTGCTGGAGGCGACCCGCTCGGGCAGGATCAGGATCGTGCCGGAAACCTGGTCCAAGACCTGGTTCAACTGGCTCGAGAACATCCAGCCCTGGTGTGTCTCGCGCCAGCTCTGGTGGGGTCATCGCATTCCGGCGTGGTTCGACGCGGACGGGAATGCCTATGTCGCTGGGACAGAGAAAGAGGCGCGAGCGCAAGCGGGCGACAAATCGCTTCGTCAGGACGAGGACGTCCTCGACACCTGGTTTTCTTCGGCTCTCTGGCCTTTCGCAACGCTCGGCTGGCCGGACCAAACCGACGACCTGAAGCGCCATTATCCGAATGACGTGCTCATCTCCGGATTCGACATCCTGTTCTTCTGGGACGCCCGCATGGCGATGCAGGGGCTGGAGTTCATGGGTGAGGTGCCGTGGCGCACGCTCTACCTCCACGGTCTGGTCCGCGATGCGCACGGCCAGAAGATGTCCAAGTCGAAGGGCAACACGGTCGATCCGCTCGGCCTGATCGACCGCTACGGCGCCGATGCGCTGCGCTTCACGCTGGCGGCGATGGAGAGCCAGGGCCGCGACATCAAGCTCGATGAGAAGCGCGTCGAAGGCTACCGCAACTTTGCGACCAAGCTATGGAACGCGGCCCGCTTCCTGAAGGGCAACGGCGTTGGCGGGTCCCAAAGCATCGCCGCGCCTGAGGCCAAGCTTCCAGTCAACCGCTGGATCATTGGCGAAGTCGTCGAGACACTCTACAAGCTCAACCGAGCCTTCGACGAACTCCGCTTCGACGGCATGGCCGACGCCATCTACCACTTCACCTGGGGCACATTCTGCGACTGGTATGTCGAACTGGTGAAGGGCGCCTTCGACGAAGAGACGAAGTCCGTCGCCGCCTGGGCGTTCGACCAGATCCTCGTCATGCTCCACCCGTTCATGCCCTTCG
>JAKFFL010000074.1:0-4289 GCA_036675225.1 Sphingomonas sp. | reverse complement strand
CTCAAGCCGGTGGGGGAGGGCGCCGACGCCTACAAGTAGCGGGCTCTCTGGACCTTGCTTCAGCTGTCCAGCGGCGGCGGCTCGTCGTGGCCCAACCGCCGCATTTCCTCGCGGAACTCCAGCAGCAGTTGCTCGCCCTTGTCCTTCGGAAGCCACTCGGCCATATAGGGGAACATCACCATGTGGGTGCGGGTCTGGCGCAGCGGCCAGGGAGTCGCCGATGCCGCCCGCGCCTCGGCGATCAGCTTCAGCATCTTGGCGCGGATGGTGTCGGGCGTGTGCCCGCCGGGCGGCGGCGGCTCAATGATGCCGTAGCGCTCCGAATGGATCGGCTGACGCGTCGCCGGCGCCGGCGAATCGAACATCTCGCCCTGCGGGGCGGAGTGGCCGAACATGTCGTGCTGGCGCGGGTCGTCCATCGCCTTATTTCCTCCCCACGAGTTCGTGGGGAGCGGAACCATCCGAAGGATGGTGGAGGGGTTCTTTAGCCGTCCCGATAATCAGCATCCCCGGCAAGCTATACCGACCCGCGCCCTAATCAAACCGGCCCGAGCAGCTTTTCCACAAGTTTCTCGATGTCCCCGCCGATGCCGTCCTCGGCCAGCGCATCGCGCATACGCTTGCGGGCCCGCTGGAATTTCTCGCCTTCCTTCAATTCGACATCGGCCGCCACCGCCTCGGCCTGGGCGCCGGCCTCGGCGAGGTCGCGATGCAGCTTTACCTTCGCGTCGAACAGCGGGATCGGCAGGTTGAACATCGAAATTGATGAAGTTGATGACCCCCGATTTTGTGCGGCCCAGGGTAACAGCGTCACGCTCGCGGCACCTCGCCTTGTCAGTGCGAACATTGTGAACATTCGCCGCGCTCGGCGGCTCATCGCCGTGCTCGCCATGCACCCCGGCATGGCTGCGCGTGACGATTGTCCCATTCCGGGCAAGTGCCCGTTAATCAATGTTAACTCGATTGCCCGCGAACAGGCGATGGGATAGACCGGCGGCCGTGCCGATCAATCTGGCGGATATCGAGCGGGGGGCGCCGTTCACGGGGGACTTCGCGGCCGCGCTGGGCGCGCTGCACGAACGCTTGGCGCGCGTGCAGATGGCGCAGGTCGTCCACCGCCGCCGCGCCTTGATCGTCCTCGAAGGGCCGGAGGGTGCCGGCAAAAGGGCGGTGCTCAAGCAGCTCGGCGCGGCCTTCGATCCCTGTCACTATGCTGTCCATTGCATCGCGCCCGACCGGCGGCAGGCGAACGAGGGCCATTGGCTGGCGCGCTTCTGGAACCGGCTGCCGGCGACCGGCTGCACGGCGGTCTTCTTCCACAGCTGGTACCGGCGCGTGCTGGAAGACCATGTCATGGGCCTGGTCGGCGACAAGGAATGGAAGCGCGGCTTTGACGAGATCAACGAGTTCGAGGCGCAGCAGCGCGATTACGGCACCCTGCTGATCAAGCTCTATTTCCACGCCGCCGATCGGGTGCTCGACGAACGCATCGGCGCCCGCGCCGCCGACCCCTGGCACCACCATCTGCTGGGGCCGGTCGAGCTGCGCACCGCCGACGGCCGCGCCGCTTACGGGCGGGCGCTGGCGCAGGCGTTCAAGCAGACCGACACGCGCTGGGCGCCGTGGGTGGGGATTGGCGCCAATGACGAGCAGGGGACGCAGATCGCCGCCTTGAGCGCCATCGCCGAGGCGCTCGAAAAGGCGATCCCGCTCGATCCGCCGGAGCGGGCGGAACCGGTCGCGCGCTTCACCTCCTCCTCGGCCGCCAGGCTGTCGCCGGCCTAAGCCGGATATTTGATGCCGATGACCTCATAGCTTTTGTCGCCGGCCGGCAGGCGGACGACGCGTTCGTCGCCGGTGCGGGCCCCGATCAGCGCCCGGGCGATCGGCGCGCTCCAGCCGATCCGGCCGGCCGAGGCGTCGGCCTCGTCGTCGCCGACGATGGTCAGGGTGCGGCGCCGGTCGGCCTCGTCGGCCAGCTCGACCGTCGCCCCGAAGCGGACCTGGTCGCGGCTTGGCTGGGCGGCCGGGTCGACGATCTTGGCCTGCCGCATGACCCTGGACAGATAGCCCAGCCGGCGGTCGATCTCGCGCAACTTCTTGCGGCCGTAGATGTAGTCGCCATTCTCGGAGCGGTCGCCGTTGGCCGCGGCCCAGGCGATGGTTTCGACCAGCTTTGGCCGTTCCTGCCCGAAGAGCTGCTCATATTCGGCGCGGATCCGGCCGAATCCGGTCGGGGTGATGAACCGCTCCTTCGCCACGCCGCTCAGCCCGGCCGCGACTTGCCCAGATAGGTGGACAAATGCATCGGGCTCGACGCCGCGACCTGCGGGTTCAGCTTGTCGTAGACGACGCTGTTTTCCAGCACCCGCTGCACATAGCCGCGGGTTTCGGTGAACGGGATGCGCTCGATCCAGCGGATGACGTCGGTGCCCGGCTGGCGCGGGTCGCCATAGGCCCGGACCCATTTGCGGACGTTGCCGGCGCCGGCATTGTAGCTGGCGACGGCGAGCACATGATTGCCGCCCCACTGATCAAGCAGCCGCGCATAATAAGCCGAGCCCAGCGAGACGTTGTAGGCGGGATCGGTGGTCAGCCGCGCATAATCATAGGCGAGGCCCATCTTGCCCGCCTGCTCGCGCGCCGTGCCCGGCATCAGCTGCATCATGCCGCGGGCGCCGGCATAGCTGATCGCCGAGCGGTCGAACGAGGATTCCTGGCGGGTGATGCCGTGGGTCATCGACCACATGCGGCCACCGCGCACCTGGTTGTAATGCGTCGGGAAGGCGGCCCGGACGTAAAAGGCATCGCCATTGTTGCGCGCCGCTCGCGCCGTCCATACCGCCAGGTCCTGGCGGCCGATCTGCTGCGCCAGCTCCGCGGCCATCACGCGCTCGGCTTCGCTGTCGAGACCTTCGGCCAGGGCCCGGACGAACAAAGCCTGCTCATCGCGTCGGCCTTGCGAGCCGAGCAGCCGCGTCGCGCGGACCAGCCTTTTGTGCTGGAACGCCGAGCGCTGGGCGGCGGTGACCAGCATTTGCGGCAGTCCGCCGGGCGCCGGCACGGCGCGGCCGAGCCGCTCGAGCGCGAGCTGCCCGTAAAACAGTTCGGGATAGGCCGCGGCCTGGGCGAAATAGCCATTCGCCTCGGCCGCCTTGCCGGCGTGGAGCGACGCCCGGCCGGCCCAGTAGATGCCCTTGGACCGGACCTGCAGCGAGCGCCCGCCCTTCGAATATTTGACGAATTGCTGGACTGCGTCGGAATGGCGGTTGAGGCCGGACATCGCCGCTTCGCCTGCCATCCAGGTCAGCGACGTATAATTGTCGCGAATGCCATAGGATTGCAGGGTGAGGTCGGCCCCCGACGGCAAGGCATCGTCGACCTGGCGGGCGATGTCATACGCCTGGGCGTAATTGCGGTCGCTCCAGGCCGCGCGGGCCAGGATCAGCAGCATGTCGTAGAACCGCTCCGGGTCGGCCGGGCGATGGGTGAAATGGTGCGGCCGCGCCGCCAGCCAACGGGCGCCGGTTTCGTTGCGATAAGTGTCCTTGAGGAAGCGCAGCCGGTCCATCAGCAGGCCGGCGTCGCCGGGCACCTGCGCTTCGACGCGGCGGTACTGGGCGTCGGCGTCGGGCAGGCTGGTCTGCATGGCGATGCGCGCGGCGAAGGCGGCGCGGCGGGCAGGCGAGGCGTAGGCCAGTGCGCGCTGGGCGTCGCTCGGCTTCTTGTCGAACAGCAGGGCATCGACGCGGCGGTCATGGTCGGCCGGCGCCAGGCTGTTCCAGAAACGGGAGTAGATTCGGCTCTCGTCCGCGGCCGACAGATCCGGGGAAGTCCACGCATCACGGGCGGCGGCGGCGGCTTCGGCCGGCTTACCGGTGGCCGCATAGGCTTCCGCGAGCCGGGCAAAGCCGTTGCCGGACTTTGGCGCCTCGGTCTTGAAGAAGCTGATCACCGTCAGCGCATTCTCACCCGGAACCATCGCCTTTTCGGCCCAGCGGCGCATTTTGGCTTCCTCTGGCCAGCCCGGATTGGAAATCAGGAACCGGGCGTAATCGGCAAAGCGATAGCCCGCGCTGGCCCGCAGCCGGCGCCAGTCGGCGATGGCGTAATTGATGTCGGTGACCGCCGCCGCGGCGGCGGGGGCCGCGGCCGCCGCAATCGCGGGTGCCGAAGGACGATTTTGCGCGAGCTGGGCGAGCGCGGCGGAGCCGATGGCCAGCGGGATCAGGAAAACAACATGCCTCATGCTGGACATAGTGAAGGGCCGGTCCTTATCAGTGACTGAA
>JAKFFL010000043.1:0-4301 GCA_036675225.1 Sphingomonas sp. | reverse complement strand
TCGGGGCATCCGCGTTCATGCCATATCGCCGGGTCCGCTGAAGACGAGAGCCGCGTCGGGCCTCAAGGATTTCGAGCGGATGCTCAATGACGCCGTCGCACAGTCGCCCCTCCATGAGCTGGTCGACATCGAAGACGTCGGTTCGGCCTGCGCCTATCTCGCGAGCGACTACGCGCGGCGGATTACGGGCGGCACCATCTATATCGACGGCGGGGCAAACATCATCGCCTGACGGCATGGAAAGGAGCGTTCCCAATCGCAATCCTCGGCCAGGCGATCATCCTGACGATCGGCACGCTCTTGCCGATCATGAACCCCTTCAGCACGTTGCCGCTCTTCATGTCGCTCACTCGAAAGGCGGATGGAAGAACCCGGCGCCGCGTAGCTCTCCGCGCATGCATCTACGCCTTCGGTCTGCTGGTTTCGTTTCTCTTTCTCGGAACCGCGATCATAGATTTCTTCGGCATCTCCGTGCCGGGAATCCGCATTGCCGGCGGCGCGATCATTGCCGTCATCGGCTTTCGCATGCTCTTCCCCGACGCCGCATCGACGATAATCCCGGTCGAGCAATTCGAGCATGAAATTGCCTTTACGCCTCTCGCCATGCCCAGCCTGGCGGGCCCGGGCTCGTTGTCGGTCGTCGTCACGGCCGCATCCCAAATCCGGGGCAACAATCCCGACCAATACCAGCTCGTCTTCGCGGGCGTGATGCTAGGTATGCTCGGGACGATTCTCATTGCCTTCCTGGTGCTTCGCTCGGCCGGTCCGATTGCCCGCCTTCTCGGGCCTTCGGGAATCGATGCGATGACGCGGATCTTCGGCTTTCTTCTGGTCGCGATCGGAGTCCAGTTCCTGCTGACTGGCGTCAGCGACTTCTTCCATCTCGCGCATGTTTGAGAGCAACCTCGCGCGCCGGTCGGGAGGCGCTTGACAGCGGCGGCGGAAAGGCGTGGCATGGCTCCCGCCGGGGCCCGGGCTCCGGCGTGAGGGAGGGGCAAATGGAGAATGTGGTAACGGAGCGGGCGCCGATGCACCTGTGGGTAGTCGGCGGCCTTGGCGCCTTGTGGAACGCGTTCGGCGCCTACGACTATGTCATGACGCGGATGCGCGACACCGATTATCTCGCCAGCATGATGCCGAATGTCGATCCGCAGGCGACTCTGGCCTGGGTCGACGGCTTCCCGATCTGGGCGCAGTTCGGCTGGGGCCTTGGCGTCTGGATGGGATTGCTCGGCTGCATCATGCTGCTGATGCGGCATCGCTGGTCGGTGCCGGTCCTCGGTTTGTCGCTGATCGGCGCCATCCTCGGCCTCGGTTATCAGATCGTCGCCGCGCCGCCGCTGCCGGGCGCCGAGGGCGATACGATGATGATGGTCATGCCATTCGTGATCATCGCCGTCGCCGTCGGCCTGTTCCTGTACAGCCGCGCGATGAGCAACAAGGGCCTGTTGCGCTGACACTTGACGCCGGGCGGCCACCACCGGCCCGCCCGGCGTTTCGCGCCCGCAACCCAATCGGCCGGGCGCGGGCCGAAAGGGCGGACTGAGATTCACCAGCGGGCGGCGACGAATTCCCTGGCGCGGGCATATTCGTAAGTGGTGACCCGGCCGTCGCGGTCGGCGTCGGCGATTTCCTCGAACATGCGGATCGCCGGCTGCGCCTCGTAGAGCGTCAGCCAGCCGTCATGGTTGCGGTCGTAGAGGCGCAGCGCCCAGGCCCTCAATTCGGTATCGCGGTCGAACAATTCGTTGGCATGCGGGTTCGTAATGGCCGGCGCGGAAGCCAGCGCGGCCTGCGCCGCAATGCCGAGGATAAGCCCGATCATGCCCGCCAGAACGCTCAGGCGCGAGGTTTCTTTCCCTGGTCGAGGCAGTCGCGCACCGCGGCGTCGAGCGCGTCGGGGCGGAACGGCTTGGCGAGGATATGGGCATCGGGGGCGGCGGCGCGGATCGCCTCGGTTTCCTGATAGCCCGAGACGAACAGAATCGGCTGCCCGGCGACGTCGCGCAGCATCCGCGCCGCCACCTCGCTGCCGGGCATCAGCGGCATGGCGAAATCGAGGATGACCAGGTCCGGCCGTTTCTCGGCGAAGGCGGCCAGGCCGGCGGCGCCATCGGCCGCCTCGCGCACCGCATAGCCGTAATCGACCAGGCTCGCCGCGATGAACGCGCGCACGTCCGGGTCGTCGTCGATGACCAGGACGTTGGCCCGGCGCCGCGCCGCCTTGCGCGCCGCCCTGCCGCGCTCGGCCTGGCTGGTCTCGGCCGGCTCCTCGGCGCGGCGGAACAGCAGGCGGACGATGGCCCCCTCGCCGGGCACACTGTCGATCCGCGCCGTGCCGCCCGACTGGCGGGCGACGCCATAAACCATCGACAGGCCAAGCCCGGTGCCCTTGCCGACCTCCTTGGTGGTGAAGAACGGCTCAAAGGCGCGCGCCGCAACCTCCGGGTCCATGCCGCCGCCGGTGTCGCGCACCGACAACTCGACATAGTCGCCGTCGGCGAGCTCGGGATCGTCGCGGACCGCGATCGCCGTCGTCGCGATGGTCAGGACGCCGCCGTCGGGCATGGCGTCGCGGGCGTTGATGGCGAGGTTGAGGACGGCCAGCTCGAGCTGGGTCGGGTCGGCCATCACCGGCACCGGCGTCTTCTCGAGCTCGAACCTTTTCTCGATCGCCGGCCCGAGCACATTCTTGAGCAAGGGCCGCATGCCCTCGATCAACGGCGCGACATAGGTTGGCTTGACCTCCAGCTTCTGTACCCGGCTGAAGGCCAGCAATTGCGCCGTCAATCGGGCGCCCCGCTCGGCAGCGGTCAGGGCGTTGGCGGCATAACGCTGCAGCCGCTCGTCCTTGACCTGGCGGGCGATGAGGTCGAGCCCGCCGACCACCACCGTCAGCAGATTGTTGAAGTCATGGGCGATGCCGCCGGTCAGCTGCCCCAGCGCCTCCATCTTCTGGCTCTGGCGAAGCTGCTCCTGCGCCGCCTTCAGCTCGGTGATGTCGCGTGCTTCGAACAATAGGTAGATGATCTTGCCCTTGGCATCCCGGATCGGCTGGACGGCGACGTCGAGGAAGGCGGTGGGAACGCCGGCGCGCTCCATCCGCACTTCCTCGTTGAACAATTCGCCGGCCGCCGCCTTGGCCACCCCGCGCTTCAGGGTCGCGATGTGCTGCGGATAGGCCGTGAGCGTCGGCGCGTCCCAGATCTTGAGCCCGACCGCCTGCTCCGGATGCGGGTCGCGCCAGCTCGCCGACTTCTGGTTCAGCTCGAGCACAATGCCCTTGGGGTCGAGCAGCACGATCACCTCGAGGATCGAATCGAAGATGGCGCGGAAGCGCTGCTCGCTCGCCGCCAGCGCCGCCGTCCGCTCGGCGACCTGGGCCTGCAAAGCCAGCTCGGTTTCCTTGGTGAGCGTGATGTCGGCGGCGGCGCCGATGAAGCCGATCAGCTCGCCGCCCGGCCCGAAGCGCGGCTGACTGGTGCTCTTGAGCCAGCGGTACTCGCCGTCGCCGCGCCGGAACCGTCCCTCGAGCGTGAACGGCTCGAGGCTGGCCTCGCCGGCGATGCTTTCCGCCGTGATCCGCGCGACATCGTCGGGGTGGATGACGCTGCGCCAGTCATAGGCCCGGGCGAACTCGCGGTCGTCGGTGCCGAGGAAGTCCATGTAAGCGTCGTTGACGAAGTCGCGGCTGCGGTCGAGCCGGGTCACCCACATGATCGCCGGCGCCGAATTGGCGATCCGCCGGAAGCGCGCCTCGCTTTCCTTCAGCGCCCGCTCGGCGAGCCGCTGCTCGGTGACGTCGTGGACGATGATGATGATGCCCGCGACCCGCCCCTCGGCGTCCTTCTGCGGCAGATATTCCGACTGGATGGCGAGCGGGCCGCGGCTGGGGTGCGGGAAGTCGGCGGCGAACCATTGCCGCTCGCCGGCCAGCGCCCCGGCGAGCATCGGCGCCCGCGCCGCCATGACGTCGGCCGGCAGCACCTCGGCCATGGTCCGGCCGATCATCTTGCTGCGCGGCGTCTCGAGGAAATCGGACAGGGCCTTGTTGGCGAAGACGTAGCGCAAATCGGTGTCGACGAAGGCGATCGCCATCGGCAGCGCGTCGGCGATCGACAGGACGGCGGCGAAATCGAACCGCGCGGCGTCGGCGGACGTGGGGGAAGTCCGGCGCGCCGGCCGCGACCCGCTCTTGCCCGACTCACTGCCCCGCTTCGTCGCCATGGCCGCAAGGCTAGGCCCGTCGCCGCCAAGGGCAAGCCAAACCCCGGCCTACGGTCACAAAAGTCATGCGGTCA